>NZ_JBIRXS010000085.1:0-1001 GCF_044389235.1 Rhodococcus sp. NPDC019647 | reverse complement strand
AGGGCGCGCTCGTTCTATCGGTGCCCGCTCGCCGGTTCCTAGGTTGGCAGTGTCCGACACACAACCCGGCGTGAAGAGGAAAAGCACATGAATCGCGAAGACATCGAATTCAAGGGTGAAGGCGACGTCACCCTCCGCGGCTGGTTCTACCCGGCACAGAACACCACCACCCCGGCACCGGTCATCATCCTCGTGCACGGCATGTCCGGCGTGAAAGAAATGCACCTCGACGACTACGCCAACGTCTTCGCCGAAGCCGGCCTCAACGCAATCGCCTACGACCACCAGAACTTCGGCGACAGCGACGGAACCCCCCGCCAAGAACTCGACCCCGTCCTGCAGTACCGCGACATCCGCAACGCGATCAGCTACGCCATCGCCCGCCCCGAGGTCGACGGAAACCGGGTCGGAGTCTGGGGCACCAGCTTCGCCGGCGGACACGCGCTGATGGTCGCCGCGATCGACAAACGAGTCAAGGCAGTCGTCGCCCAGGTACCCTTCGTCTCGGGACCGGAAACCCTGGTCCGACTGCTACGCGGAGACTTCCTCCTCCACGTCCGCGACAACCTCGCCGCCGACCGCGCCAACCGATTCCACGACGGCGCACCCGCGATGCTCCCCGCCGTCTCCCCCGACCCGATGGGGCAGGCCGCAATGCCCCAAACCGACGCCTACGAATGGTTCACCAAAACGGCGGCGCTCCGCGCCCCGAACTGGAAAAACGAAATGACCGCCCGCAGCCTGGAACTGGCCTCCGAATACGACCCCGGCAGCTTCATCACCCAGATCTCCCCCACCCCACTGCTGATGATCGTCGCCAACGAAGACACCTCCACCCCCTACGCACTCGCACTCGACGCCTACGAACGCGCCCGCGAACCCAAACAACTCCTCGTCACACAGGGCGGACACTTCGACTTCTACACCGGCCCCGGCTTCGACCAGGTCTCCACCGCCGCACGCGACCACTTCGTCACCCACCTACGCGCCTGAACGACCCG
>NZ_JBIRXS010000084.1:0-1189 GCF_044389235.1 Rhodococcus sp. NPDC019647 | reverse complement strand
CGGGTTCGGGTAGTGCTGTGCGGTCCAGCTTCCCGCTCACCGTCACCGGCAACTCCCCCACAACCACCACCACCGACGGCACCACCCACCCCGGCACCACCCCCGCCACCCACTCCACCACCACATCCGGATCCACCCGCACCCCCACCTCCGGCACCACATACCCCACCAACCGACCCCCCTCCCGCACCACCGCCGCCGCCCGAGCCACCCCCGGACACCGCGCCAACACCGCCTCCACCTCCCCCAACTCCACCCGCTGACCCCGCACCTTCACCTGCCCATCAACCCGCCCCACAAACTCCAACACCCCCACCTCAACCCACCGCACCACATCCCCCGTCCGATACACCCGCGACCCCACACCCGAAAACGGATTCGCCACAAACGACACCGCCGTCAACCCCGCCCGACCCCGATACCCCCGCGCCACACCCGACCCCGCCACATACAACTCACCCACCACCCCCACCGGCACCGGACGCAACCACCCGTCCAACACCACCACCTCCACCCCCAACCCCGGACCACCCACCGACACCACACCCCCCGCCACCAACGGCCCACCCACCGTCGCCTGCACCGTCACCTCCGTCGGCCCATACGCATTGAAAAACTCCCGACCCGGCGCCCACCGCGCCACCAACTCCGGCGCACACACCTCCCCCGCCACCACCAACACCCGCACCGACCCCAACCCCACACCCGACCCCAACGTCGCCAACACCGACGGCGTCACAAAACAATGCGACACCCCCTCCGCCTCCCACAACTCCACCAACCCCACACCCCCGAACACCCCCGGCGGCGCCACCACCAACCGCGCCCCCACCGAAAACGCCATCAACCACTCGTACACCACCGCATCAAAACTCGGCGACGACACCTGCGACACCCGAGAACCCGACGACACCCCGAACCGAACCCGCTCCTCCACAGCCAAATTCGCCAAACCCTCATGCGTCACCACCACCCCCTTCGGCCGCCCCGTCGACCCCGACGTATACATCACATACGCCGCACACCCCGCCCACAACCGCCGCACCCGATCCCCATCCGACACCACACCCCCCGACACCCCCTCCACCACACCCGAATCATCGAGCCACAACCACTCCACCCCATCCGGCACCACACACCCCGACACCGACAACCCCACCACCACACCCGAATCCACCAACATCTCCCG
>NZ_JBIRXS010000083.1:0-1301 GCF_044389235.1 Rhodococcus sp. NPDC019647 | reverse complement strand
GGGTGCCTCTGGGCTCGAACAGGTTCCACCCAGAATAGGAGACCAAAGGAGGCGATCGATGATCTTCGTCGGAGATGATTGGGCCGAAGACCATCACGATGTCCATTTGATGGACGAGGCCGGGCGACGGCTGGCATCTCGGCGGCTCCCCGAGGGGCTGGCCGGCATCCGGCAGCTGCACGAACTGATAGCCAGCCACGCCGAAGAGGCAGGTCAGGTCGTTGTCGGCATCGAAACCGACCGCGGCCTGTGGGTGCAGGCGCTGACCGCCGCCTGCTATCAGGTCTACGCGATCAACCCCCTCGCGGTCGCCCGCTACCGCGACCGCCACCACGTCTCCGGCGCGAAATCTGACCCCGGTGACGCCAAGCTGCTCGCGGACCTGGTGCGCACCGACCGGCACAATCACCGGCCGATCGCCGGAGACAGCCCGGACGTGGAGGCGATCAAGGTCCTCGCCCGCGGACACCAGAACCTGATCTGGTCCCGCACCCGGCAGACCAACGCGCTACGTTCGGCGCTGCGCGAGTACTACCCGGCCGCGCTGGAGGTGTTCGACGACCTACACGACCGCGACACCCTGGCCGTACTCGGTCGCGCCCCGACTCCCGCCGAGGCCGCGCACCTGACCCTGCCGGCGATCCGATCCGCCCTCAAAAAGGCTGGTCGGCAACGCAACCTCGACGGTCGGGCCCGCGAAATCCAGGCCGGACTGCGGGCCGAGCACCTGGCCGCACCGACGCCGGTCGTGGCCGCGTTCGCCGCCACCACCAGAGCGGCGGTCGGTCTCATCGTCGAGTTGAACCGGCAGATCACCGAACTCGAGACCACCCTCGCCGACCATTTTGAGGCACACCCGGACGCCGACATCTACCACTCCCTGCCAGGACTTGGTGTCATCCTCGGCGCCCGGGTGCTCGGTGAGTTCGGGGACGACCCCGATCGCTACACCACCGCCAAGTCTCGCAGAAACTACGCCGGGACCTCCCCATTGACGATCGCGTCCGGCAAGAAACGTGCCGTGCTCGCCCGCCACGTCCGCAACCGGCGCCTCTACGACGCCATCGATCAATGGGCGTTCTGCGCACTCTCGTCCAGCCCCGGCGCCCGCGAGTTCTACGACCAGCGCCGCGACGCCGGCGACCTGCACCACCAGGCGCTCCGCGCCCTCGGCAACCGCCTCGTCGGCATCCTCCACGGCTGCCTCCGCCACCACACCCACTACGACGAACACATCGCCTGGGACCACCGCCGCATCGCCCAAGCGGCTTGACAACTTACGGCCCTGGGATGTCTAGCCG
>NZ_JBIRXS010000082.1:0-1393 GCF_044389235.1 Rhodococcus sp. NPDC019647 | reverse complement strand
GTTCGGTGCGGGTGAGGGCGCACGCCGTTGTCCCAGTAGCGTTCTGGCTTGTCTAGGGTCAGTCGGCTACATATGTGGGGAACGGCGTGCGCGAAGCCAGGATATGGCGTCAGGTGTTGGGTGTCGAAAAGACGGTGATTGAGGGCGTCGATTTCGACGACACGGCCGGGGCGGTGATCGTCGCGGTCCGGCCGCAGGCCCGGGCCCGGTCCCGGTGCGGGGTGTGTGGTCGTCGGAGCCCCGGTTACGACGGCGGCACCGGTCGGCGGCGGTGGCGCGGCCCGGACTGCGGCCTGGTCCGCACCTTCGTCGAGGCCGACGCACCGCGGGTGTGCTGCCGCGAACACGGAGTCACGGTGGCCGCGGTGCCCTGGGCCCGGCACCGGGCCGGGCACACCTACGCGTTCGACCAGACGGTGGCGTGGCTGGCCACCCATACCTCGAAGGCCGCGACGTGTGAGTTGATGCGCACCGCGTGGCGCACGGTCGGGACGATCGTGGACCGGGTGTGGGCCGACAGCGCACCCGCCCGGGACCCGCTGGCGGGGCTGCGGCGGATCGGGATCGACGAGATCTCGTACAAGAAGGGCCACAAGTATCTGACGGTCGTCGTCGACCACGACTCCGGCCGGCTGGTGTGGGCGGCCCCGGGTCGTGACGCGGCGACCCTGTCCGGGTTCTTCGCCCTGCTCGGGCCCGAACGGTGCGCGAAGATCACCCACGTCACCTCGGATGCGGCCGGATGGATCGGGTCGGTGGTGACCCGGTGCTGCCCGGATGCGGTGCGCTGCGCGGATCCGTTCCATGTGGTCGCCTGGGCCACCGAGGCCCTCGACACGGTGCGGCGGGCGGCGTGGAACCGGGCACGGTCCACCGAGAACGCCTCCCGCGGCGGTGGGTGGAAACCGCGGCGTCGCCCGAAGGCCGGCCCGGCTCGGACGGTCAAACGCAGCCGGTGGGCGTTGCTGAAGAACCCGGACGCCCTCACCGCGCAGCAGCAGGCGGTGCTGAAGTGGATCGAACTCCACGATCCGGTCCTGCACCGCGGCTACCGGCTCAAGGAGAGTTTGCGGTTGATCTTCCAGCTCCCGGTCGAGCAGGCCGCTGCCGAACTCGACCGCTGGATCGACTGGGCCCGACGGTGCCGGATCCCGGCGTTCGTCGCGTTGCAGAAAAGCATCCTCGTCCACAGACCCGCGATCCTCGCCGCCATCGAGCACGGGCTCTCGAACGGTCGGATCGAATCCGTCAATACCAAGATTCGCCTCATCACCCGCCGCGGATTCGGGTTCCACACCCCCGAGGCCGTCATCGCACTCGCGATGCTCAGCCTCGGGGGCGCCCGCCCACAATTACCCGGCCGAACCCACCCACGAATGAGTCAGTAGAGCCC
>NZ_JBIRXS010000081.1:0-1419 GCF_044389235.1 Rhodococcus sp. NPDC019647 | reverse complement strand
GGTCAAGTCCCAGGGCGTGGTGTACGACGGTCGTCGCGTGACTCCTCGTAAGGGTTATGCAGTCAGAGCCGCAGGCGCCACCTCCTCGGCGGGTTCGGGTGTTGCTTGGATGCTGCGGGATCGTGCCAGCACGTCGAGGCCGAGGTAGCGGCGGCCTTCGATCCACTCGTCGTGTTGCTCGGCGAGTACCGCGCCGACGAGCCGGATGAGGGCGGTGCGATCGGGGAAGATTCCGACCACATCGGTTCTGCGCCGGATCTCTTTGTTGAGCCGTTCCTGGGGATTGTTGGACCAGATCTGTCGCCAGATCTGCTTCGGAAACGCCGTGAATGCGAGCAGATCCGGACGGGCCGCGTCGAGGTGGTCGGCGACCTTCGGTAGCTTCTCCGACAAGGCGTCGATCACTCGATCGTATTGAGCGTGAACGGAATCGGCGTCGGGTTGGTCGTAGACGGAGTGCAGGAGCGCACGCACCCAAGGCCAGGAATTCTTCGGTGTCTGGGACATCAGATTGGTGGAATAGTGCGTTCGGCAGCGTTGCCAGCTGGCCCCGGGCAGGGTGGCGCCGATCGCCGACACGAGGCCGGCATGCGCGTCGGAGGTCACCAACCGCACGCCGGTCAGGCCGCGGGCGACCAACGACCGGAAGAACGCCAACCAACCGGCACCGTCCTCGGCGGAGGTCACCTCGATTCCCAGGATTTCTCGGTAGCCCTCGGCGTTGACCCCGACCGCGACCAGGGTGTGCACGTTGACCACCCTCCCGTTCTCGCGGACCTTCAACACGAGGGCGTCGGCGGCGACGAACGTGTACGGCCCGGCGTCCAAGGGTCGGCTGCGGAACGCCTCCACCTGGGCGTCGAGGTCCTTCGCCATTACCGACACCTGCGACTTGGACAGGCTGGTGATGCCCAACGAGTCGACGAGCTTCTCCATCCGCCGAGTGGAGACTCCGAGCAGGTAGCAGGTCGCCACCACCGAGGTCAAGGCCTTCTCGGCACGCTTGCGGCGCTGCAGCAACCAGTCCGGAAAATACGAACCGGAGCGCAGCTTCGGGATCGCCACGTCGAGAGTGCCGGCACGGGTATCGAAATCCCGGTGCCGATAGCCGTTGCGGCTGTTGACGCGGTCGTCGGAACGTTCACCGAAACCGGCGCCGCACAGGCTATCGGCTTCGGCGCCCATCAGCGCGTCGATGAACGTGGACAGCAGACTGCGCAGCAGGTCGGGGCTGGCGTCGGTGAGCCGGTCGGTCAGGAACTGGTGCAGGTCGATATCGTGGGCAGTGGTCATCGCGGGGTCCTTCATCGAGTGACTTTGGTCGGTCTCTCGAAGAGTCACGCGATGGCCGCCTTCTTTGGCTACGACACGCCGGTCAGGTTCGAATCCGATTCATACACCACTCTGCTGGACGCAACC
>NZ_JBIRXS010000080.1:0-1457 GCF_044389235.1 Rhodococcus sp. NPDC019647 | reverse complement strand
GAGATATTGTCAATACCTGTGGATGAGTGAGTTTCATGCGACCTCCGATCCGGTGCTTGCGGGCTCGACCGCCGCGGAGTTGGGGCTGATGTCTGTTGGTCGTTCGAGCAGCTTGCCCTTGTGGAACACCGCGCCGGCACGAACGAGCGCGACCAGATGTGGTGCGTTGACCGCACGCCAGCGAGCCTGAGCGGCGTCGATCAGCTTGTAGGCCATGGCAAGTCCCGCCGCACGGGATCCAGGCCCCTTGGTGACCTTCGTTCGGAGCCGCACCGTGGCGAAAGTAGATTCGATGGGATTTGTGGTGCGGAGATGCACCCAGTGCTCGGCCGGATACTTGTAGAACTCGAGCAGCACATCCATGTCGTCGGTGATCTTCGCGACCGCCTTCGAATACTTCGCGCCGTAGTCGAGTTCGAAGGCTTTGATCGCCACTTGCGCCTTGTCGATGTCCTCGGCGTTGTATATTTCCTTCATCGCCGCGAGCGCACCTGGGTGAGCCGATTTCGGTAGCGCGGCAAGCACATTTGCCTGCTTGTGAAACCAGCAACGCTGCTCCCGCGTCTCCGGGAACACCTCCCGCAGCGCCCGCCAGAACCCCAGAGCGCCGTCACCGACCGCGAGGACGGGGGCGGTCATGCCGCGGCGTCGGCAGCCGCGCAGCAGGTCCGCCCACGACTCGGTGGACTCGCGGTACCCGTCGGTGAGGGCGACGAGCTCCTTCCGGCCGTCCGCGCGGACCCCGATCATCACCAGCAGGCACAGTTTTTCCTGCTCGAGCCGGACCTTGAGGTGGATTCCGTCGACCCACAGATAGACGAAGTCGGTGCCCGAGAGGTCCCGACCTTGGAAGGCCTTGGCCTCGTCCTGCCACTGGGTCGTCAACCGGGTGATCGAGGACGCCGAGAGCCCGGCGCCCGATCCGAGGAACTGCTCGAGCGCCGGGCCGAAGTCGCTGGTGGAGAGCCCGTGCAGATACAGCAGCGGCAGTACCTCGTTCATCTGCGGGGACTTGCGCACCCAGGCCGGCAGGATCGCCGACGAAAACCGCTGCCGCTCTCCGGTGTCCGGGTCGATGCGCTTGTCGTTGACCCGCGGGGCCTTCACGGTGACCGCACCCGCGGCGGTCAGCACACCGCGTTCGTGGTGGTAGCCGTTGCGCACCACGAGGCGGCGACCGTTCTGGTCGACCTGATCAGCGAACTGTTCGATATAGGCGGCGACCTCCGCCTGCAGGGCGGCCGCGAGCATCTGCCGGGCACCGTCGCGGACGATCTCGTCGAGCAACGACCGCCCGCCGTCATCGTTGGACCGGTCGTCGTCGTGTACTACCGTGAGCACGGGCGTACCTTCCCGCCAGCGTTGCCGCGCTGGTCTTGATCAGAATTCGGATACCTTCCAGATCATCATCCGGGAAGGTACGCCCTCCCGGGATCCACAAGTTCTGATCATTGCTC
>NZ_JBIRXS010000079.1:0-1524 GCF_044389235.1 Rhodococcus sp. NPDC019647 | reverse complement strand
CGGGCGAATCGGTTGGCCCGGTATCTGATCGGGTTGGGGGTGGGGCCGGAGTCGCGGGTGGTGTTGGCGATGCGGCGGTCCCTGGATTTGGTGGTGGGGATGTATGCGGTGCTCGGGGCGGGTGGTGCGTATGTGCCGGTCGATCCGGATCATCCGGTCGAGCGGATCGGGTATGTGCTCGACTCCGCTGTGCCGGTGTGTGTGTTGAGCACGGCGGCGGATCGGGTGGGGTTGCCGTCGGGGGTCGAGGTGGTCTCGATCGACGAGGTGGATGTGTCCGGTTTCTCGGAGGCGGCGGTCACGGATGCGGAGCGGGTGGTTCCGCTGCGGCCGGAGAATCCGGCGTATGTGATCTTCACGTCGGGGTCGACGGGGAAGCCGAAGGGTGTGGCGGTTCCGCATGCGGGCATCGTGAATCAGTTGCGGTGGATGCAGGCCGAGTACGGGTTGACCGGTCGGGATGTGGTGTTGCAGAAGACGGCAACGACGTTCGATGTGTCGGTGTGGGGGTATTTCTGGCCGTTGCAGGTCGGTGCCAGGTTGGTGTTGGCGACCGCGGACGGGCATCGGGATCCGGGGTATCTGGCGCAGGTGATCGATGAGCAGGGGGTGACGGTCACCGATTTCGTGCCGTCGATGCTCGATGTGTTCGTCGCGGCGGTGCCGGCGGGTTCCTGCCGGAGTTTGCGGCATGTGTTCGCGATCGGTGAGGCGTTGCCGCCGGAGACGGTGGCCCGGTTGCGGGCGGTGACGCCGGCCCGGTTGCATAATTTGTATGGTCCGACCGAGGCTGCGGTGTCGGTGACGTTCTGGGAGTGTGGGGTCGCCGACACGGTGTCGGTGCCGATCGGTGTTCCGGAGTGGAATACGCAGGCGTATGTGCTCGATTCCCGGTTGCATCCGGTGCCGGCGGGGGTGGCGGGGGAGTTGTATCTCGGGGGTGTGCAGTTGGCTCGCGGGTATGTGGGGCGGGCCGATCTGACGTCGGATCGGTTCCTGGCCAATCCGTTCGGGGTGCCGGGTGCGCGGATGTATCGGACGGGGGATCTGGTGCGTCGCCGTCGGGACGGGGTGCTCGAGTATGTCGGGCGCACCGATTTCCAGGTCAAGTTCCGTGGTCAGCGGATCGAGCTGGGGGAGATCGAGTCGGTGTTGCGGGCGCATCCGGCGGTGACCGGGGCGGCGGTGACGGTGTATGCCGACGCGGTGACCGGTGATCATCTGGTGGCGTATGTGACGGCGGAGTCCGCGCTCGAGGTGTCGGTGGTGCGTGCTCATGCGTCGGCGGCGTTGCCGTCGTACATGGTGCCGTCCGCGTTCGTGGTCCTGGACGAGTTCCCGCTCAATACCAGCGGCAAGCTCGACCGGAAGGCACTCCCGGCACCCGAATTCACCAGTACCGGAACCGAATACACCCCACCGCGTACTCCGGGTGAGGAGCAGGTGGCCGCCGTCTTCGCCGACGTGCTCCAGGCCGACCGGGTCGGGGCGCACGACAACTTCTTCGACCTCGGCGGCAACTCG
>NZ_JBIRXS010000078.1:0-1566 GCF_044389235.1 Rhodococcus sp. NPDC019647 | reverse complement strand
CGGAACTTGTCAAGGGAGTTGAGTCCATCGGGTGTTAAGCGGCTGACGTTTCGGCCTCGGCAGAATCGTCGGCGGGGCGGTTGATCCAGACGGTGTCGGGGAGGTCGAGGATCTTCGGCGCTGTCGTAGTGCCGAAGCGGTACGGATGCCTGGCCCGTGCCGCCTCGAGTACCTGCCGACGTTCGGCGGCCTTCGCCGCCGCCAAACCGAAGTGGACGTCGGCGGCAGTGTGTAGCCCGATGCCGGTGTGGCGATGCTCGTGGTTGTACCACTCGGTGAACTGCATCATGAATTCCCTTGCCTCACTCAGTGAGCCGAACCGTTCGGGGAACTCCGGTCCATACTTGAGGGTCTTGAACACCGCCTCCGAATACGGGTTGTCGTTCGAGACCCGCGGCCGCGAATGCGAGCGGGTGACCTCGAGGTCCGACAGCAGTGACGCGACGGACTTGCTGGTCATCGACGTGCCGCGGTCGGCGTGCACGACCTGCGGAATGCCGTGCACCGCGAAGATCTGCTCCATCAACTCCCGTGCCAGCACACCCGATTCGTGTGCGTGGACGTGCACACCGACGATGTACCGCGAGTAGATGTCGATCATCACGTAGGCGTCGTAGTAGCGGCCCTTGTCCGGCCCGGCGAGCTTCGTGATGTCCCACGAGTACACCTGCCGCGGGGCGGTCGCGACCAGCTCCGGGCAGGTTCTCGCCGGGTGCCGGGCGAGCCTGCGGCGTTCACTGACCTGCGCGTTCTCCCGCAGGACGCGGTACATCGTCGACACCGAACACAGGTAGACACCCTCGTCGAGGAGTTGCGCGTACACCTCGAGCGGCGCCTGATCGACGAACCGGTCACTGTTGAGTGTGTCGAGGATGCGGCGGCGTTCGATCGGGGTGAGCTTGTTCGCCGGCGGATGCGTAGGTCGCGCTGGAGCGGAAGGTGTCGGTGCGGCGGCTGCGGCGCGACGCCGGACCGCGGTCGACCGGACTACACCGGTCACTGCGCTTGCTGTTCTCGTCGACATCCCGACGTCGGTCAGTTCGGTCCATGCTGCGGTCAGCGCTTGGTTGGCTTGTCGTCCACATCCGCTCTCTCGGAGAGCGATTCCAAGAGAGCATGCGCTTTTCCCATGATGTCCAGGGCGGCTTCGGTGGTGGCCAGTCGCTTGTTCGTACGAGTGAGCTCCCGCTTGAGGCGAGCGATCTCGGCCTGCTCGGCTGTCAGCTTGCCGACCTTCGCGCCGGCGGGTTTGCCGTCGAGGACGCCGGCGTCGCGTTGCTTGCGCCACTCAGTGATGAGGGAGGAGTAGAGGCCCTCGCGGCGCAGGTAGGCGCCGCCTTCGTTCGTCTGGCAGGCCTGCTCGTAGGCGGCCAGGTGCGCGAGCTTGTCCGCCGGGGCGAATGAGCGTCGGCGTGGTCCGTCGGAACGTGGGTGGGAACACTCCATGTGAGCATTGTCCCCGGCGACGGCCAGGCTGGAAATTGTCATTGTCGGGTTGATCCGTATCTCGCCCTGCAGGCGGGATTGCTGTGAACCGTTGGACTCAACTCAGCCTGACACGCAGGG
>NZ_JBIRXS010000077.1:0-1665 GCF_044389235.1 Rhodococcus sp. NPDC019647 | reverse complement strand
AGCCTGAATCCACCGACGTGATGCCGAAGCCCGTTCCGGCCGGGCGAGTGGATGTATGGGCAGTTGCGGGCATGCGGTGACCGCTGGTCTGCCCAGCTTTTCCACGATGAGGTCCCGGTCTTGCCGCCTCGGCGGGTCGGTCAGTGTTCAGGCGATAGCTGGCGGGCTGCGGCCGATAGTGTTGGCCCACAATCGAAGCCAGGCAGCCGACCACGGCCAGTGGGCGGGTAGCCGCAAGATCGGTTTTCGTTGCGGTCGACACAATCGAGCCGGAAGGTTGACGATCTTGCGTCGCAGCGTCGCCCCACGGGCCCGAGAATGCCCACCACCTGCAAGAACGCCGGCGGCGCGCAGGAGATTGTGGGCGATCGCCGCGCAGAGAACCCACGCGGAGTTCGCCCCGAAACGCCCCGACGGCATGTGCGCCAGGGGTCCGTCGATGAGGTCGGCGAAGACGGTTTCGATGATCGCGTGCCGGCGATGGGTGATATCGGCGTCGGCGGCCGGGGCGGTGGTGTTGGTGAAGAACGGGTGATATCGCCATACCGGGAACAATGCGTCGGGGTAGCGGGCGTCTTTGACGCGGCGCACGATCAACCGTGCGGTGACCGGAGTCTTGGTCGAAGCGAAAGCGGTGTAGGTGGTTTCGGCGACCTCGGCATCGGAGATCCACGCTCCGGTGTCCGGGTCGCGGACCGCTCCCGGATACTTCACCGGGGCCCACGCCTCGTCGGGAATCGAATCGATCGCGCGCTGCACCGCGGTGTTCTTGGCCAGGACGAGCGAGAAGTGCACTTTCACGCGCAGGCATGCCGAGATGACCGAGCGGGTGCCGTAGGCGGAATCACCGCGAACCACGATGGCACCGGTTGCGCCCGCTGCCCGGGCCGTGACGATGGCCTGAGTAACCATCCGACCTGCGCCTTTACCGGAGCCGGCTTTCCCGGCGCGCAGTCGCATGCCGGTGATGATCGGTGTGGAGTCGGCGGTGCTGAGCGTGGTGGCCAGCGGGGATAGGCCTTTGCGCAGGATCTGTTTGCCGGCGATCTTCGTGTGTCCGTAGGAGGCGCCTTGCTTGGCGTGGCCGTAGACCGGGCGCAGCAGCGAGTCGATGTCGATGAACGCCTGCTCGGCCAGACCGGGCAGGATCTCGACCCGGCCGGTGAGTGCGATCAGGTGTTCGCGGAGCACGGATTCGAGTTGACGGGCATGACCGAAGCTGAACTCGCGCAGCAGTGTTCCCACAGTCGAGGGTGCGTAGACGCCTGCGAACAGGTGTGTCATGCCGCCCGAGCGCAGCAGGTCGATATCGTCGATGTTGTCGGCGCCTGCGCACATCCCGGCGATCAGGGTGAGCAGTTTCGGTGCCGGGTTCGCCGCTCCGGACGCGATCTTCGCGGTGGTGATCGAGACCTTCTCCGAGAGCAGGTCCGGCAAGTGGGTGTGTTCGGCCAATGTCATCACCGGGACCAGTCCGGCGCACGAGACGAGGTTGTCGTCGTCGAACACGGCGCAGCCGTCGATGAACTTGTGGGACACTTTCACCGGAAGTGCCTTTCGTGAACTGGTGGATTTGTTGTGTGAGAACTCCAATCTTCCCAGTTCAGGGGGCACTTTCTTCAGTTCGACACGCTGCTACGCAGCTGATCCTTCGGTGGAATCAGG
>NZ_JBIRXS010000076.1:0-1746 GCF_044389235.1 Rhodococcus sp. NPDC019647 | reverse complement strand
CCAACTCGGCATACGTCAACGACCCACCCTCGAACACCACCGCCACCGCACCCGCAGACCGCACCACCCGATCCCCGAACAACTCCGGCAACGTCGCCACGGGTACGTCCTGTGCCGTCGAGTTCCAGGCCTCCAACGCGGAGCGTTCGGCGGTGTCGAGCAGCGGGATGTCACCGACGCGCACCGTCGGGTTCGCGGCGACGGCATCCAGGATCCTGCTGAAGCGTTCGGCGATCGCCGCGGCCGTCGACTCGTCGAACAGGTCGGTCGCATACATCAGCTGGGCGGAGATGCCGTCCGGCAGCCCGTCCTCGTCGAACTGTTCGACGAGCGTGAAGTGCAGGTCGAACTTCGCGACATCGAGGGTCGCGTCGAGGCCGCGGAGCGTGAGACCGTCGAGTTCGAGCGTGGTCTGCTCGAGGTTCTGGAAGGTGAGCATCACCTGGAACAGTGGGTGGCGGGCGGTGGTGCGGGTGGGACTGAGTATCTCGACCAGCCGCTCGAACGGCACGTCCGTGTGGGAGAACGCTTGCAGGTCCGCGTCCCGCACCCGGCCCAGGAGTTCGCGGAAGGTCGCCCCGGGGTCGACCTCGGTCCGCAGGACGAGGGTGTTGACGAACATGCCGATCAGGTCGTCCAGTTCCCGTTCTCCGCGGCCTGCGACCGGGGTGCCGATCGTGACGACCGGCGTCGCACTCGCACGACTGAGCAGGACGCTGAGCGCGGAGTGCACCACCATGAACAGCGTTGCCCGCTCGGACTGTGCGAGCGACGCCAGCGCCCGGTGCACGGATGCGTCGAGTGCGACGTCGACGTGGCCTCCGCGGTAGGACTGGTCAGCCGGCCGGGGCCGGTCGGCCGGAAGGTCCAGTTCCTCGGGCACCCCGGCGAGTGCGGTCGTCCAATAGTCCAGCTGCTGTGCCGCGCGCGAGTCCGGGTCGGATTCGTCCCCGAGAAGTTCGCGTTGCCACAACGCGTAGTCGGCGTACTGCACCGGCAACGGTGACCAGGTGGGCCGTTTCCCTTGCGTGCGTGCCGCGTACGCGGTCATCGTGTCGCGCACCATGGGCGCCATCGACCAGCCGTCGCCGGAAATATGATGAACCACCAGCGCGAGGACGTGCTCCTCGGCGTCGATCCGGAACAGGGCGACGCGGACAGGGAAATCGGTCGTCACGTCGAAACCGGCACCGAGGAAGTCGGCAAGTTCGGTGTCGAGCCCGGTCTCGTCGACGGCGGTGACCGGCAACTCGGGAGTTGCGGAGTCGGCGTCGAGGACGACCTGGTGCGGTCCGGTCTCCGAGTCCGGGAACACGGTGCGGAGGGTTTCGTGCCGCTCGATCAAATCAGCGACCGCGGCGGTCAGGGCGCCGGTATCGATGACTCCGGACAGGCGTACCGCGACGGGCAGGTTGTAGGCGGGTGAGGTGGTGTCGAACTGGTTGAGGAACCACATCCGCTGCTGCGCCGGGGACAACGGAATTCGTTCCGGGCGTGGCCGGGGCATCAGCGCGGGACGGACCTCATCACCCGTCGTCCCCGACACCGTGGCCGCGAGTTCCGCCACGGTCGGCGCCTCGAAAAGGTCTCGCACCCCCAACGGCACTCCGAGTTCGGCGCGGATCCGGGACACCAGCTTGGTCGCGATGAGCGAGTTGCCGCCGAGGTCGAAGAAGTTGTCGTGCGCCCCGACCCGGTCGGCCTGGAGCACGTCGGCGAAGACGGCGGCCACCTGCTCCTCACCCG
>NZ_JBIRXS010000075.1:0-1819 GCF_044389235.1 Rhodococcus sp. NPDC019647 | reverse complement strand
GGGGCTGTTGCGAAATTGAGGGTCGGGGTGCCCGCGTGTCTACATGCTGTGACCTGCGGTTTCCTGGATAATGTGTTGGTGGCCAAGGGATATCGACCGGTAGATCGTGATCAGCAGTTCCTGTTGCCGCCGGACATGCGGGAGTGGTTACCGGCCACCCATCCGGTGTGGACGGTGATCGAGATCGTCGGCACCCATCTCGATACCCGGGCGTTCCATCACGACCGCCGCACCGGCGGTGCGGGGCGGGCCGGCTACGACCCGGACATGCTGGTGACCTTGCTGATCTGGGCGTGGTCGCGGGGAGTGCGCTCGTCCCGGCAGATCGAGCGGGCCTGCTCGGAGGTGGTGTCCTACCGGGTGATCTGCGCCGGAGACGCCCCCGATCACGCGACGATCTCGCGGTTCCGCAAGGACAACCACACCGCCTGCGAGGAGTTGTTCACGCAGGTCCTGATCCTGGCCGCGCGGATGGGACTGGGCCGACTCGAAACGATCGCGTTGGACGGGGTGAAGATCGCCTCGAACGCCTCGAAGGACGCCAACCGCACCGAGGACGGGCTCCGCCGAGCGGCCGAGGCGGAGGCCGCGCGGATCGCCGCGGCGGCGGCGGCCGCGCACGCGGCGTGCGACGACGCCGAGGACGACCTCTACGGCAACGACGGTCCGGGACCGGGGCAGGTGCCGGCGGAGTTGGCCGATCCGGCGACCCGCTCAGCGCGGATCGCGGAGGCGTTGGCCCAGCTCGAGACGGAAAAGCAGGACCAGGATGCCGACCGGGACCGTAAGGCCCACGATTATCTGAGCAGGCTCGATGCGGGTCAGACGGTGATGGGGCGGGTGCCGGTGGGGGCCGAGGTCGCCGCCGCCGAGCGGCGGCTGGCGCAGGCGGTCGCCGCGCAGCAGGGTGTGCTCGACCGGTTCCGGGATGCTCCCGCCGCCGGTCGGGGCCGGTTCGTGCCGAAACCGGTCGACGAGCATCATCTGGTGCGGCGGCGGCGCACCGAACTCGAAACCGCCCTGTGTAAACACCGCGAGCGCATCGCCGCCGCCGGGCAGCGGCGCCGCAACATCACCGACCCGGACTCGCGGTTGCAGCCGCTGCGCGGCGGCGGGTGGCTACAGGGATACAACTGTCAGGCGTTCACCAGCGAGGACGGGGTGATCCTGGCCACCGGGGTCGGGACCAGCCCCGCGGACTATGACTACTTCCCTGACCTGGTCGACAAGGTCGGCAAGGCCGCGCAACTGATCGACGCCACCCGTCGCGGCCGAACACTTCCCACCGACCCGCCCCCTACCGGCCCGGACCCCGCCGACCCGACACCGGAGGAGTTGATCGGGGTGATGCTCTTCGACGCCGGGTACTGCTCGCGGAGCAACCTGACCTCGCCCGGCCCGGACCGGTTGATCGCGACCGGCAAGAGCCGGGACCTCGAGGCCGCCGCGGCCGACGATCCGATTGCTGGATCCGCACCACCGCACCCGCACCCGGATCCAATCCGGGCGATGGCCGATCGGCTACGCACCGAGGACGGCATCGCCACCTACCGCAAGCGCTCACCGATCGCCGAAACCGTGTTCGGACACGCCAAACACAACCTCGGCTTCCGCCGGTTCACCAGCCGCGGCCTCGACCGGGCCCGCAGCGAATGGGCGTTCCACGCCGCCGTCCACAATCTCGGCAAGATCCTCACCCACCTCACCGGCGGAACCACCCTCCCGGCCACCACCTGACCGAGAGCCGCAAAGGTGCGGGATCCCCCACCGCGGCACCCCCTCACCCGCCAGCGCGGTCACACATTTCGCAACAGCCCCC
>NZ_JBIRXS010000074.1:0-1908 GCF_044389235.1 Rhodococcus sp. NPDC019647 | reverse complement strand
GGACACTGTGCGTGCCACGGTCCCCTATCGACCTCGGAACACACGTGCACCACGCCGCACGGGCGAGAAGTAAAGTCGACGATCAGCACGTCGGCGCCGACCCGGTCGGGGTCCGAGAACAGCCATCGGGCGGTCGTGCCGATCAGGATCGCCCCCACCTGACCGGGCCACCGCACCTTCTGCCCCGAGACCGCTGGCGTCTGCCCGCTGTCGGGTTTCGGCGGTTTCGCTTTCCACATCAGTGCGGCGCGATCGGTGAGGGTGCCGAGGCGCCGCGCGATCTCCACTGCCTGTTCGCGGGTCTGGGCAGCGATGCCGACACGCAGATCCGCACGGTGCGCCAATGCTGCCGCGAGGAGGGCGACCAGTCGGGTCTTACCCGCACCGGGTGGCGACGGGACGACGACGGCGGGATCACCTGACCACACCGAGAACAGCACACGTGCGGTGATCGGATCGGACATGATCTGCGATCCCGGCCACGCCGTGAGCGACGGCGCGCTCGGCCTGGGTGCCGGTGCGCTCGAGGGTGCCGGGTCGGGGATATCGGTTCGGGGGGCGAGGATGCGCATGACGATGGAACCTTTCACGAAAGGTGTTGTGAAGCATAATATTTTGAGTGTCGGTGCAGGCTGCCGGGGCTAGTCCTCTGCTCCCGCGATCAGCACGTCGAGGGGGACCTCACGCCGTGCAGCGACCGGTGTTTGGCCGGTGGAGAGCCAGGAACGGCGGGCACGGTAGAGCCGCCAGTATCGGCCCCGACCCGCGCGCATCGTCTGCGGGGACGGCGGCTGCGGCATCAAGCACACCCTTGCTTCCGGTGCGGGGGCGTGTGCGCCGACCGAACCGAGACCGAGGACCAACTTTCCGTCCACGACGTGCGCCGAGGTGACCTCGACACAGAACCGCTCGAACGGCTTGTCCGCCGGGGTGCCCAGCCAGCCGGTGACCTCGGAGCCGACGCGCAACCGTGAATCGAGCCGCTCACAGGTCACCGCCAGCGATGCGTTGCGCCGACGCGATCCTTTCAGCGGCGCGGTCACCGATGCCACCCCCACCGCCACGTGCCCGGTATGGACTGCACGTTGCCGCCAGAGCGGATCATCGAGCAGAGCAGCAGCTTTTAAGTCGGCGGCATCGCATCGGGTGCGCAGTCCCATGGCGGCGCTGGCGGTGTTGTCCGGGCGCGACCAGTCATGCCCGGCTGTCGCCGCCGATAGCGCACGATCCCACGAATAACGGTCGTCCTCGTGAATCGGCTCCAGGAGTGGCAGCAGCGGTCCGCCGCCGATCTTCGCGGCCCACTCATGCAAGCCGCTGACGCTGTCATCGGAGATGCCGAACCACTGCCGCCACGTGGTCGCTGACCGTTCGGCCTCCGGGGTGGTGCCGAGGACGTACCGCGCCGACGACGCGGCCACCAGATTCACCACCGCCGAGGTGCCGGGATGGTCCGCCCGATCCGCCCACCACGCCACCATCGCCGCCGCACCGGACACCTGCGGGTCCGGGTGGTGAGCGTGCGCCCGCGCCAAGGTCAGCAGCGCAGGCAAGGTACCGGCGTCGTCGGTAAGCAACGGGGCCGGATCAGTGCGCCCCACCATGGTGCCGCCGTGCACCGCGAGCAGCCCCAGGGCATCGACGTCGCGGGCGCGTTCCTCACCACCACCCACCCCGGCCACCGACACCGACACGCTGCCACCACGTGCCACCGCACGCACCGCCAGCGCCGCCGCAGACGGGTTGAACGTGGTGTGCGTGAGCCGAGCGACCGGCGACCGGGTTTCGGCGGCATAGAGCCGCTGAGCGAGGTCGGGGCGTTCCCCCCGAGATGTGGACACCTATTTTTATGCGGCGGTGGCCAGCGTAGCCGATCGCCGTTCGAACTCGACCGGGCAGATCTGGCCC
>NZ_JBIRXS010000073.1:0-2002 GCF_044389235.1 Rhodococcus sp. NPDC019647 | reverse complement strand
TTGTTATCGACTGGTGGTGGTGTAGTCGTCGAGGTTGGTGTGTTTGAGGAGTTTCCAGAAGTCGAGGAGTGTCCAGGGGTTGTTGCCGACGACTCGTCCGTGGTGGTTGCGGACGTAGGTGGTCATGCCGGGGTGGGTCCAGATCATGTTCTGGTGGCGTTCTTGGATGGTGTCGTTATAGGTGTCGTGGACGTCGCGGCGGCATTCGAGTTCGGTGATGTTGTGGGTGAACATCTTGTCGAGTGCGTCGAGGACGTAGTTGATTTGGCATTCCATGACGAAGATGAAGCTGCCGCCGTGGCCGAGTTGGGTGTTGGGGCCGTAGAGGAGGAAGAGGTTGGGGAAGTCGGGGGCGACGGTGCCGAGGTAGGCGCGGGGGTCGTCGTCGTTCCAGGCTTGGCGGATGCTCAGGCCGTCGCGTCCTTCGATGGGCAGGGTGGAGAGCATGCGGGCGACTTTGTAGCCGGTGGCGAGGACGATGACGTCGACGTCGTAGCTGGCGCCGTTGCGGGTGTGGATGGTGTTGCCGGTGATGTGGTCGATGCCGTCTTCGGCGTTGTCGACCAGTTCGACGTGGGGTCGGGTGAGGGTGCGGAACCAGCCGTTGTCGAGCAGCATGCGTTTGCCGTAGACCGGATATTCGGGAATCACCTTCGGTGCCAGGTCCTGGCGGTCGCCGAGCTGTTCGTGGATGTAGCGGGTGAAGTAGCGGCGGTGGCCGGCGTTGATGGCGTTGATCGAGTGCTGGGGGTCGGTCCAGTTCGGGTCTTTGTGCAGCGAGGGGTAGATCTTGCTGTCGAAGATCCAGCTGAGCCGCAGCCGGTACCAGTACTGGTAGAGCGGGACCTCGCGGAGGAGGAATCGGATCGCGTCGGGGACCGGTTTGTGGAATTTGGGGAACGGTGCCGCCCATTGCCGTGAGCGTTGGAAGATCGTCAACGACTCGACCTCGTCGGCGACCGCCGGGACGAGCTGCATGGCGCTGGCACCGGTGCCGATCACGGCGACGCGTTTGCCGGCCAGGTTCAGCTCGGCCGGCCAGTGCGCGGTGTGCACGACCGGGCCGTCGAAGTCGTCGAGGCCGGTGATGTCGGGGCGGATGGGTTCGTTGAACACCCCGACCGCGCTGACGAGGACGTTGGTGGTCACCGTCTCGACGACTCCGTCGGGGCCGCGCAGTTGGGAGATCCAGGTGTGGCTGGTCTCGTCGTAGCGGGCGGAGATCACCTCGGTACCGAACCGGATGTCGTCGTAGACGCCGTGCTCGATGGCGACCTGACGGAAGTACGACTCGATCTCGTGCTGCGGCGGGAAGTACCGGGACCAGTCGTAGCTGGTGAAGGTGTAGGAGTACAGGTGCGCGGGGGTGTCGACCCCGCAGCCGGGGTAGTGGTGCGAATGCCACACGCCGGAAGAGTCGTCCTGCTTGTCGACGATGGTAAACGGGACACCGGCCTGCTTGAACTTGACGGCGGCGCAGATCCCGGACATGCCGGCGCCGACGATCAGTGCGTGGAATCCCTCGGGGACAGCCTCATGCAACGACGGGGTGCGGGAGTCGGCGAACGACCCCAGCCGGGCCAGCATCAGCTCGGCGTACTCCGGCGGGATCGGCGACCCCTCCGACACCGTCATCATCTGCACCAGCAACTCCGGGGAGGGCTCGGGCACGGCCACCGGCTTGCCGCGGCGCCATGCCAGAATCGCCTCGCGGGCGCCGGCCCGGATCTCGTCCTGCACGTGCTCGGGCAGGCCGCCGGTGTCGTTGTCGTCCACACCGCGGCTGCGTTCGGGCAGGTAGGGGTCCTCCAACCAGTGCAGGTCACCGGTCAGCTGCACCAGCAACAGAAGCAGCGTGGGCACATTCGCCACCGCCAGCGCCTGCGACAGCTGCGCCTCGAAGCCCGCCACATCCGCCGACTCCGGCAAGTCCGTCGCATCCGACTGTTCCGCGAAGAAGGTCTCGTTCGTTTCGCCCAGCATCTGCACCACTTTCTACTTC
>NZ_JBIRXS010000072.1:0-2808 GCF_044389235.1 Rhodococcus sp. NPDC019647 | reverse complement strand
ATCACCAACCACCACATCCTCCTCGACGGCTGGTCCACCCCCCTCCTCCTCCACGAACTCCTCCACCTCTACACCCACCACAACGACACCACCGGGCTGCCGCACCCGCGGTCGTATCGCGACTACCTGGCATGGCTCGGGCGGCAACCGGTCGAGGACAGCGTCGCCGCGTGGAAGGAAGCACTCGACGGTGTGGAGGAGCCGACTCTTCTCATCGCGGACTCGGACCGGGCAACGGTGGCGAACTTCCCGGAGGAGCTGAGCCTGTCGATCGATCAGGAAGGGACGCAAGCACTACGAACGCTGGCGCGCGAGCGGAACCTCACCCTCAACACAATGGTCCAAACCGCCTGGGGCATCGTCCTGGCCACCCTCACCCACCGCGACGACGTCGTCTTCGGCACCACCGTCTCCGGACGCCCACCCCATATCCCCGGCATCGAGACCATGGTCGGACTCTTCATCAACACCATCCCCGTCCGCATCACCCTCGACCCCCACCACACCCTCACCCAACTCCTCGACCGCACCCACCACACCCACACCCAACTCCTCGACCACCACCACCTCGGCCTCCCCGACATCCACCGCGCCACCGGACCCGCCACCACCTTCGACACCCTCACCGTCTTCGAGTCCTACCCCCTCGACACGACGCTCGACGCCCAGAAGTCCGACCTCGAGATCACGGCCACCCGCGGGTCCGACGCCACCCACTACCCCCTGGCCATCGCGGCGTCCGCGGACGACCGGCTCCACCTGAAGTTCGAGTACCTGCCCGACCTGCTCGAGCAGGAGGAGGTGGAATCCATTGCTGCCCGAGTCCGCAAGGTTCTCACCGTCATGGCGACCGAACCCGATACGACGCTGGCCGCGCTGAACGTGCTCGACGACGCGGAACTGCGGGACCTCGTGCCCGCCCGGGGAGCACCGGCCGTCGAGTACCGCACCCTCGCGCAGATCTTCAGCGCTGCCGCCGCAGGAAATCCCGAGGCGCCTGCGCTGTCGTTCGAGGGGCGCACGGTGACGTACCGCGAGCTGGACGAGACGTCGAACCGGATGGCGCGCTTGCTGATCGACTTCGGTGCCACACCGGAATCGTTCGTGGCGTTCGCCCTCTCTCGGTCGATCGACTCGGTCCTTGCCGTCTGGGCAATCAGCAAGACGGGTGCGGCGTTCCTGCCTGTGGACCCGGGGTACCCGCGCACCCGCATCGAGCAGATGCTGACCGACTCCGGCACCCTGCTGGGTCTCAGCTGTTCCGAGCACCGCGACCAGCTGCCGGACACCACGTCCTGGCTGTTCGTCGACCGACCCGACTTCCGCACCCGGACGGAAAGCTACTCGGCCGCTCCGGTCGACGACCGGGATCGCCGACTGCCGTCGCGGATCGACCACCCGGCCTACCTGATCTACACCTCCGGGTCGACGGGCGTGCCCAAGGGTGTGGTGGTCACGCACCGCGGTCTCGGTTCGTTCGCCGCAGCGCAAGCCGAGCTGCTCACACCGCACACCGATTCCCGCGTGCTGCATTTCTCGTCACCCACCTTCGACGGTTCGCTGTTCGACTACCTCCTCGCGTTCGATTCCGCCGCAACGATGGTGATCACGCCACCCGGAGTGTTCGGTGGCATCGAACTGACCCGGCTGATCGAAGCCGAGCGGATCACACACGCGTTCGTGCCTACCGCCGCACTCGCCACAACCGACCCCGCGGACCTCGACACCTTCCGCGACGTGGTGGTGGGTGGCGAGGCGTGCCCACCCGGTCTGGTCGACAGATGGGCACGGGGCAGGAGGCTTCGGAACGGGTACGGGCCCACCGAAACGACTGTGATGTGCAATATCAGTGATCCGATGAGCGACGGAGCCGACATCACCATCGGAAAGCCGGTCCGCGGCGTCGCCGAGCTCGTACTCGATGCGCGTCTGCAGCCGGTGCCGGCGGGAGTACCCGGCGAGCTGTATGTCGCGGGTCCCGGATGCGCCCGGGGATACCACCGGCGGCCGGGGCTGACAGCACAGCGATTCGTGGCTGATCCGTTCGGCGGCGGTGAGCGCTTGTACCGCACGGGCGACATCGTCCGATGGCGACGTGAGGACCACTCACTGGAATACTTGGGCCGCAGCGACTTCCAGGTGAAGGTCCGCGGTTTCCGGATCGAGCTGGGCGAAATCGATGCCGCGCTGACCCGCCACCCCGCTCTCGCGTACGCGGCCACGATCGGAACGACGGGACCCTCCGGCGATACCGTGCTCGTCTCCTACGTCTTGCCTGCCGAAGGCATGGAGGCCGTTCCCGCGGAACTCACTGCATACCTCGCCGAGTCGCTTCCCGCCTACATGGTTCCGGCGGCCATCGTGACGATCGAGGAAATTCCGTTGACGCGGGTCGGCAAGCTCGATCGCGCCGCGCTACCCGAGCCCCAATTCGACCGCGGCGCGGATACCGCGCGCCACACCGCGACTCCGATCGAGGAGACGGTCGCCGACGCCTTCGCTGCCGCACTCGGACTCGACCACGTGGGCATCGACGACAATTTCTTCGAAGCGGGCGGCAATTCGCTGACTGCCACCCGGGCGGTAGCGCGCATCAACAGTGCTCTGCACACCGATATCGGCGTGCGCACGCTGTTCGAGGACCTGACCCCGCGCACTGTGTCGAGCCACCTCGTTCATCGAACGAACAACGTTCCGCATCCGTTGGTCGCGCGTCCGCGGCCGCGGTGGATCCCCCTCTCCCCCGCCCAGAAACGCATGTGGTTCCTCAACCAATACGACACCACCTCACCCGCCTACAACATCCCC
>NZ_JBIRXS010000071.1:0-2952 GCF_044389235.1 Rhodococcus sp. NPDC019647 | reverse complement strand
GTGGATGTGTTGGGTGGGTTGGCCGTGGTGGAGGGGGTAGGTGGTGCGGAGGGTTTCGTGGCGGGTGGTGAGGTCGGTGAGGGCGTGTTCGAGTGCGGTGGTGTCGAGGTGTCCGGTGAGGTGGAGGGTGAGGGGGATGTTGTAGGCGGGTGAGGTGGTGTCGTATTGGTTGAGGAACCACATGCGTTTCTGGGCGGGGGAGAGGGGGATCCACCGCGGCCGCGGACCCGCAGTCAGCGCAGGCCGGGCGGTGGTGCCGCTTCCCGCCGAGGCCACCACCCGGGCGAGCGCGCGAGGGGTAGGGGCATCGAACAGTGCGCGGACGCCGATGTCGGTGTGCAGCACCGTGTTGATGCGTGCCACCGCCCGGGTGGCACTGAGGGAGTTACCGCCGAACTCGAAGAAGCTGTCGTCGACCCCGAGACTGGGCATCTCGAGTACCGCAGCGAGCAGCCGGGTGAGCGTGTCTTCGAGCGGAGTGGTGGGGGCTGTCCGCCCGGTACCGTCACGCCCGTCCCGCCCGGAAGCACCGCGCAAGGCCCGCAGTGCGTCGCGGTCGAGCTTGCCGGTCGGGGTGCGCGGTATCTCGGCAATCGGCACTATCGCTGCGGGAACCATGTGCGAGGGCAGTCGCTGAGCAAGGAACGCGACGAGGCTCCGTGCCTCGAAATCCTGATCGGCGGCGGGCAGTACGTAGGCGGTGAGGGCTGTGTCACCCGAAGCCGTCTGGTCAGCGAGCGTGGCTGCGAAGTCGACGGCGGGATGGCGGGTCAGCACCGCATCGATCTCACCGAGTTCGATGCGGAAACCGCGGACCTTCACCTGGAAATCGCTGCGGCCCAGATACTCCAGCGTATGACCGTGGTCGCGCCACCGGACGATGTCACCGGTGCGGTACAGCCGCTCACCCGGGCCGCCGTAGGGGTGTGCCACGAACCGGGTAGCGGTGAGGCCGCGGCGCCCGTAGTAGCCACGCGCCAGCCCGCCGCCGGCGACATAGAGCTCGCCGGGCGCGCCCACCGGGACCGGTTGCAGCCGGGTGTCGAGCACGAGTTCGGTGACGCCGCGAACAGGGCCGCCGATCGGGACCGTCTCCCCCGGGACCAGGCCGTGGGTGAGGTTGGTGGCCACCGTCGCCTCGGTCGGGCCGTACGCATTGAGCATGCGGTGTTTCGGCGCCCAGCGAGCGACCAGCTCCGTCGGGCATTCCTCGCCACCGGTAAGGATGCATTCGAGCCCGTCGAATCCGGCCGGATCGAGCGAGGCCAGTGCGGTGGGAGTGAGGAAGGCATGGGTCACGCCGCCGTCGAGCATCCGCCGCTTCAGCTCCTCGCCGCCGTACACGGTGGGTGGGACCAGAACCATGGTGGCTCCCGCCGACCAGGTCAGCAGGTACTCGAGGATCGATGCGTCGAAGCTCGGGGACGAGAAATGCATGACGCGCGATCGCGACGTCACGTCGGCGCGCTCGCGCAATTCGTCTGCCAGCGCGTAGATCCCACGGTGGCTGAGCACGACACCTTTCGGGATGCCGGTCGACCCGGAGGTGTAGATGACGTAGGCCGGGGTGTCGACGCTCGGAGCTGACAGGTCGACGCCGGAACCGGTGGCAGGCGCGCCGCCGTCTGTGCGTACGTCATCGACACTTGTCCATGCGACGGTGCCGGGCAGTGCTTCGAGATGCTCGGAGACGGTCAGGCCGAGTGTGACACCTGAGTCGGACACCATGTGGTCGATGCGGGCGCGGGGGTAGGTGGGGTCCACGGGAAGGAACGCGGCGCCGGTCTTCACTACCGACCACACGGCGACCACAGACTCTATCGACCGCGGCACCGCCACCGCGACAACGGTTTCCGGACCGGCCCCCCGGCCGACGAGCAAGCGGGCGAGCTGGGTGGAGCGTTCGTCGAGTTCGTTATAGGTCACCTGGACGTCCCCGACGACCACCGCGGTCGAATTGCCATGACGGGCAGCGGCTTCCGTGAGGAGGTGGGCGAGGGTGCGGGGCCGCTCGGCCGCATCACCGCGGGCGGGCACCAGCGTTGCCGACTCTTGGGGGGTGAGAACGCTCAGGCGGGAGAGCGGAAGAGCCGGTGTGTCGGCCATCGCGACGAGAACGGTGATCACCCGCTCGAGCAGGGTGTCGACCGCTGCCGTGTCGAAAGCGGCGCTGTCGTAGGTGGCACGCAGGTGCAGGCGGGTGTCGGCGGTGGCGGCGATCGCCAGAGGGTAGTGAGTGGTGTCCATCGTATGGACACCTGTGATGTCGAGTTCGCTGTCGTGGGGGTCGAGAGCGGCGGTGTCGAGGGGGTAGGACTCGAAGACGGTGAGGGTGTCGAAGGTGGTGGCGGGTCCGGTGGCGCGGTGGATGTCGGGGAGGCCGAGGTGGTGGTGGTCGAGGAGTTGGGTGTGGGAGTCGTGGGTGCGGTCGAGGAGTTGGGTGAGGGTGTGGTGGGGGTCGAGGGTGATGCGGACGGGGATGGTGTTGATGAAGAGTCCGATCATGGTTTCGATGCCGGGGATGTGGGGTGGGCGTCCGGAGACGGTGGTGCCGAAGACGACGTCGTCGCGGTGGGTGAGGGTGGCCAGGACGATGCCCCAGGCGGTCTGGACCATGGTGTTGAGGGTGAGGTTCCGTTCGCGCGCCAGTGCCCGCAGGGCGTCGGTGTGTTCGGCGGCGAGCGTCACGACGTGGTCGGCCGGCGCGCCCCGCTCCAAGGGGAGATGACCCTGGGGCACCAGAAGTGTCGGTTCCTCGACTCCCTCGAGCGCCCGGCGCCACGCCTCGACCGACTCGGCGTAATCGCGCTGGGCCAACCAGGCGAGGTAATCCCGGTAGGGGGTCACCGGGGGAAGTCCGGTGGTGTCGTTGTGGTGGGTGTAGAGGTGGAGGAGTTCGTGGAGGAGGAGGGGGGTGGACCAGCCGTCGAGGAGGATGTGGTGGTTGGTGAT
>NZ_JBIRXS010000070.1:0-3206 GCF_044389235.1 Rhodococcus sp. NPDC019647 | reverse complement strand
ACCAACTCCTCGGCACCACCGACGACCCCCACAGCCTCATCACCACCCAACTCCACTACTGGAAAAACACCCTCCACGCACTCCCCGACCTCCTCTCCCTCCCCACCGACCACCCACGACCACCACAACGCACCCTCCGCGGCGAATCCGTGTACTTCGACATCGATCCGCAGGTCCATCGCCGACTGTCCGCCCTGTCCGGGGATCACGAGGCGACGATGTTCATGGCCTTCCACGCGGCGTTCACCGTGCTGCTCGCCCGGCTCGCCGACAGTTCCGACATCGTTGTCGGTGTGCCCGTCGCCGGGCGCGGCGAGCCCGCCCTCGACGACCTCGTCGGAATGTTCGTCGGAACGGTCGTGCTGCGTACTCCGGTGACGGCCGCCGCATCGTTCGCCGAACTCCTCGACACCACCCGAGACGCCGACCTCGGCGCCTTCACTCACGCCGATCTGCCGTTCGAGGTGCTCGTCGAGGAACTGGACCCCGGCCGCTCCACCGCGCATTCA
This sequence comes from Rhodococcus sp. NPDC019647, assembly GCF_044389235.1. Taxonomy (NCBI): domain Bacteria; kingdom Bacillati; phylum Actinomycetota; class Actinomycetes; order Mycobacteriales; family Nocardiaceae; genus Rhodococcus; species Rhodococcus sp. NPDC019647. Next base: position 2,697 of record NZ_JBIRXS010000070.1, on the reverse strand, counting down.
CCGTTGTTCCAGGTTCTCATCGAGTTCGGCCGGGCCGAGTCGATCTCTCTCGAGTTGCCGGACCTGACGGTCGAAGCCGTAGACACCGATTTCGGTGCCGCGAAGTTCGACCTGCAACTCACCCTGCGTGAACATCTCGCCGAAGATTCCTCACCCGCCGGCGTATCCGCCGCCTTCACCTACGCCGGGGATCTTTTCGAGCGCGACACCGTCGAGGGCTTCGTGAAGCGTTTCGTCCGGATACTCGAGGCGGTTTCGACAGACCCCAACCTCCCCGTCGGGGATATCGAGATCATTGACGACACTGAACGCGACACCGTCGCACATCAGTGGAACGAGCCCGGCACCGACTCGGGCGCCGACACCCTCGCCGACCGCTTCGCCCGAGTCGCTGCGCAGTTCCCCGCTTCCGGTGCTCTCACGGTGGACAGCTCGACGACGACCTATTCCGCGCTGGCGGCCCGCGTCAACAGCCTGGCACGGTATCTGATCTCGATCGGCGCGGGTCCGGAATCCTCGGTAGCCGTCGCGCTCCCACGCTCGTTCGACTCCGTCGTCGCATGGCTCGCGGTCACGGTGTCCGGAGCCGCGCACCTACCCCTCGACGTCACCTATCCGGCGGAGCGCATCGCGTTCGTGCTCGGCGATGCGCGCCCCCTGTGCGTCGTGATGTCCACCGAGATCGACGGGTCACTGCCGGACACCGGCATTCCGCACGTCGTGGTCGACTCCGAAGCGGTGATCACGGCGGCGAGCGGCTTCTCACCGGCTCCTGTGACAGAGACGGACCGACGGAATGCACTCACCCCGGATTGTGCTGCGTACGTGATCTATACGTCCGGGTCTACCGGCCATCCCAAAGGCGTTGTGGTGTCGCACCGCAACGTTCTGACGTTGTTCGCCAACACCCTCGACCGGTTCGGAATCGACGACTCCGACGTGTGGACGCTGTTCCATTCGTTCTCGTTCGACTTTTCCGTGTGGGAACTCTGGGGCGCTCTGCTGAGGGGCGGCAGAGCCGTGCTGGTCGATTACTACACAGCGCGGTCCCCGGAAGCGTTCCTCGCACTGCTCCGCCGTGAACACGTCACGGTCCTCAGCCAGACCCCCACCGCGTTCTACCAGCTCATCGAGGCGGATGCCAGTACGCCCGACACCGCTGCGCAACAGGGTGATACGGCGCTGCGCTACGTGATCTTCGGCGGCGAGGCCCTCGATCTCCGTCAACTCGACCGCTGGTACGCCCGTCACGACGACGATGCCCCCACCTTGGTGAACATGTACGGCATCACGGAGACGACCGTCCACGTGAGCGCGCTGGCACTCGACCGCACAATGGCGGCAACGGCACGGGCGTCGGTCATCGGCCGGGCCATATCCGGGCTGCGCGTCGGCGTCCTCGATCGCCGACTGCACCCTGTTCCGGTGGGAGTGCTCGGTGAAATGTATGTCTCAGGCAGTCAGCTCGCGCGAGGATATCTGAATCGGCCCGAGCTGACCGCCACCCGCTTCGTGGCGGATCCTGCCGGTCACGGCACCCGCATGTACCGCACCGGTGACCTCGCCCGGTGGAATCGAGACGGGCAGCTGGAGTACCAGGGCCGCAGCGACTTCCAGGTTCAGTTGCACGGTTACCGCATCGAACCCGGAGAGATCGAGATCACGCTGCGACGGCACCCGGCAGTAGTGCACGCGGTGGTGCAGGTCCACACGGACGACAACGGGGTGGACCGGCTCATCGGTTACGTCGTACCCGGGGTCCCCGATGAGGAATTCGACGTCGAATCGGTGCTGGAATCGGCCCGTGCCGAGTTGGCTCCGCACATGGTGCCCGCGACTCTCGTCGTCCTCGACCGGTTGCCGCTCACCGCGAACGGCAAACTCGACAGGAAAGCGCTACCGACGCCGGACTTCACCGAGCGCGTCACGTCGAGCCGGGCTCCGTCGCTTCCCACCGAGCGAGTACTCGCCGGACTGTTCGCACAGGTCCTCGGGCTGGACACCGTCGGCATCGACGACTCGTTCTTCGCGCTCGGCGGCGACAGCATCATGGCCATCCAGCTGGTGGCCCGTGCCAAGGCGGCAGGGATGTTCTTCAGCCCGCGCGACGTGTTCGAACGCAAGTCGGTGGCTGCGCTCGCCGAGGTCACCACCATCGCTCAGCCGACGGGTCTCGCGGAGCTTCCCGGCGGGGGCGTCGGCGCGCTCCCGTTGACGCCCATCGCGCACTGGCTGCTGGGGCGCGGCGGCGACATCAGCCGGTTCTCTCAAGCCGCAGTCCTGACAGCGCCTCCGGGCCTGTCCCTCGACACGCTCGCTCGAACAGTGCAGGCGGTGCTGGACCACCACGACATGCTGCGCGGCCGGCTGCGGCGCTCGGACACCGGACCGGCCATGGAGGTGCTCCCCGTCGGAGCGATCCAGGCGTCGGACCTGCTGTCGCGCATCGACACTCCGTCGGTCCGGGGCCCCGAGTTCGGGGCGATGATCAGTGACCAGCTGACCCTCGCCGAGGACCGGCTCGATCCGGCCCGGGGCGTCATGCTGCAGGCCGTCTGGTTCGACGCCTCCCGGGACCACCGCAACGGCGACCTGTCGGCGCAGGGCCGACTCCTGCTGGTGATCCATCACCTGGCCGTCGACGGCGTGTCCTGGCGAATCCTGGTACCCGACCTCGCCGCCGCCTGGGAAGACATC
>NZ_JBIRXS010000069.1:0-3384 GCF_044389235.1 Rhodococcus sp. NPDC019647 | reverse complement strand
GACTCCGGCCCCACACCCCGACCGATCAACACCCGCGCCCACCGCGACGACAACTCATCCAACTCCCCATACGACACCTCCACCCCACCACACGAAACCGCCACCGCCCCCCGATCCACCCCCACCCCACCCGCCAAAATCTCCGGCAACACCCGAACACCCACACCCCGCCCACCCCGCACCGGAACCAACACCCCACACTCCTCCGCACTCAACACCTCCACCCCCGCCAACAACCCATCCGGTTCGGTGGCCATCGCCTCGAATATCCGGGTGACCCGTGCCGCGATGGTCTCGACCGTGGCCGCATCGATCAGGTCGGGTAGGTAGTGAAAGGTCATGCGCAGCTGCGTGTCCATCGAGAAGGCCACGCTGAGTGGGTAATGCGTGGCATCGACACCGCTGACGTCCACCACCCGGATTCCGGCCAGGTCGGTGTCTTCGGTCAGACCACCTCGATCGATCGGGTACGACTCGAAGACGGTTGCCGTGTCGAATCCGAGCTGTGGGCCGACCGTGCGCGCAATGTCGGCGAGACCCAGATGGTGGTGGTCGAACAACGCCGCCTGCTCCGATTGCGTTCGTTCGAGCAACTCGCCCACCGTTTCCCGGGGATCGAGCGTGATACGGACGGGGACGGTGTTGACGAACAATCCGATCATCGACTCGGCGCCGGCGAGTTGCGGTGATCGCCCGGACACCGTGCCGCCGAACGTGACATCGGACGAGGACGTGGCCCCGTTCAACAGAAGTGCCCACGCCACCTGGGTCACCGTATTCACAGTGACGTTGCGCTCGCGTGCCAGAGTCACGAGTTCCGCGGTAAGGCTCTCGGACAGCGGAAATTGCACCTGGGCGGGTGGGACCGACGACTGTTTTCCCCATGCATCCGGCAGGAGCAGCGTCGGTCCCTCGATACCGGCGAGCGCGTTCGCCCACACCCCCCGCGACTCCTCCGGATCTCGGTGGTGCAGCCAGGTCAAGAAGTCCCGGTAGGGCCGGGGACTCGGCAGCGCCCCTGCCTCGTCTGCCACGTACAGGGCGAGGAGATCCCGGATCGCGAGTGGCATCGACCACCCGTCGAGGAGGGTGTGGTGGTTGGTCCACACCAGCCGGAATTCGTCGTGTCCGATGGACAGGAGAAGGAATCGCATCAGCGGTGCGTGGGAGGTGTCGAATGCCGCAGAGCGATCGGCGGCCAGAATCCGGTCCAGTTCGGCGCCGCGCGCCTCCTCGGGAATACCCGTCAGGTCGACCTGGCGGAACGGCACGTCGACGGTCGCCGGCACCACCTGTACGAACGTGCCGTCGGCGGACGGCACGAAGGCCACCCGCAGATTTGCGTGCCGATCCAGCAGTGCCTGAACCGCGCGGCGCATCCGCACCGGATCGACGGCGCCCTTCAAGTGCAGCGACACCTGCACCGTGTAGGCGTCGATCGCGGGTTTCGCCATGAGGGCGTGAAACAGCAACCCCGCCTGCAGAGGTGCGAGTGGCCACACATCGGTGAGCGGCCCGAAGCGCTCCTCCCACGCGTCGAGGTCGCGCTGAGTCACGGTGACGAGCGGAACGTCGGAAGGGGTGAGCCCCCCGGCCTCAGGGCGGTGAGAATGAGTTGTCAATGCTGACAAAGACTCCCGCAGCCGAGTTGCGAACCGCTCGACATCGTCGCGGGCCACGAGGGTGTCCGGGTAGCCCACGCTCACCCGGAGTTTTCCGCCGACCACGATGGAGTTGACCTCGAGCGCGGCCGAGGCAGGCATGTCGGAATCCGGAACGTAGTGCAGGTCGCCGAATCCGTCGGCGGGTGCCCATGCCACCGCGCTGCCGGCGGGTGCGTCGGGGACCTGGCCGAGATAGTTGAAACTGATGTGCCCCGGTTCGGTCTTCGGCAGAGTGTCGGCCGTGTCGGGGTTCAGATATCGGAGGAGGCCGTAGCCGATGCCCATGTCGGGTACAGCACGCAGCTGCTCCTTCACCACCTTGACCGCCCGGCCCATCGCGGGGCCGCCGGCCAGCGCGTCGTCGAGGTCGACGCCGGCGAGGTCGAGGCGGACGGGAAAGATTGTGGTGAACCAGCCGACGGTGCGGGACAGGTCGGCGCCCGGCACCACATACTGCTCGCGCCCGTGCCCCTCCATGCGGATCAGCATCGACGACAACGAGATTCCCCGATCGCGTCGCCACCTCGACGATGCCACTGCCAGGGCGGTGACGAGCACGTCGTGGGCACCACCGTGGTACAGCCCCGGGAGGGTTGTCAACAGCACGGAGGTGTCTTCGGTCGACATCTCGACGCCGACGTCACGAATTGCCGTCGCCACGTCCACCGCGGGATCCAGAGGGCGGTCGGTGATCGGGGGGTCCGGCCCGTCCACGACGCTCCGCCACCACGCCAGCTCGGCGACCCGCTCACCGCGCTGCGCCTCCTCCGCCAGTGCATGCGCCCACCGGCGCATGGACGTTCCCGGCTCCGGCAGCTCCGCCGCCTGTCCGGCGGAGATCTGCGACCAGGCGGTCGCGAAGTCGGGCAAAAGAATCCGCCAGGACACCCCGTCGACGGCAAGATGATGAGCCACGACGATCAATCGGCCCGAGGTTGCGGGTACTCTCGACGGTCCCGGATCGAGCCACACGAACTGGACGACGACCCCATCGGAGGGACGCAGTCTCTCGACAGCCGCCTGGTGCTCGGCCGCGACGAGTGTCGCCGGCGGGTCGGCCTCGATGGTGAGGTCGAACCTGACGCGACGGATCAGCGACGCCGCATCCACGTCGGTATCCGGGCGGGTCTCCATCTGCCACTGCCCGCTCGCATCCCGGAACAGCCGGGACCGCAGCATGTCGTGCCGTGCGATCACCGCGGCGACGACAGCGACGAGTCCGTCTTCGTCGATCCCGGCGGGGAGCGTGAGCAGCAGGCTCTGACTGAACCGCTCGAAGTGGCCGCCGCGCTCCAGCAGGTACCGCACCACCGGTGTGGGCGGGAAAGTGCCGATGCCGCCGCCGGCGAGTTCAGTGAGAGGGCCGGGCGTCGTGCGGTCCGCGATGTCCGATTGTGCTGCCAGCGCAGCCACCGTTCGGTGCTCGAACACCTGTTGCGGGGTGAACACCAGTCCTCGGGACTTGGCCCGCGACACCAGCCGGATCGACAGGATGCTGTCGCCGCCCAACGCGAAGAACGAGTCGTCGTACCCCACCCGTTCGATTCCGAGTACTTCCGCGAAAACCGATGCCAACGTCTCTTCGGCTGCGGTGCGCGCGGGCCGCTGAGGTCGGTGCACAAGTTCGGGTTCGGGTAGTGCTGTGCGGTCCAGCTTCCCGCTCACCGTCACCGGCAACTCCCCCACAACCACCACCACCGACGGCACCACCCACCCCGGC
>NZ_JBIRXS010000068.1:0-4551 GCF_044389235.1 Rhodococcus sp. NPDC019647 | reverse complement strand
TTGGCACTGACATTCATCGACACACTGTTGAGTTCTCAAAGAACACGCACACACCATCACCACCAGCACACTCGCTAGCCGCTCCGGGGCAACCGTTCCATCTTATCTCCCCGGAAGCACCAGCGCAAACCAGTACTCCATGAACACAATCCGGGGAAGAAGCACAACCATACACGATGGCCGACTTCAAGATTTTTCGCCAGGCACTCCGTACAACCTCGTGTCCCAGCCCCTGCGGGCGGAGTCGGTGTCCGTGTCGCTCTGACTTCGAATAAGTTACGCGACAGGGGCGTACATTCCAAATCGCCAGGTCGCACGCGGATTATGACCTTCTGAGAGCTCTCGGCCCCGATGCGGAACCCGAACTCACCTGCTTCATCCATGTTCTGGCCGAGGCTGGTCGCGCCGAACGAGGCAACCATCCAGCCCGCCGGTGGAGCGGGATTGATCGGACGACATGGTCACCCTGAACAACGAGCCGAGAGCGATCGAGACCGCTACAGCTCTTCGGCCTCGGGGGCAGCCCAGCCCATAGCGAGCGGGTAGACGTGAATGCGACGCAGAGGGCTTAATCTTCATCTTCGGCGGCAGTCAGAAGGATGCCGTCGAAGAATGACCGAGCGCCCTTCGTGCGGCCGTCGAAACATCCAACTGCACCCAGTGAAGTGTCGACAACCATGGAGTCCGCACTCCTGAGGTGAGTACGGGAATCACCAATCGCCAGAACGCCGGCTCATCGAGCGCGACAGGGTCGGATACCTAGCGAAGCAGCGCGGGCAGACCTTCGATGCAGTCACGCTGCCCGCGTATGTCGGCGTCTGCTCTCAGCGTGGTGACGGAGATAACGCACCCGGTGACCGCGGCGAAGGACCGGGACCGAGGAGGCACTCGAACCTTCCAAAAGCGGCGCAGCAGACCTCAGTTCCCGCCTTCCGGAGGGGCCAGCGGATTCCAGTGATGCGGCCGCTGGTATCTGCCCAAGCCGCTGATGAATACGCCGATTCCGACACCCCGGCCGTGCAGGTGACCGTGCCGTTGGTCGGCGCCGACTTGGAGAAACCAGTCATGAACGCAGACGTCTTCGCGTCATACGGCGCTGGGCGTTCTCAACTTCCCAGGAGACTCCTCGGCACGCACGGCCAACCGGGTGATGCCGGGACGAGGAGTCGGTACGGGCATTGAACCGAGCCACCTCGAACGACCATAGACAAGGAAACCTTTTGATCCGAGAACATGAGGTCGCCGAACGCTATTGCGCGACAGTTTGATTGGTGACTCACTGCGATAGGCCTTCGCCTCCATCAGCCTCGGTACGGTGCCCAGGGTGCTGGTGCGGGATGGCGAAGGCGCGAGCCGGTGGTGTCGGCACACGCAAAACGCGAACCGACCCATCAGGCTTTCCGCGGCAACGGATCGACGCCGACCAGTGCTTCGATGCTCGCCCTGCCCCCGGTCCCCCAGCCACCGGGGGGAAGCAGTTGACCCGGTTGGCCCGCGATCACTACATCCGCCTCCACTCCAACGGCGACACAACAAACATCTGCAACCCCGACCATGTGAAAGCCACTGCGGCACTATGCCGGGACCGCATCGCATTGGTCTACCGACAGGCCGGACCACGGAGATGGATCGCGACTACGACGGAGCGGTGGCTAAATGACCGCGAATACCAGAACGTCGGATCGGGACCTGACAGCGGGGTTGAGCATCCTCCCCGCGCTCTGAAAGAGCCGACCCTGCGTGGCGTTGCCGGCCGATTGATCGAGCGCGCCCGCCCTGAGAACTGGACCCACGAAGTATTCCTGGTCGCAGGTCTGCAGCGGGAGGTCCCGGCCATGGAAGCCACGACGGTGGAGCGCGGACGCGGGCTGCGCGATTCCCCGCCCGCAACTCGTTGAAGGACTTCGACTCGACTACACCCGCGGCCCCGAGCGAGACACCTTCGCGCACCCGGGAACCCTCGGCTTCGTGACCGCGAAAGGCAACGTGGTCTTCGGACCGCCCGGCAGAGCAAGACCTTCTGTCGATCGGCTCGCGATCCGCGCCTTCGAGGGTGAGCACCGCTCGATCACCACCGAGCGATAATCAAAATCTGTGTATCACCCTCGGCGGGTGACCTGAAGCTGGCGCACCTCCCGAGCGAGATTGATGCTCGCGGCGGCACTGCAGGCCGAGGTCGCCGCGGTGATGCCGCTGCTGTACCCGCATGGCCTGTACTCCTCGGACTTCGGCCCGGCGTTGGGGCAGTTCCTTGGCGGCAGCAGCGGCCTGTCGACGGCCACCATCACCCGGATGACCAGGCACTGGCAGGAGGAGGCTAAGGCGTTCAACAAGCGCTCGCTGACGGACACCGACTTCGTCTGCATGTGGGGGGTCGACGGGATCCACCCGAGGTCCGACTCGCGCAGGACCAAGGTGTGCCTGCTGGTCATCGTCGCGTGCGTGCTGACGGCACCAGGGAACTGGTCGCCTTCGACGACGGACAACGCGAATTTTCGGAGTCCTGGCTCGACCTGCTCCGCTCGTGCAAGCGTCGCAGGTTGCGGGCCCCGGTGCTCGCATCGGCGTCGGCGGTTCTGGGTTGCCCTGCGGTAGGTGCTCCCGACACCCGCGAGCAGCGGTGTTGGTTCCACAAGATCGCCAACGTGCTCAACGCGCGGCCCAGGTTCGCCCAGCCTGGCGCGAAGGCTGCACTAGCCGAGATCTGGAACGCCAAAGAAAAGGAGCACGCCCGGGCCGCGGCGAAGACGTTCGCCGACGACTACACCTCCAAGTGCACCAAGGCGACCGCAAAGGTCACCGACCACCTCAATGTGCTGCTCGCCTTCTCTTCTATGACTGTCGGCCGAGCACTGGATCCACCTGCACACCACCCGATCAAGCCGACCTTCACCACCGTGCGGCTCCGGCACTGGGTCACCAAGGGACCCGGCACCTTCGCGGCCGGTATTGCGAAGGTGTTCACACTCATGAGCCCACCCACCCGGATGGCGTGCCGTGAACGCACCCCACCTCGTCACCCTCGTCCGCGCCGACGCGAAGTTCGAGAAGGGCGTCCTCGTCGGAAACCCGACGACCACGAATCAGGAGGTCATCGGCAAGTCGCGTGACACGACTGGTCGCGCGATGGTCAACTCACCATGGAGTCGAATCCGCTACTGAGGGGAGCTCCTGATGCGCAGCGTGACCTACTCGATGGCCGTGTCGCTGGACGGCTACGTCGTCGGGCCGGACGGGTCCTTCGACTGGAGCTCACCCGACCAAGAGGTCTTCAACCTCGCCACTGACGAGGTACGCCGGGTCGGCGTCCATCTGCTCGGACGACGGCTGTACGAGACCATGCTGTACTGGGAGACCGCCGACCAGAACCCGTCGCTCGACTACTCAACGCTCGAATTCGCCGCGCTTTGGAGGGGGCTCCCGAAGTTGGTGTTCTCCACCACGCTGTCGGCGGTGCAGGGAAACGCCCGCCTCGCGTCCAGCGGTCTGGCGGATGAGATCGAGCGATTGCGAGCCGAACCGGCGGTGGGCGACATCGCGATCGGCGGAGCGACTCTCGCCGCCGAGGCGGCCGCCTTGGGTCTCATCGACGAGTACCGGGCCAGGGTCTACCCAGTGCTGCTGGGCGGCGGCCGCACCTTCTTTCCTCAACGCCAGCATCGGGTGAACCTCGACCTCCTCGAGTCCCGCACCCTCAATTCGAAAGTGGTCTACCTCCGCTACCGCGTAGCCCGCTAGCCGACTCGTCCCGCTGACCACATGAGGGACACGCCAGCCAACGGCAAAATCGATCCACGGGTCTTTTTATTGCTCTCATCACCTCGAACAACCCCTTTGGCCGCTGGTTGAGGCCTTCGGTGACGAGGCCAACCCAGGGGCCAATTTTCGGTTGCCGGAACGAAGTCAGTTACAAATGCCGCTGGCACTCTCGGCGGTAGCGAAGCCGAGCGCGGAGCTCTGGCGTCGCAGATGACTGTGCAAATCTCTCTTTGTCCGCGGCTCAAGAGTATGCCGCTGGATGAGATTTACCTCATGGCCTTTTGGGCGCCGCGGATTCCGGCTGCGGCCGAGGCCCGGAACTCTTCGTAGGTCCGGTATGGGTTCGGTACTGGTGCAATGTAGTCACTGTCGTAGTACGACAACGGTTTCGGCCGGCCGCGCCGACTGATGACGCCGGTGACCGCGCATTTGCGCCTGAAGGCAGCATCGATTACGACCGTGACCAAGACCGCATTGAACGGGCCGACGAACTCCTACGTGACAAAATATCGCCGACAAATCATTGTCTGGCACAACCCCAAATGCCCACAAGGCGTGATCTCAATCGGTGCAGTTATTCCACGAGCAACATCGATTCCATTGGTCAAGCGAAACCGGGATTCGAATTGGAAACCATCCCTTGACCGCCCGCGATATATCAAATCCGTCCGGATGGGGCGCGCTCACCTACTGGATTTTTTGTGGTGGAATGCCGGAAGCCCCCCAACAGGTGTTGGGGGGCTTCCGGTAACGGATGTTCGGCGGTGTCCTACTCTCCCACACCCTGTCGAG
>NZ_JBIRXS010000067.1:0-4702 GCF_044389235.1 Rhodococcus sp. NPDC019647 | reverse complement strand
GCCGACGTGCTGATCGTCGACTTTACTTCTCGCCCGTGCGGCGTGGTGCACGTGTGTTCCGAGGTCGATAGGGGACCGTGGCACGCACAGTGTCCGCGACGGTCGGCCACCGGGAAGGGTGGTCCGGGTGGTCTCGATGGTGCTGGACGATTTGCGGGTGCAACGCGTCGATCATGCGGGCGGGCGTCGGTCCTACTTGGTCCTGGACGTGGCGTCCGGCCGTGTTCACCGCCGGGCCGACAAATATTTGGCTGGACTGGGCGAGGGCACCCAGCGCACGTACGCCTACCACTTGGTGGACCATCTGCGGTGGTTACGGACCACCGGAGAATGCGAGGACCGGGTGAGTATCGAGGATCTCGCGCGGTATATGGCGCTGTGCGGTGCCCAGCACACGGGCCCGTTGGGGATCCCGTGGCGGGCGACGCCGCTGAGCCCGTCCGCCCTGGACGTGCGCGCGGCCTGCCTGAAGGGCTACTACCTCGACGTGACGGACAGGGAGAACGTCAATCCTGTTCTCAGGTCCGCATTCTCGGTTCGGCGCCTGCCGACCGGGAGAGATCGGGACCGCTCGATGCTCGGCCATGTGCCCACGTCGATGGCGTCCAACCCGCTCTCGCACGGGGCCGCGCCGCGGAGTCATCCGCGAATGCTGCCGCACGGGGCCGCCGACGCCCTGCTCGGCGCGGTGCGAACGGCCCGGGATCGGATGATCGTGACCTGGCTTCGCGATTCGGGCATGCGGATCGGTGAGCTGTGCGGGCTGTGGTTCTGTGATCTGCATCTGAGCCGGGACCACCCCTGCGGTGAACGCAGCGGTCCGCACGCGCATCTCGTGAAGCGGATCAACCCGAACCGGGCCGCCGCGAAGCGCGGATTCCCGGCCACCGTCGTGGACGGGATCATCACCGGCGGGATTGTGCGCAGGGCCAGCCCCGCCATGGTCGCCAGCTACCACGAGTACCTCGCCGAGGACTATCACCGGGTCCGGGCACTGGCCGACAGTGACCTCGTCCTTGTCCAACTGGCCGGGCAGCGGGTCGGTGCCGGTCTCAGTACCCACGGGGCCCGGCAGATGATCGACCGCGCCGGCCGCAGAGCCGGGCTGGGTAGGGTCAGGCCGCACGCCTTCCGCCACACCTGGGCCACCGCGCTCACCGAGGCGACCGGGGGCAACACCAAGGCGGTCGCCGACGAAGGCGGCTGGACCAGCTCCCAGACGGTGGAGGACACCTACGCCCACCTGGCCGGGGACCCGACGTTGCAGGCGGCACTGGACCACATCTGGGCGGAGCAGCTATGAGCGTGGTCCAGTCCGTCGGCTCGGTCGACGACCTGTTCCGCCTGGATCCGCTGGCTCGCTTCGAAGCGCTGATCGCGGGCAAGAACTTCCCCGATCACCTACGGCGGGAGCCGATCGTCTTCGACATGCAGGACCCGATCTACGGCTACTTCTGCGGCGTGCATGGATGTGCGCTGCCCGCCACCCATCCGCAATGGTGGTGCGCCCGGCATGGTGACGAGCGCCTGGGTGCGCTCCGTCGGGGTGTCGGGGAAGCCGCATGGAAGAGCGCCGCGGTCGCGTTTCCCGCCAACGACGTGCGCGTGTCGACGGGAGCGCGACGGCCGACATGTCGTTTCTGCCCCGACCGTGACGCGGTCGCCGGTGATTTGTGCCGGCGCCACGACGCCCTGCACGTGATAGGGCGGCGTCGAGCCGGTGTCGGCTTCGTCGAGGAAGCGTGGGTCGCCCGTCAGGTCAGCCTTCCCGGCGTCGGTGACTGCCGGATAGCCAAGTGCCTACGCCGGGCCGAGCGGGAGCCGAGGCTGTGCCCGACCCACCGAAAGGCATGGGTGTCCGCCGGATCACCTTGCGACACCGGCATGGCGGCGTGGTTGTCGCGGGCCAGTGGGGAATTGAACACCGGAATCGTGTTCCTCGGTGGGCTTGCACCGCTGCTCGCCGCCGAAATCCGGTACGGATTATGGGCACACACCACCAGCGCTGCACCGGCCCGGTGGCATCCGACGTGGCTTCGGACGCTGGTCAAATCGTGCACCCTGATGGGTGTCGGCTCCCTGCTCGAGCTGGACGCGAACAACATGGCGTGGAGCAGGCAAGCGGGCACCATCAACCGCATCGTGCAGGGACTGCGCACCGACATCGACCCGATCCATCACTCCCGCAGCGACACCCGCGAACTCGGCTACCTCGACACCAACTACTGGGGGTTCCGGTTTCCCGATCGCCGCTCGGTGTTCGACCTCACCTCGATCGGGCAGCGGTGGCTTCGCAACCTGACCTGGGACTACTTCGCTGACCTGCTCGACGGGCCGAACCGCCCCCGTACCCAGGGAGTCGTCGAGCAGGTGCGCCGTTCGATCGTGTGCTTCAGCACCTACCTGACCGACTGCGATCCCGACCGGGGACAGCGCCCGGCGGCGCTGAACCGGGCCACCGCCCAGGGTTTCGTCGCGGACTTCACCCGCCGCGTCGCCAACCACCAACCGAGCCGGGGTGTGTTCAACAAGGACGGAACCGCCTCCACGGCCACCGATCTCAGCTACTCCCTGACCATCAACGCACTACGGCGGGTGATGCGCGCGGCGATGGACGGCGGGACCGCGGCGGCGATCGGGCTACCCCGGGAATTCATCGTCGCCCTGCCCTTCGGTGGCGCCACCTCGGTCCGCAACCCCCGGCCGTTCAGCGATGAGGTACTGCGAGCGCTGAGCGATCCGGCCAACATCGCGTTGCTGCAGGATGTGGATCCCCACGACGGGGGCCTGGCCGACATCTGGTCCATTCAGGTGCGGTGCGGGCGCCGCATCAGCGAGGTCGTCAAACTGCGCTGGGACTGTGCGAGCGAACACCTGGGCCGGACCTGGCTGTGGGTGGATATGACCAAGGTCGGCAAGCTCGACTACGCCGTCCAGATCCCCCGCGACGTCTACGACCTCATCGTGGCCCGCCAAGCGAAGACGGAGCGTCGGTTCCGGCTCAAGCACGGCACCGATCCCACCGCAGCCCAGCGCCGCACGATCGCGTTGTTCCCCAGCCGGGTCAGCAACCCCTCCTTCGAGCGTTCCCTGTCCACCTCGACGTTCACGGCGGCGTTCAAGGCCTGGATCGGGTCGGACACGATGCGGATCCCCGGCCACACCACCCATCAGGCCCGTCATACCCTCGCCACCCGCCTCGTTCACGCCGGGGCCAGCATGACCCACGTCAAACGGGTCCTCGGCCAGGTCTCCGAGCGGATGGGTGAGTCCTACGTGCTCATCGCCGGGTCACAGGTCGAGCCCTTCCTGCAGCAGGTGTGGGTTACCGGTCCCGGCGCCGCCCGGCCCGGCGAGATTGTGCTCACCCCCACCGTCACCGAGACGGACGCCGCCCAACGACTGCTCGTCGACCTGGCCGCGATCCCCACCGAACACGGTCTGTGCACCTTCAAACCGGTTGTCGGCGGCTTCGATTGCCCATTCGCCCGCAACTGTCATTCCTGTGAGCATTTCGTGCTGACCGGCGCCGACTACGGCTACTGGAAACGGCAGGAACAACGCTGGGCAACTCTCGCCGAAGGCGCCCCCGACGAGGGCACCCGCGACTACATTTACACCACCTTCGCCAAGAGCTCCCAAGCGCTGGCCGGGCTGGAGAAAGCGCTACTTGCGCTCGGCCTGCTCGACCGGGCCAAGGACCTCGACCTGCGGAGCCCACAGCAGGACTTCTTCGACCCGCTCTGGCGCCACGGCTGGCGCACCGGCGATCTGGTGCAGATCGGCGCCTCCCACCCGACGGCAGAACCCACCGACGTCCGTGCGGACATCCACACCGAGCACGACGCGAGCAGGCCGTCATGACCAGCACGGTGACCCGCCCCCGCACACCCAAACCCGCACCGCGACAAGCCATCGACGCCCGTAAGCGTGACGCCGCCGTCAAGGTCGCGGCGGTACAGAAGAGCGTCAAAGCCCTCGGCCGCACCGGTGCACCGATCACACGCTCCGCTGTCGCAACGCTGGCCGGGGTATCCCGCTCGTTCACCTACCAGAACGAGACCGCGAACTCGATCATCACCGAGGCCCAATCGACGTCGCAAGCTCGGGCACGGGGCCACGTCGAGGTGTTGACGGCACAACAGGAAGCGTCCTGGCGTGAACGGGCACTCAACGCCGAAGATCGGTCACGTGCCCTTCGCCGGGAACTCACCGTGCAGCACCAACTCGTCGCCGACCTGCTGGGCCAGTTGCGCGACCCCGACGGGACCTGGCTCGAACACGATCGCAACCGGCTCCGTGACGAGAATGAACGCCTCCTCGTGGGCCGAAACGAGCTTCTCGTCGAACGTGACGAGCTCCTGCGCAAACTTCGCGGCGCCCGCGCCAACGTCTCCCGCCTCAACCATGATCGCGTCAAGGAACTCTTTCCCCAAGGTCCAGGCCCGGACCGTGACGCAGACGGAATCACTCCGACCATCACGACGATGACAACGAGCTCACTCGCCGTGCCCGACTGAAGAAGAGCGTTCCACACCCCTTCCGGGCTGAACACGCTATCGGCAGTGCCCGACGTGGTGACCGTGACCCAGCAGCGCTCATAACTCGGGCCGCCGAATGTCAGTCGCACACATGTATGACACAGCGCTTCAGACTTCTGACGTGGCATTGTGCCCCAGAATCTTTCGGGCTGAGCAGTGAA
>NZ_JBIRXS010000066.1:2170-5430 GCF_044389235.1 Rhodococcus sp. NPDC019647 | reverse complement strand
TGTGTGTTGTTTCAGATACTGCACAGTGGACGCGTAGCTTCTTTGTGGTAAGTCCTCGGCCTATTAGTACCAGTCACCTACACCCATTACTGGGCTTCCAGTTCTGGCCTATCAACCCGGTGGTCTGCCGGGGGCCTTACCCCCTCGAGGGGGTGAGAAACCTCATCTTGGAACAGGCTTCCCGCTTAGATGCTTTCAGCGGTTATCCCTTCCGAACGTAGCTAACCAGCGGTGCTCCTGGTGGAACAACTGGCACACCAGAGGTTCGTCCGTCCCGGTCCTCTCGTACTAGGGACAGCCTTCCTCAAGTTTCTAACGCGCGCGGCGGATAGAGACCGAACTGTCTCACGACGTTCTAAACCCAGCTCGCGTGCCGCTTTAATGGGCGAACAGCCCAACCCTTGGGACCTACTCCAGCCCCAGGATGCGACGAGCCGACATCGAGGTGCCAAACCATCCCGTCGATATGGACTCTTGGGGAAGATCAGCCTGTTATCCCCGGGGTACCTTTTATCCGTTGAGCGACACCGCTTCCACTTGCCGGTGCCGGATCACTAGTCCCGACTTTCGTCCCTGCTCGACTTGTCAGTCTCACAGTCAAGCTCCCTTGTGCACTTGCACTCGACACCTGATTGCCAACCAGGCTGAGGGAACCTTTGGGCGCCTCCGTTACATTTTGGGAGGCAACCGCCCCAGTTAAACTACCCACCAGGCACTGTCCCTGAACCAGATCATGGTCCGAGGTTAGAGGTCCAATACGATCAGAGTGGTATTTCAACAACGACTCCACACTCACTGGCGTGAGCGCTTCACAGTCTCCCACCTATCCTACACAAACCGAACCGAACACCAATACCAAGCTGTAGTGAAGGTCCCGGGGTCTTTTCGTCCTGCCGCGCGTAACGAGCATCTTTACTCGTAATGCAATTTCGCCGAGTCTATGGTTGAGACAGCTGAGAAGTCGTTACGCCATTCGTGCAGGTCGGAACTTACCCGACAAGGAATTTCGCTACCTTAGGATGGTTATAGTTACCACCGCCGTTTACTGGGGCTTAAATTCTCAGCTTCGCCACCGAAATGGCTAACCGGTCCTCTTAACCTTCCAGCACCGGGCAGGCGTCAGTCCGTATACATCGTCTTACGACTTCGCACGGACCTGTGTTTTTAGTAAACAGTCGCTTCTCACTGGTCTCTGCGGCCCCACCCAGCTCACACTGCAAGAGTGATCACCAGACGAGGCCCCCCTTCTCCCGAAGTTACGGGGGCATTTTGCCGAGTTCCTTAACCATAGTTATCTCGATCGCCTTAGTATTCTCTACCTGACCACCTGTGTCGGTTTGGGGTACGGGCCGTGTGAAAGCTCGCTAGAGGCTTTTCTCGGCAGCATAGGATCACTGAATTCGCCTCATTCGGCTATGCGTCACCTCTCAGGATATGTGTGACCCGGATTTGCCTAGGTCACTCCCTACAGGCTTACACCAGTATTACCACTGACTGGCTCAGCTACCTTCCTGCGTCACCCCATCGCTTGGCTACTACCAGATCAGGTCCCACGCATCCACCACGCACGAACCCGAAGGTCCACACGCGGTTTCAGGGTGGTTAGTATCACTGATTCACCAGGGGCGCGTTCACACGGGTACGGGAATATCAACCCGTTGTCCATCGGCTACGCCTGTCGGCCTCGTCTTAGGTCCCGACTCACCCTGGGCGGATTAACCTGGCCCAGGAACCCTTGGTCATTCGGCGGACGAGTTTCTCACTCGTCTTTCGCTACTCATGCCTGCATTCTCACTCGTGTGGCCTCCACGGCTGGGTCACCCCGCCGCTTCCATGGCCACACGACGCTCCCCTACCCATCCACACCACTGCCCACCCTCCCGCAGGAAAATGGGGGTGCATTGTGTGAATGCCGCAGCTTCGGTGGTGTACTTGAGCCCCGCTACATTGTCGGCGCAGGATCACTTGACCAGTGAGCTATTACGCACTCTTTCAAGGGTGGCTGCTTCTAAGCCAACCTCCTGGTTGTCTTCGCGACCCCACATCCTTTTCCACTTAGTACACGCTTAGGGACCTTAGCTGGCGATCTGGGCTGTTTCCCTCTCGACTACGAACCTTATCGCCCGCAGTCTCACTGCCGCGCTCTCACTCACCGGCATTCGGAGTTTGGCTGATTTCGGTAAGCTTGTGGGCCCCCTAGACCATCCAGTAGCTCTACCTCCGATGAGAAACACGCGACGCTGCACCTAAATGCATTTCGGGGAGAACCAGCTATCACGGAGTTTGATTGGCCTTTCACCCCTACCCACAACTCATCCCCTCAGTTTTCAACCTAAGTGGGTTCGGTCCTCCACGACGTCTTACCGTCGCTTCAACCTGGCCATGGGTAGATCACTCCGCTTCGGGTCTAGAACATGCCACTATGAACGCCCTATTCGGACTCGCTTTCGCTACGGCTACCCCACACGGGTTAACCTCGCGACATGCCACTAACTCGCAGGCTCATTCTTCAAAAGGCACGCCATCACCCCCAACACCGAAGTGTTCGAAGGCTTTGACGGATTGTAAGCGCACGGTTTCAGGTACTATTTCACTCCCCTCCCGGGGTACTTTTCACCTTTCCCTCACGGTACTAGTCCGCTATCGGTCACCAGGGAGTATTCAGGCTTATCGGGTGGTCCCGACAGATTCACACCAGATTTCACGGGCCCGGTGCTACTTGGGTTTCCATCACGACAGTCACAATGTTTTCGTGTACGGGATTCTCACCCTCTACGACAGGCCGTTCCAGACCACTTCCACTAACACCATGATTTCTTACTGTCGGCCAACACGGCAGCATTGACAAGATGAACCCCACAACCCCACGAATGCAACGCCTGCCGGCTATCACACATCCATGGTTTAGCCTCTTCCGCTTTCGCTCGCCACTACTCACGGAATCACTATTGTTTTCTCTTCCTGTGGGTACTGAGATGTTTCACTTCCCCACGTTCCCTCCACACACCCTATATATTCAGATGCGGGTAACACGACATCACTCGTGCTGGGTTTCCCCATTCGGACATCCTCGGATCTCAGCTCGGTTGACAGCTCCCCGAGGCTTATCGCAGCCTCCTACGTCCTTCATCGGCTCCTGGTGCCAAGGCATCCACCGTACGCTCTTCATTACTTACAACAAAGATGCTCGCGTCCACTGTGCAGTTCTCAAACAACACACCCGCCTCGAACTCCGCCAGCACCATGCCCACCACCAAAAG
>NZ_JBIRXS010000065.1:0-5639 GCF_044389235.1 Rhodococcus sp. NPDC019647 | reverse complement strand
TACCCCAACCACGCCAACCTCTGGACCCTGCAATTCTCCGCCATCAACGCGATCGCCGCCCGCGACGGCGCGTAATAACACAAACACCACACCCCCACGCCCATCGACTTCCCACCGCGCCCCGACCCGATAGGTACGCCATGCATTTCGCTTCCCTGCCCGACCACCGCGCCGATCTGGACCCGCACGGGCCGGCGATCTCCGACGGGCGGCAGTCGCTCACCAACGCCGAGCTGCTCATTCGCGTACGGGCGGCTGCACATCACCTGCACGACCTCGGGATCGGTGCCGGCGATGTCGTCGCCGTGAAACTGACCAACCGCCTCGAGTTCGTAGTGCTCCTCTTCGCGGCCTGGCGGATCGGCGCCACCGTCACACCGGTCAATCCCAGCATGACCGACATCGAAGTCGAACGCCAACTACGCGATTCCCACGCGCGCCTGCTGGTCATCGAGGACGGCTCGACCACACCGGACACCCCGACTCTCGCCGCCGAAGCCCTCTACACCGACCCTGCGGGGTTCGATCCAGCACCGATCCTGGACCCGACCGCCCTGTCGCTACTCGTCTACACCAGCGGCACGACCGGCACACCCAAGGGCGTCATGCTCGACCACAGCAACATCGAGGCCATGGCCGAAATGATGGGCGTGGCACTGGCGCTGGAGCCAACGGACCGTTCCCTGCTGATCCTGCCGCTCTTTCACGTCAACGGCATCATTGTCAGCATCCTCTCCCCATTGCTCGCTGGCGGCAGCGCCGTCATCGTCGGCCGGTTCGACCCCAAAACCTTCTTCGACCTCGTCGAACGTGAACGCCCCACCTACTTCAGCGCGGTACCCACGATCTACAACATGCTCGCCGCGCTCCCCCCGGAACTCGTCCCCGACACCTCGTCGTTGCGATTCGGGGCCTGCGGAGCCGCACCCGCCTCAGACGTATTGCTGACCCGGTTCGAAACCCGCTACGGATTCCCGCTCATCGAGGGCTACGGACTCTCCGAAGGTACCTGTGTCTCCACCTGCAATCCTGTCCACGGTCCCCGCCGCGCCGGCAGCGTAGGACTCCCCCTCATAGGCCAGGAAATTCGCATCGTCGACGACAACGGCACCGAACTCGCCACCGGCCAGGACGGTGAGGTCATCGTCCGCGGCCCCAACATCATGCGCGGCTACCTCGGCCGCCCCGAAGAAACAGCACGCACCCTCGTCGACGGCTGGCTCCACACCGGCGACGTCGGCCACTTCGACCCCGACGGCTACCTCGTTCTCGTCGGCCGGTCGAAGGACATGATCATCCGCGGCGGAGAGAACATCTACCCCAAAGAAATCGAAGATGTCCTGACCACAGATCCCTCGGTCCTCGAAGCCGCCGTTATCGGTGTCCCCGACGAGAAATGGGGCGAGATCGTCGTCGCCTACGTCCAACCGCGACCAGGTGCCACCATCGACACCACAGCACTGACCACACTCTGCGAACAACATCTCACCGGCTACAAACGACCCACTGCCTACATCATCAAAGCCATCCCCAAAAACGCCGTCGGCAAAATCGACAAACCCACCCTACGAAACACGCACGCCGAAGTCAGCACAGCCCACAGTGGTAGTTGACGGAGCGTCGCCACCAACATTGTGAGGAGCCCGATCGATGAAGCTAGCTCTCTACCTTCCGAACTTCCGCGACCACGTGACGCTGCAAGAGCTCGAAGACCTCACCGCCCTCGCCGAGGACCTCGACTTCGATTCGGTGTGGACGCTCGACCGAATTGTCGTCCCCGAAACCTCCGACCGGGCGGAGCTTCAATACCCGTTCGGCATGATGACCGACCTGCCCGATAGCGTGCCGGTCATCTCGCGAGGCAAGTGGTTTCAAGGAATGACTCTGATCCCATGGCTGGCCGCGAAGACCCGGAAGGTGCGGATCGGCATGAGCATCATCGACACCCCGTACCGTTCCCCCGGTGTCCTCGCCGCAGAACTCGCCACCCAGGACCACCTGTCGAATGGCAGGCTCAACGTCGGGGTCGGGGCGGGCTGGATGCCCGAGGAGTTCGCGGCCGCCAGCGTCCCGCACCTGTTTCCCCGCCGACACGGGCACGTGCGCGAGACGATCGAAATCATGCAGGGCATCTGGTCCAACGAGTTGTTCGAGTACCACGGCGAATTCGCCGACTTCCCGCTATCAGGATTCGGTCACAAGCCGATCCAGAAACCTGGCCCGCCGATCTACTTCTCAGGTCTCAAGGATCCGAAGCGCTCGGCAAAGCGGATCGCGAAGTACGGTCTACAGGGATGGATCGGTATCCAGGACTCACCCGAAGACATCAAGCGTTGGAAGGGTGAGATGAAGCGCGAGTTGGACTTACTCGGCCGGGACTTCCCTGACGGCTTCGACATGTGCAGCATGATCTGGTTCGTCATCACCGATGAGCCGGTCGATCAAAGCCCGGCGGGCAAGGCCACGAACTTGCTTGCGGGTACGGCTCAACAAATCGAGGATCGGCTCAAGAGCTACAAGGAGGCCGGCCTCACAATGCCGCTTCTGTGGCCACCGTTCAGGGACGTGCCGACCTCGAAGACCATGGACGACCTCAAACGTCTGACCGAGGAGATCATGCCCAAGGTGAAAGCGAGCTGAGCTGTGGATCGTTGAGTGGTGCACCGCTGAACCGGAGACCCTGCAACGACCAACCGGAGGAGCGGTTCGCCGACCAGACGGACCGCTCCTCCCTCATTCGGTGAGGAGCCGCCGGCGATCAGATGCTGGCGGCCAATTCCGCGCCCTCCCGAATGGCGCGTTTGGCGTCCAGTTCCGCAGCGACCGACGCTCCCCCGATGAGGTGTGTCGGTATCCCGCGGATCAGCAACTCGTCGTAGATGTCACGCTCGGGCAATTGTCCGGCACACACGATGACCGTGTCCACCTCCAGCGTGGTGGCGCGACCATTCACGGTGATGTGCAGACCGGCGTCGTCGACGGCCTCGTAAGTAACCCCCGACATCATCTCGACTCCGCGAGACGCAACGTGTGCCCGGTGGATCCAGCCAGTGGTCAACCCGAGGCCCGCACCCACCTTGTCGGTCTTCCGCTGAAGCAAATAGACCCTGCGTGCGGCTCCCCGTTTCACCGGTGCCCGCACTCCGCCCGGAACATCCGGATCGACGTCCACTCCCCAGTGCTGGAAGAAGTCGTCGCGTGCGTCGGTATCGGACGATTCCTCGTTGGTAACGAACGCGGCGATATCGAAACCGATGCCGCCGGCACCGACGATGGCGACTCGGTCACCGACCGGTGCCCTTCCGCGAAGAACATCGACATAGCTGACCACCGACGGATGCGACGATCCGGCGATCGAGATGTCGCGTGGCTTTACTCCCGTCGCGAGGACGATTTCGTCGAAATTCTCGGACACTAACAGTTCGGCATCAGCCTGTGTCTTCAGCCGGACCGAGACACCCGCTTCCTCGAGTTCACCCTCGTAATATCTGATCGTCTCCCGGTACTCCGACTTACCCGGGATACGCCAGGCCAGATCGAACTGCCCGCCGAGCGTGGGACGACTTTCGAACAGGGTCACCTCGTGGCCCCGCCGGGCAGCGAAAGCGCTGAATGCCATCCCCGCAGGCCCGGCCCCCACCACGCCGACGCGTTTGCCAACCTTCGGCGGGGTGACCAGCAGCGTGAGCTCGTGACCTGCACGGGGATTTACCAGGCAGGTCGTCGTCTTTTCGGCCAACGTATGATCGATGCACGCCTGATTGCAGGCGATGCAGGTGTTGATGCGGTGTGCCCTCCCGGTGCGCGCCTTGTTCACGAAGTCCGGGTCAGCCAGCAGCGGACGCGCCATCGATACCAGGTCCGCAGAACCGCTGGCCAAGATGGCCTCCGCGAGTTCGGGAGTGTTGATCCGGTTGCTCGCGACGACCGGAACAGTCACAGCCGCGCGAATCTTCGCCGAGTAGTCTCGGAACGCTCCCGCAGGCACCGGTGACGCGATCGTCGGGATACTCGATTCGTGCCAACCGACGCCGGTGCTCAGAATCGACACCCCGGCCTGCTCGAGTCGCCGCGCCAGTTCGATCGTTTCGGTGAAGGTGGAACCGTCCGGAACCAAATCGGTGACGGAAATCCGGAATGAGATCAGAAAGTCTTCGCCGACCGATCGGCGGGTGCGGCGCACGATCTCGAGGGCGAACCTTGCCCTGTTGTCGAAGTCCCCGCCCCATTCGTCGAGGCGGTGATTGGTACGGGGCGCGAGGAATTCGTTGATCAGATAGCCCTCGGATCCCATGATCTCGACACCGTCGTAACCCGCGTTCTGCGCCAGCACAGCCGCCGCTGCGAAGTCGTCGATGGTCTCTTCGATCTCGACCGGGTCCATCTCGCGCGGAACGAAACGATTGATCGGCGCTCGCACGGAACTCGGCGCCACGAGATCGGGATGCTTGGCATAGCGACCGAAATGCAGTAGCTGCAATATGATTCGACTGCCCGCGTCGTGCACCGACCGTGTCACCAGCTGGTGCCGCCGTACGTCGTCGGTGGTGGACATGGTCGCGCCCACCTCGAACGGCCTGCCGGCATGGTTCGGAGACACGCCGCCGGTGACGATGAGCCCGACACCGCCCCGTGCACGCTCGGCGTAGAACTCCGCCATCGTCTCGAATCCGCCTTCGACTTCTTCCAAGCCCAGGTGCATCGAACCCATCACTACCCGATTCGGCAGGGTCGACGGCCCCACCTGCAGCGGTTCGAACAGTCTGCGGAAGGCGGTCATCTATCTCGTCCTTTGCTAGCGGCTATGTGCTGTCTCGCTGCGAAGACTAGCTTTTGTGCAACTTGTTGCACAAGTGGTGTGAGGCCGCATGAGTAAAGTTGGCAGCGCCATACGTCACACGAAAATCAACGGAGGTCGCAATCGATGTCGCTGAGGTGCGCGATCCTGACGGCGCTCGTGGAGCGCCCTGCCACGGGCAAGGAGCTGACGCGACGCTTCGACTCGTCCATCGGCTACTTCTGGCATGCGACCCACCAGCAGATTTATCGTGAACTCGGCAACATGACCGGTGACGGTCTCATCCAGCCGCATGCGAGCCAGGTCAAAGGCAGGGGCGCACCTCGCACATACGAGATCACCGAAACAGGCGTGCGATATCTACGAGAATGGGTGGACACCAGGCAAGAGCCGGTGCCCCTCAGAGATCCGCTCCTCGTGCGCATGCGCGCCGCCGCCGTTCTGGGCGACGTCGACCTGACGGACGACATCCACCAGCATTTGGACTATCACCGGTCCCTTCTCCAGACGTACCGCGATATAGAGGATCGGGACTTCAAAGGTCCCTTGACGTCTCGCCGACAACGACTCCAGCACCTGATCCTGCAGGCAGGCATCGACAGTGAACTGTCCTGGACCGAATGGTGCACGAAGGCGGCGAAGCAATGGGCGGCCGATCGGGCCGAGGGGTAGCAGCGTACGTCCTGATCGACGCCGCGGATCGGTTGCCCGCTTCTGCACTGATGTTGGCGCACCGGTACCACTAGAGGGCGCGCTCGTTCTATCGGTGCCCGCTCGCCGGTTCCTAGGTTGGCAGTGTCCGACACACAACCCGGCGTGAAGAGGAAAAGCACATGAATCG
>NZ_JBIRXS010000064.1:0-6817 GCF_044389235.1 Rhodococcus sp. NPDC019647 | reverse complement strand
CCACATCCGCCGACTCCGGCAAGTCCGTCGCATCCGACTGTTCCGCGAAGAAGGTCTCGTTCGTTTCGCCCAGCATCTGCACCACTTTCTACTTCCCGGCAGCGACTCCCGAACTTTGTCAGCCCGGCCATACGGTGCCGTTCACTAACTCGGCCTTGTTCAGTATCACGAACGAGTGTACGATATCCTGAAGGAGTAAGTCGGGTCAAGGACCGACCGCCGGGACGAACTTCACGTTCATGGGATGTATCGGCGCTGTCGTGCCGTCCGGCAGTTCGGAAGAAGGATCAGCGCAAGCTGCGGCGACGTAACAGCCGCAGCGGAACAGGAGAAGATGAGATGCCGCAGGCTCTGCTTGAAGGTCGTACTGCTGTGCTCACCGGCGCCGCTCAAGGTATCGGGTTCGCTATCGCCAAGATGTTCGTGGCCGAAGGCGCGCGGGTAGTTCTGGGTGATGTGAACGGCGAATCAGCGGTCGAGGCCGCCGAGACCCTCGGTGGTCGTGATGTGGCTGTGGGAGTTCGCTGCGACGTGACCAAGGCTTCGGAGGTCGATCAACTGCTCACTGCCGCCGCCGAGGCCTTCTCGCCGGTAGATGTGATGGTCAATAACGCCGGTATTCTCCGCGATTCCACCATGAGAACCATGACCGAGGAGCAGTTCGACATGGTCATCGACGTGCACCTGAAGGGAACCTGGAACGGAACCCGCAAGGCGGCAGCCGTCATGCGTGAGCGCAAGCGTGGCGCCATCGTCAACCTTTCGTCGATCTCCGGAAAGGTCGGAAACCCGGGGCAAACCAACTACTCGGCTGCAAAGGCCGGCATTGTGGGCCTCACCAAGGCGGCGGCCAAGGAAATGGCCCATCATGGTGTCCGGGTCAACGCAATTCAACCTGGCCTTGTCAGGACTGCCATGACCGAGGCGCTGCCGCAGCACCTCTGGGACGAGAAAGTCGCTGCAATCCCCATGCGGCGGGTCGGTGAGGTCTCGGAGATCGCATCCGTGGCTCTCTTTCTCGCGTCCGATATGTCCTCCTTCATGACCGGCACGGTGCTCGAGGCCACTGGCGGCCGATACATGTAGTGCGCGATGCACGAGTGCGCCGCCCGGGCCGTCGACTCTGATGGTCGAGATTTACATTGAGCGTGCTCTGTGCGGGCGGATCGCCTCTGCCACTCTTTTTCGCGGCGCTTGTCGGGTGGCGATCTTCGGCTGACTGGCAGCGGGTCGACTCGGCCGGGGTCAGCACTCGAGAGGGCGGGCAAGGCTTCTGGCCGTGCGCGGATTTTCTGCGAAGGTTTGCCCACTGGGTGCGGGGTTGGCTGATTGCGACGTTGCCCGCTTCGGTCATCTTGGACCACTGGCCATCGGACGGCGTCATCGAACTCGCTGGGGTGAGTCGACGACATCACGACTCCGCACAGTCTCCTTTGTGGTCGTTCCGGGGATCGTTTGGTGCGGAACGGATTCGGCTGGTGGTTGGGGGATCGTTTGGTGCGGAGCAGATTTAGCTTCTACTCAGTGTAAGAGAACCTGGGTGCTCGTGGTTTTGGTGCTTGCGGATGCAGACTGGGAGTCTGCAGATGTCTGTGCCGCTGTCGGCGCCTTACTGTCGACAGGGGTGCAGGAACCAAGGTTTCATCGTCGCTTCGCTCGAGAATCGGTAGCTCGTTTTACGCGGCAGGCCGACGTCGGATGCGGGGATGGCGCGTGGTTCAGGTGCTCTTGACATGGGTTAAGCCCCGCGGAATACTCGACACTATTCGTATATCAGAACGCCGATGCTTAATTAGGAATCACATGAAGGTGAGTATCCGCCAACGCGGCCTGTACTTCGAGGAACTCGATGCCGAGGTCGTCTATCGCCACAGTCCCGGCCGTACGGTCGAAGCCTCCGACAACACCCTGTTCTCGACTCTGACGATGAACCCGCAAAGCCTGCATCTGGACGCGGCAGCATCGGCGCATACGGAGTTTGGGGAGCGACTGGTCAACAGTCTGTTCACTTTGTCGACGCTGATCGGCCTCAGCGTGGCACAGCTGACTCAGGAAACGACTGTGGCCAACTTGGCATTCGGTCAGATCTCCTTTCCGAAGCCGGTTCTGGCCGGGGACACCCTGTATGCCGAGACGACCGTGCTGAGCAAGCGGGAGTCGAAATCCCGCCCGGATGTGGGCATCGTCGAATTTCTGCACATCGCGCGAAATCAACGCGCCGAAGTGGTCGCCGAGGCGCGACGCACCGCGATGATGCGCCGACTGCCGTCGGAGGATCAGTGATGAGCCCTCTCGTGCAGGGGCCGACCCTGCTGTTTTGTCCGGGCGACCGTCCGGACCGGTTCGACAAGGCCTTGGGTCGCGCCGACGTGGTCATCTTCGACCTCGAAGATGCCATCGGACCGGATCGTAAGGATTCGGCTCGCGCTCAGGTTGCAGCTACCGCAGCCGCGGTGCATGACCGCGCCGTGGTGCGCATCAATGCCGTCGGCACTCCGTGGTTCGACGACGACGTCGCCGCCATGCGCGAAGCTGGTGTGCGCACCCTGATGCTTCCCAAAGCCGCGCATGTGGATCATCTCCGCGCGGTCCACGACTTCGAGGTTATCGGATTGTGCGAGACCGCCGCCGGGGTCATGGCAGCTCCTCGGCTGGCGGCCGAGTCGAACTGCACGGCCCTGATGTGGGGAGGCGAAGACTTGGTCGCCGACATTGGCGGACGTTCAAGCCGCGGGGAAGATGGACGGTACCGGGCGATGATCGAGCAAGTGCGCGCCACAGTGCTTTTCGCCGCAGCTGCCTCGGGAAAACCCGCCATCGACGCCGTCCATGTCGACATCACCGACCTCGACGGGCTTCGACGGGAATCGATCGAGGCTGCCGATATGGGATTTGGGGCGAAGGCCTGCATCCATCCTCAGCACGTCGCGTTCATCCGTGAGGCATTCCGCCCGACAGAGACCCAGATCCACTGGGCTCGATCCGTCCTCGCCCATCCCGACGCTTCCACCGGTGGGGTGTTCCGATACGGCGATCAAATGATCGATGGTCCACTCCTCACCCACGCCCGCACCATCGTCGAAAGGTCCACCTCATGCATTTCGAACTGACCGCCGAGCAGCAGCAACTTCGCGCCGGCGCCCGGGAACTGGCACGTAGCTTTTCCGACGAGTATTGGGCTGAACGCGACGAAAAGTGTGAATTCCCTTGGGAATTCTATGAGGCGTTCGCCAAGAGCGGCTGGCTAGGCATCGCCATTCCTGAGCAGTACGGCGGCGGTGGTCTGGGCATCTTGGAAGCCTCGCTGCTGCTCGAGGAGATCGCTGCATCCGGTGCCGGCATGAACGGCTGCAGCACCATGCACCTGACCATCTTCGGGCTCAACACCATCGTCAAGCACGGCAGCGAGGAGCTCCGCCAGGAGATCTTGCCCGCCGCCGCGGACGGATCCTTGCACGTGTGCTTTGGCGTGACCGAACCCAACGCAGGCACCGACACCACTCGGATCTCCACCTTCGCCAAGCGGGTCGACGGCGGTTACATCATCAACGGCCGCAAGGTGTGGATCACTAAGGCCGGTGATTCGACGAAGATGGTGCTCATCGCTCGCACCACCAAACGCGAGGAGGTGCAGCGGCCCACCGACGGCATGTCGCTGTTCCTGATCGACATCGATCCCAAACACGTCCATCTGAACGCCATCCCGAAGTTGGGCCGCAACGCCGTCTCGTCCTATGAGGTGTTCATCGACGACTACTTCGTCCCTGAGAGTGCCCGAATAGGCGAAGAGGGCAAGGGCTTCAAGTACCTGCTTGACGGACTCAACCCCGAACGCATCCTGCTCGCACACGAGGCGCTCGGTATCGGCCGGGCGGCGCTCGACCGTGCTGTGCGTTATGCGAAGGAACGTGTGGTGTTCGACCGGCCCATCGGTCAGAATCAGGGCATCGCTTTTCCCCTCGCCGAGGCCGTGACCCGCCTCGACGCTGCCGAATTGATGGCACGGAACGCGGCATGGCGCTACGACCAGGGCCTGTCGTGTGGGCGGGAAGCGAACATGGCCAAGTGGCTGTGCGCCGACGCCGGCTTCAAGTCAGCCGACCAGGCCATCCAGACGCACGGAGGCATGGGGTATGCCCGCGAGTACCACGTCGAGCGTTACTTCCGTGAATCGCGCATTCTGCGGATTGCCCCGGTCAGCCAGGAAATGGTCATGAACTACGTCTCCAACCACGTCCTCGGTTTGCCCAAGTCCTACTGACTCAGGATCGGACAATCACGTGCTCGCACCCTGATTGTCCACGGTTGCCATTCTGTACCGACCAGATGTCCTGTGCCAGAAATGGTGCAGGACGCCGCAGATGCAACAGGGCGGCAGCGATGGACGCGGGCAGCGTGGCCCGCGTCCATCCGCATACGGGTTGGCGGGACATCGGCGCGGCAGGACGTGTTCCGATCGATTGATGCGGCACAAACCCGAGCATCGTGTTGCAATCTCCGGCTGGCCCACCGGCGGAGATACAGTGGGGCGCTGTCGTGAAGGGACTGGTCGGTGGACTGAGTGCGCGCAGCGACCCACGCCCGATCGAGGAAACGCGTACCAATTGCGGCCACTCGAACAGATGGGAGCGAAGAGGTAGACATCCCACGCGGGTCAGGTGTCAAGCAGCCGCCGATTGAGGCGGGATCTGATGGTCAGGCCAGGCGGCGTGGTCGTCCCAGGGTTCGTTGTGTTGTAGACACCACCACATGCGTCCGAGGAGCTTGTTGGCGAGGTTGCGCAGCGCGGCGTTGTGGTGGTCGCCGGCGGCTCGTCGTTTGTCGTAGTGGGCACGCGTGCGCCCGCTGATTTGGTGAGGGTGACGAACGCCCACCAGTGGCAGGCGTCGCCGAGTCGCTTGTTACGAACCTTCCGCGCCTTGATGCGATGAAGGGGCGGGGCCTCCCGCTCCCGTGGTTCCCGGCGAATGCTGGGGGTGTCACATCTACACACGACGGAGGAGGCCCCTATGAGCGAGTATGACGGAAAACAGTTCGTCGGGATCGACCTGCACCGGCAACGCTCGGTGATCGTCCGACAGTCCGACGCGGGTGAGCAACTCTCCACCGTGCGGATCATCAACGACCCGGCCTCGTTGGTCTTGCAGCTCGAGAAAGCCGGAGAACACCCGGAGGTGGTACTCGAAGCCACCTACGGCTGGTACTGGGCGGTCGACGCACTGCAGGCCGCCGGTGCACGCGTACATCTGGCACACCCGTTGGGTGTCAAAGGATTCCGCTACCGTCGCGTGAAGAACGATGTCCGCGACGCGTCTGATCTGGCGGATCTGCTGCGGATGAACCGTCTACCCGAGGCCTGGATCGCGCCTCCTCCGGTGCGGGAGCTGCGCGAGTTGGTGCGCTACCGGGCAAAGCTGGTCGCGATCCGTTCAGGCCTCAAGGCTCAGGTACACGCAGTGCTCGCCAAGGAAGGCCAGTTGATCCCCGTCTCGGACCTGTTCGGCGTCGACGGCCGCCGACGGCTGGCGAAGATCCCACTCGGCGCGGCGTACGCGCAACGGGTTATCTCACTGCTCGAGGTGATCGACGTCCTCGACAGCCACGAGGCACGCTTGAGCACCGCGATCGCCGGCCAGCTGCGGAACCATCCCGGCTACCGCGTCATTCAGCAGCTGCCCGGCGTCGGTCCGGTCCTCGGTGCGGTATTCGTCGCCGAAATCGGAGACGCTCAATGGTTTGCGGGACCGGACCGGTTGTGTTCGTGGGCGGGACTGACCCCGCGTCACCACGAGTCGGACACCGTCGTCCATCGTGGCCACATCACCAAGCAGGGCAGCAAACTGGTCCGATGGGCGGCGGTCGAGGCCATCCAGCACCAACCCGCCGCCACGAAGATCTCCGTCGATCGTGCACGCATCGAGGCCCGCCGCGGCAAGAACATCGGGAAGGTCGCCGCGGCCCGCAAGCTGCTCACCCTCGTCTACTACGGGCTGCGCGACGAGCACATCCGCGCACTGGCCAACAAGAGGATGGCGGCGTGAGCACCCCGGACGCAGCACGCGCGCGGCCGCTAATTTGTCTGACCCCCGCATCGCGGCGTGGTCGTGCCGCTTGATTGACCCCGCGTGTTGCCACCGTACCGCTCCATGTCCGCTCCATCGCCGGACGAAGGGATGACCGGCAGCCGGAGGAATTGGCCCTGCCCCAAACCCATACGCATCACACTGGAGACGTTGCCGCACAACAACTACACATTGCCCCCCCCGGATCTCGCATCAGTGTGCGCCGTTACGGGCCACCGTCAAGATCGTTCGTCCTCGCTGCGCTGCGGGCGCTGCATCTTGACCGATGGCCCTTGCCCGGCGCCGTCCGCATGGAGGCCGGAACGGCTTGAACAGCACCCTTGACAGGCCCCGCCCCTTCAGGGATGACATAATGCGATCGGCCCGAGGCGCGGGTGATGGGCGCAGTGCCGGCGAACGCGCGCAACCCGTTCGCCGTCGCGAACCGTGCAGGATCGTCGCCGACCTCGGCCAGGACCCGGGCGGCGAGAATCGGACCGAGACCCGGAGCCGACCGCAGGATCTGCGCGAGCGGGTGGCTGTCGAATTCGCGACCCAGCGCGTCCTCGAGGCTGTCGGGGCTTCCCCCCTGAGTGAGGACATCATGAACACTGGGTCGTGAAGACCCAGAGGAAGAGATGTCACTGATGGCGATGAAGTCGTACTCGGCGGAGTTCAAGGCCGATGCCGTCGCGCTGTACCTGTCCGATCCGAGCCACACGTTCGAGGGCATCGGCAAGGATCTGGGAGTCAGC
>NZ_JBIRXS010000063.1:0-6843 GCF_044389235.1 Rhodococcus sp. NPDC019647 | reverse complement strand
ACACGGTTCCTCGAGACTCGTGCGAACCATGTCGAGAAACCTCTTCGAAGCAAAGTGAGGAAGCGTAAATGACCACCGAAGCAACGGATTCTAAACCGGCGATCCTGACACAGGCCGGTGCTGCGACAGGCCGCCTCGCCGGTGTCAATCACCTGCAACTGATCGTCAGTGACATGGACGCCAGTGTCCGGTTCTACCGCGACGTCCTGGGGTTGACCGTTGTTCGCACCACCGCCGACTATCCGGCGCCCGGGCGCGGATACCAAATCCTGAAGAACACCTTTCTTGACATGGGGAACGGAAACCTGCTGTCGCTCATTGTGGTAGGTGGAGCTGGCATCAGCGATACACCCACGACCGCAGAGCCCTCGGTCAGTGCCGAATGGTTGTGGCCCGGTGTTCCGGAGAACCAATGGACTCCGCGAAAGTTCGACCATGTCGCATTCAACGTTGACAGTCACGACGACGTGGTGTGGTTCCGGGACCACCTGCAGGCCTGCGGTGTCAAGACGAGCAAGATTATCGCCCGCGATCACGAGGCGTGGGTGGAGTCCCTCTACTTCTACGACCCGGACGGGATCCCCCTCGAAATTGCCACCTTCGACCTCGGCAACCCGAAGTGGGAATCTCACCAACCGACGGACTGGTTCCGCGATCCCAACCCTGTCCCCGCACTCCGCGTGAATCCGGCGTGACGGAGACGAGGAGCGCAGTCGAGGGTAGCTCGACGCAATCGATCGATTTGCTGCTATACGACGGCTTGGCCGACGTAAGTGATCCGCGGAACGCGGACCTGGCCGCTGCGGAGTCCGCTGCGCGTGCGTTTCTAGACGCGCTCGGGATCGATACCGGCGCCAGCGGTGTGCGAGATACACCCGGCAGGATGGCACGGGCTTACCTTGATCTCTTTACCCCCAACTGTTTCGAGCTGACGACCTTCCCGAACGATGAAGGGTATGACGAGCTGGTGGTGGCAAAATCCATTCCGGTTCGTTCGGTGTGTGAACACCACCTGTTGCCGTTCAGCGGTGTCGCGCATGTCGGATACCTGCCGGGCGAACGCGTCCTCGGCCTGTCGAAACTTGCCCGAATCGTCGAGTTCTTCGCCCGTCGGCCTCAGGTGCAAGAGCGACTCACGAAGCAAGTCGCGGATTGTTTGACGGCAAAACTCGGGCCGAAGGGTGTGGGGGTCGTGATCGAAGCCGAGCACAGCTGTATGTCGATGCGCGGTATACGCGCCATCGGCTCTACCACCGTCACCTCGGCGCTGTCGGGATCGTTGCGCGATGATCCGCGATCACGCCAAGAGTTCTTCGCGCTGACAGGGGTCTAGGGCCACGACGGAAACCTGCTCCTTCAGCACGACGTACTAAAGTGTTGGCCGATCGCAGGCCGGTAAATCGTCGAAACGTCAAAGTTATTCCCGGTCGCGTCTCATCGAGGTCCTTACAGGTCGGCGCGCCGAGGTGGAACAGCACAACCCAAGGGGTATCCATGAGAGCTGAGTCGGATCGAGTCAGGCAGAAACGCGGGCTTGGTGGCGTTGACGTCGCGGAACTGTTATTGAGAACGACTATCGGAGCGACCATGGTCGCACACGGAGTGAAACACGCTCGCTCGCTCGACGGCACGACGCGGTGGTTCGAATCGATCGGGTTCCGCGATCCCAAGTTTCAGGCAGCCACCAGTGCCGGCGTCGAAATACTCTCGGGAAGCGCCCTTATCGCTGGGACCATGACCCCGGTGGCAGCGGCGGCGGTGATTGCCGCTATGGGTGTAGCGATCCGAACCGTGCATGCCCCCAACGGGTTTTTCATCACTGCCGAGGGATATGAGTACGCAGCGGGCCTTGCCGCCGGATGTGTGGCGCTTGTCAGTCTCCCCGCGGGCATGTTCGGTCTGGATCGGCATCTCCGGCTCGGACGATTCCGCGGTGGCAGAGCCGCATTGGGCACACTGCTCGTGGGTGCGGCATCGGCGGCAAGCCATACGTCCGTGTTCTGGAACAGTCCCCGACGTACCCCGCGAGACGCTCAACCGCGAACGCCCGATCTCGACACGGTAGAGCCGAGAGAACGAGCCGGCTGATCCGGCCACCGTAGCTCGACCACACCCAAGTCCTCCGAAAGGAACTCCCATGGCCCTGCTGACCATCGGTGATCAGGTTCCCGCCTACAACCGAACCGCTGTCATGCCCGTGCAATCCGACCAGCTGTGCGCCTGCAGCAACTGGAAGAAGGGCGACCCCACCATCTCGCCGGGCGCACTCTCGAGTAGGAGCGTTTGATCATGGCCGGACGAGAAATTGTGGCGACTGCCAGTGCCGTTGCGAAGACCGCGAAGGTCATCATTGCTCGACGAGTCGTCCCGTACGCCTCCGGGGTGCTATCAGCAAGAATGACGTGCCTGTCAAGGACACCACGATCAGGCCTCGCCGGTAAAGCATGGGACCGAAATCGGTTACTCGCAGATCTTCGGGACGTACCCGCGATGAGCATCGATGAATTGATGACGCAATACGCGAAGCTCTCACCAGTGGGCACGTGCACTGATGCCATGTTCTGGGAGTTGGTCGACGCACGCAGTGCGCTCAGAAAGTTCATCGTTGCCGCGGCCTGTCGCGAAGATCGTTTGATCGAGGTCAGCCAGCGCCTCCTGTCGGTGGAACTGCCGACGCGTTCGGACACCGCGACATCAGCGGCGATGAGCCCTCGACGGTGACCAACCGCTGAACTGCCATGTCCCTGAGGCCAGGCAGCGCGGACTCTCTCACGCGGGTGACGCGCTCCGTTCAGGTCGCCTGATCGTTCTCCCCACCGACACCTTGTACGCGTACGGCTCCGACGCCTTCGACCGGGAGGCCGTGCACGCCTTATTGGCTGCACAACAGCGCAGTAGTGACTAGCCGGCCTCGGTCTGGTGGGAAGCATGGAAGATTTGGACGGGCTGGTGGCATCCGTCCCGCACCGGCGCACCAACTGATCCACGCGTTCTGGCCCGGCGCCTTGTCGTTGGTTCTGCAGGCTGCGGCGCATCTGCCCTGTGACCTCGGTCGGACACGGGTAACGATCACGACCCGGATGCCCCGGCACCCGGGTCGCCCTGGAACTGCTCGAGACGGGCCCTGTCGCACAGTCGAGCGCCACCAGCAACCGCTCACGTCCAGGCATGCACCGGCGCAGCAAAATTCGGCACGACGGTCATAGCGACGGCTACTCGCCCGATGCCCGTTCGTCACCGAGTTCACGCACTTCGTGACGTGAGTTGAGGCGCCCCACGTGGGTCGATGTCATTGGAACGGCACCACATCTTTCCCGCGGGCGGCATCGACATAGTCCTGCCGCACGGGATGGAACGCCTCGACGAACACAGCGCCCTCCCAGCCGACGACCAGACCGTGTCGCACATCGCCGGGCACCACGTAGCTGGACAACTCGGTCAACTGCACCTCGCCGGTGTCGAGTAACAGCGTCGCGTCGCCGCGGAGGAGTAACCCGATCTGTTCCTGCGGATGGGAGTGGATCGGCACCACCGTGCCGGGCTCGAAGGTGACATAGGTCAATTGCATATGTGCGCCGAAAACGGCACGCCCATCCATGCCCTGCACGGGCTTGAAACCGATCATTTCTTTTACATCGAAGATGTTGGCCTGCATATGTCAACCCACTTCCAGCACGATTTTGCCCAGTACTTCGTTGTCGGACATCAATTGATAGGCCTGATCCGCTGCGCTCCAGGGCAGGACGCGGGCGATGACCGGGCGGAGCGTTTCGTGGATATCGCGGTGGGCGGCATGCGGGCGGAAGGGTGCAATGTCCCGCCGCAACGCGCGCACGATTTCGGCTCTTTCCTGGGGAGTCCTGGTGCGGAATGTCACGCCGACCAATTCGATCCGTTTGAATGCCAGCGCCTCCATGTCCAGGAGCCCCTCCGCTCCGCCGAGGCGTCCGATCCCCACGATTCGGCCCTTCACTGCCGCGGCCTGAATGTTCATCGGAAGGTAGCTACCACCGACGTGGTCGAGAACGATGTCGATTCCGTTGCCGGCGGTGATCTCCAGCGCTCTCGCGGCGAAATCGGTTGCACTGGTGTTGATCACTTCGTCGACGCCTAGGGCGTCAAGGAGCGCGCGGCCTCGATCCGAACGGGTGGTACCGACGATGAGCCGGGCTCCGAAGTAACGAGCCAGCTGGACGGCCTGCATGCCCACGCCCGATGTCACCGCGTGTATCGCAACCGATTCGCCCCCGGTCATCCGCGCAGTTGTCATCAACGCGTTGTGGGCTGTCATCAAGCCCAGTACTGCCGCAGCTCCTTCGGGGTAGCTCCAGTTCGTCGGTATCGGGATGAGCATCGAGGCATCCACCACCACCTCTTCCGCCAGACCACCAGCCACCATCGTCATCACGCGGTCGCCTCGCGCAAAGTCGGTGACACCCGGGCCGACTTCGATGATCTCCCCTGCCGCGTCGAGCCCCACCACCTGGGCCTGTGGACCACCACCAGCGGCATGGGTTCCGGCGAGCTGGGCCAGATCGGCGCGGTTCACCGAAGCCGCTCGCACTGCGATGCGGACCTGTGTGTCCCCTACCTCGGGTGGAACCACATCGACCAGATCCAGTCCAGGGCTATTCGACTTTCGATCGATGACCATTGCCTTCATTCTCAACCCCTCTTGTATCTTGGAAATCGAAATTTGGCGAAGACCGCCAGTTGCCGTTGCCGTGACCACGGCGGTTGCAGAGCATGTAGATCCGTGCTGACCTACGTGTCGTCAGGGGCTGTTCAGGCATTCCACGAGCAGGACGCCAGATCCTTCGGGTTCCGACGTGGCCACCACGCCGTAGGTTCCGCCGGTATCTTCCAGGGCGCTGAGCATGGTTGTTACACACCGAATTCCTTCGAGTCCACCCAAGTGACCGAAGGCCAACGCCCCACCCCGCGGATTGAGCATGTAGGGATTCAGGCGGAACTGCTCGAGCCAGATCAGCGGTGTCGCCGCCACCTCTTCCGGAACCTCGAATTGATCGATCCGGTTGAGCGGAACTTCGAGTGCCCGCAGATACGAGCGCACCGATTCGAGTTGAGAGACCGATACATCCGTCAGCGGCGTGTCGAACAGCATCTCGACTCCCACCAGACGCCCGCGAGGGTGCAGCCCCAGGTCGTCGGCGCGGGCGGCGCTGGTGAGCACCAGCGCGCCGGCGCCACTCGCAGCACGAGCGTTGTGATGGGACGGGCGACAATCGTGGCCGGCTCCACCGTTCGAAGCCGGTGCACCGGCTGGCGTAAGGGCACCGCCCGGCTCGGACACCTGCCGAAGCTCGTCGCTCGCGATGAACTCGGTCATCTCGTGGTCGAGGTGAACTTCGAGAGGGATGATCTCGCGTCGAAAATCGCCCGACAGGGCGCATTCCCGGGCGCGTCGGTGCGACGCGAAAGCAAAGTCGCCTTGCCTCTTTCGTGTGATGGACCCTAGGTCCGCTCCCGGCGGCGTCGGCTGACCCGCAGCTCGTCCAGGCTCATGGAGAGAATGCCCGCCCACCGCTCCCGCCACCAACACCACCCTTCGCGGATCGTCGTTGATCGCTTCACTGGCCAATCTGACTGCAGAAGTAGACGAAATCGCCTGGTGCAGATCGATATGATCGAACACATTCCGCCACGATTCGGCATACCGGCGCGACGCTGCCCCGTCACCCACAGTGACCACGGTGGTGACAACGTCCTCATCGATCTTGGTGCGTTGCAGTAGGCCGTTGACGGTGACGTCCAACAGCTTTTCCAACGTGAGCTCGCAAGAGGTTCTGCCGTACATCTGCCGCTGGGTGAGCGGCGATCGCGCTGCCTCGACAATTACCACTTCGTTGGTCATCGGATTACCTCGAACTCCACACTCTGATATTTCAACGGTGCACTGAAGGTCGGCCGCAGGGTTGGACCATCGCCGACGTCGAGTCCGCAGTCAAGGCCCCTTCGACAGTCCTACGAAAATCCCCCACCGATTTGCGGATGAAGGAGAAGACCCCACCATGGACGATCAACTGCGCTCCCAGTTCAACCTCGGAGGCAATAAGATGGGGGCTCGGCTGGAACACGCCGTAGGCAATTCCGCGTTCGGCACAAAGCGCACGCACCCGTTCCTGCGCCTCGAGCACAAGGTGGTGTCGCGGATCTCCGGGCACTCCATACAATTGGGCAAGGTCCCCGTGCCCCACCAGTGCCAGGCCGATGCCCGGAAGAAGAAGCTCGTCCAACGCCTCGACCGCTTCCGGGGTTTCGATAATCAACCCAACAAGCAGATTCTCGTTGGCCCAGCGCATGACGTCTGTCGCACTGGTGACCTCCTGATAATTGACGCCCGCTCCGCCGACCAAGGCGACGCCGCGTCGACCCCTTGGATGATAGAACGCCAGGTCGATGAGGTGCTCGACCTCCGACGGATGTCGCACATGCGGAATCAGCAAGGATTGACATCCCCCGTCCAGCAAACGAGTGATCCAGGCGTAGTCGATCTGGGGTGGCCTGACCAACGGACTGATTCCGGCGGCATGGGCATGCGCGACCAAGTCGAACACCGTCTCGGTGTTGTGAAGATTGTGCTCTTGGTCGATGAACACCGTGTCTGCACCCGCAGCGGCCATGGCGTACACCATTCCCGGGTCGCGCGCCTCATTGAGACTGCAGCCTAACGCGATTCGACCAGATTGTAAGGTTTCCAATAGGTGGTTACGTCTTAAGATCATGGCGATAGTTCTCCTCGCTCTCGGACGGCGAGTAGCAGTCGCCGATCAACGCACGGATACACAATTTCCGCTGGGTGGCTGGCAGGTGGCGATGGTC
>NZ_JBIRXS010000062.1:0-7994 GCF_044389235.1 Rhodococcus sp. NPDC019647 | reverse complement strand
CCGCGGCGCTGCACCCGTCGCTTCGCTCCGGGAGACGGCCGGGTCGCTCCGCTCCCCGCAGGAGCCGCTGCGCGGCTCGCAGTGGGTCGATTGCCGTTGCCGTCGATCGAGTCGCTTCGCTCCTCTGAGTTTTGCAAATTAGGTTCTCGCCTGCTCTTTTCGTCGACACGCTCGATTCGGTTCCCGACTACCCAACGGGGCTGGGGAAGCGGGAGGGCACACCCGCCCTGATTCCGTCTCGCCTCACCGCGTCGCTCATCGTCATACCTCAAGCATACACACACCGAAGATGCAACACAATCCAGCGATAAGCACATCGAACGTTAATAACGTTGTATACAAATAGATTTCGAGTTTTATCCAATGCACAATGCGCATAATCAATGTAAACATAGCCATACCAACTGATTAACTAATCATATTGATTACCAACATGATTCAAAATGGGCGAAAACCGGCACCCCGCGACACACCCCCTCCCCCGACAACTACCCCCGCACCTCGCCGGCACCCCCACACACCCACCACAACCCCCGGACGGTACCGACCGGGGACCTGCCATCACCCCAGCTCACACCCCACACCGCCCACTCACACAGGCACGGCCCGCACCCCACGCGTTCGGGTACGGGCCGTACTGGCTGTACTCGGGAACCGGTGACTACCCCCGCACCGTTGCCGACAGGGCCGGGTCCACCCAGGGCCGATCCT
Organism: Rhodococcus sp. NPDC019647; assembly: GCF_044389235.1. NCBI lineage: Bacteria > Bacillati > Actinomycetota > Actinomycetes > Mycobacteriales > Nocardiaceae > Rhodococcus > Rhodococcus sp. NPDC019647. Next base: position 7,283 of record NZ_JBIRXS010000062.1, on the reverse strand, counting down.
CCCAGCCCTCCGCGCTAACACTGCTGCCCGAGTATTGAGCACCAGAGCGCAGGCTCAGTCCGGGGTGAAAAACAGGTCCATCCCGATGACGAACCACGCCGCGAGAGCGGCGATCGGCATAAACGCCAGCACAAACGGAATGGCGAACTGCCGAACAGAACGCCACCGAACCGTCACCAACCCGAACACCGCAAGCAGCAGAGCCGGTGCCGCCCAGCTCACCCAATACGAGGCCGGCGGCGGATCCGACCCGAACGAGGTGAACGACCCGTGCGGATACACCCGGGGCCGCGGAACATCGAAGTAGTGCTGCCACACCATCACCGCCGGCACATAACAAAGAACCCCGCCAACAGACCCGCGATGATGCCCAGCGAAATCCGCAGCCCTTTTACCGATCCCGCTGGTGTCGCCTCGTCCACACCGTCCATCATCGGACGTGCCGATGCCGACTCACCCCGGGACATGTCATCGTTCCAGGTCAGAGCGCTCTCCGAGGCCGCGGTTCTTGCCGTCAATCCACGCGATCACATCGAACACACGGAGCGCTGAGATCTCCTCGGGGAGGCCGGCCTCCTTCCGGATCGACAGCAACCGGCGGTGCAGCGCGCCGTCGTCGGCACGGAGGGCCTCCCGGACCGGGTTCAGATGTGCTCGCTCGGTGCCCAGGACCTGACTGACAACGGAGTCCCAGATCGGGCACAGCCGGGGGCGTTTGCGGGCAATCAGCTTCGTCGCCTTCGTCTGACCGATCCCGGCAACGCCCACAGGGCCGTCTCCAGGACCCAGGCGGGCCACACCGGGGTCAGCGGGTCCGATTCGTCGACCAGGTCCCGATCCGGGCCTATCCACGGCAGAAGGGCATTCAGCACCTCCGCCTCGGTATGCAGGATCACCCGCGCCGCTTTCGGTGGGACCTGCAGGGACAGAAACGTCACCGCAACCAGATCGTCCGCGGTGAACCGGTCCGCCTTCCCCGCCCGATCACCCGTGCTCGACCAGGCGTCGAACTGCGCCCCGACATAGGCATCATCGCCCAGATACGGACGGCCGTAATACCTCATCAGCGCCGCGACCGCCGCAGTATCCGAGTCCGTCGCGAGGGTGGCCGGCAGCCGCAAAGTCATACCCCGCACCCTCTCACCCTCAGGCGCCGGCGACTCGGAACCGAGCCGAGATGGTCGCTACGCGCCCGGCCCGGAATCAGGGGCGGTGTCGGCCGCGGCGCTGCCGCCTGCAGTCACCGGCAGAAAACATGCGCACGACAGCGTCGTGGGTAATGCTGATCACACATCCGAGAGAGCCGTTGCGACTCAGAATTCCGTTGCCGGTTGAATCCCCCGCCAGCGAACCTGGTTCACTTCCCGAATGCAGCACAGATGGAAGACGGTAGTCGAGTGCCTGGTCAGCAGAACACCGACACGACTTAAGCGAGCAATCCGCTCGCGCAGACCGATCCTGTTAACGGAGCAGCATCAGGATCTCGATGTAAGGGCGAAAGAAGGAAGCGATCCCACTCTCAAGGGTCATTTCTGGGCAACCACAGAATCTGAGCGCCGCCGGGATGGCGAACTCACTGTGGGGGTGAAGGCAGATGCACGGCTGGAGACCTTCGACTTGGTCGATATGCGAGCATTCTCCCCAGCTAAAATCCTCCCGAATGGCGAGACGCATTTGCTCCAGTCCGGAAGGCCGGAGGACGTTGTAGCCGACTTCTCCCCTATCACCGTGCATGGAGTCCTCGATTCCGGCCGCGAGGTGACACTAGTCGATGCGATGGGAACAGCCGGTCTGTCTGGCCAGAGTTTTCGTGTGAGGTACGTCCTCGACGGGGCACATCTCGAGGGTCACGATCAGCGTTTCAATGCCGTCCGATTCCAGCTCGACGATGCTCGCTGGTGGCCGCATCTCAAAGATGGGATGACCGCGGTGGCGGGAACAATGGGTTCTTTGAGCATTTCACGCGATGGGCAGTCGGTGTGGTTCGTGTTCGAGCTGAAGGAACCGATGACCCTCCGTGAATGTGATTCCTTGGTGATATCTCCTGCACGCACTCTCGCGCGCCTGGCCTTGATGATGGACTTAGACGTTGGTCCCACTCAACTTCGGGTGGGCGCCGTGGAGTCATCGTGGATTCCGATGCTGACGAAGAGCCGCGGCTCGGAGCCGGTGCGGCGCGAAAGTGAACCCACAGGGATGCTGCTGTTGCCGTCCGCTCTCGGCATCGAGCACTTCGCGACCTGGATCAGGGTATCTGCTGATCTCGACGGGCTAGCGGCCGTCGTCGCGAACCCGCCAACTGGTGTCGCCATTCAGGCGGAGGCGTTGACGATGGCTTCAGTCGCGGAGGGACTGCACCGCCGACTGTTCATAGGGACGAAGCGGTTTCAGTCCTTGGGTCCTGCTCAGCGTCGCACGGTCCGCAACGATGCGATCAACGCCGGAGTAAAAGCCTTCGAAGAAGCTTCATATCCCGATCTTGAGGAAGCGCGCAAGGCGCTGAGCGACGCACTCGGACACCTCACCGACGTGTCGTATCTATCTCGTCTCGAAGAGCTCGAGCAGGAGGCAGTCACGGTCACACCTGAAGTTACGGCAGGCTTCCCCGACCACACGTGGGCACCATTGGTCGTGAAGACCCGCAATCTACTTGCCCATCAATTGGATACCGACAAGCGAGGGATGCTCGAGAAGATCGATGCGATGACGCTTGCCGCCTGGTCTCTGCCATGGGTCTTGCGAATCGTCTTGCTCCGCCGTGCGGGATTGGAGCCCGAGGTGATCCGTGAGTATCTAGTCGAGTTCAATCCTTTCCAGTTCTACCAAGCAAACATCGCTGCACTTCAGTCCGATCGTCAGCGATAGTCGCTCCCTCACTAAACAGCAGGTACCCCGAGAGCGGCGCCTCCCGATATACCCGACCGGTGCGGTGGATGCGCCGGTGCGCTCCTGCGTGTGAATGTCCCTCGTGACTGCACACACTCGGAGACGAGCCGGCTCGGGACGAATCGAAGCGTGTGGGCCGACGCGGAAGATCCGCAGAGCCTCGTCAACCGCTTCGTCTCGGCTGGCTCGTCACGATCGGCATCGTGGGGACCGCTCTCATCGGCGGCCTGCTGTTCTGCCTGTTCACATGGACTCAGCCTCGGTAGTGAGCGCTTCTTCAACTTCACACAGGCACACCTCAATGGAGCGGACTTGACCAATGCGCTCATCGATGAAGGAAATTTCGTTCGCGCCGACCTTGTCGACGTCAAATTCATCGACGCCGAGATCAACAATGCCAACTTCATCCGCGCCAATCTCACCATTGCTAACTTCACCAAGGCCGAGGTCGGTCTTGCGAATTTCACCCGCGCTGACCTAACTGATGCGGTGCTGGTGTACATAGACCTCAGTGACTCCACGCTCGACCGGGCGATCATTCACTGGACGAAGTACTCAGCAGAAACGCGGTGGCCCGGAGGTACGCCGCCGGAAGGCGCCGTCTTGATGGATGCACCGACGGAGTAACCACTTGCTCTTGGCGCAGTCACCTCTGAGACAATCGGTCTCTAAGCTAAGACAGCTTCAGCAATGGAGGACGGAGAATGACGGCCGCGACTCGCGACGCACTGATCCGTGATGCCATCAACGCGGACGCCGTGTTCGCGGCCCGCTTTATCCGCAGCTTGAGGGAGGCCAGGTCGGTGGCCCCCACAGCACTCTTTTGCATGTTTGCCTATTTGTCGCTGTTTGCGTACGAGTCCCACGCTCGCTTGAAAAAACTCGACCCATCAGCTATTTCCGACCTGACCTTCACCGCTGGTGCGACTGATCTCATAGCTCGCTCACGACACAGCCTCAAGCTGTTTGAGGACACGCGTCGAGGCGTTCTAGGGCAGCTCAAGTTCTTTGCGGATGAGGTTGCGCCAGCGCATCATCGGGCGTTCATCAAGCCGGTACGGCTGCCACTGGCCTCACTATGGAAGGCCGATGTAGGGCTGACGTTCCACAATGGCAACCTCATAAATTCGACATTCGCAACGACGTTTGCACTGGGTTACCCGCCGGCGAGACTGTTCCTTGATGGAACAGGCGAAACACTGAACAAGATCGCTCAGGAGTACGGGGCGTACTTCGGCAGCATTGTGACAGTGCCTCATCCCGGCGCCCGTTCCTTTGCAAGCGCTATGGACCCCTCCGATCTCGACAGTAGAGACGTTCGTTCTGCGACGTGGTTCCGCCATGGGTTCAACGGAAATGCCACTCCGGCAATCAACATGCTCCTCAGTACCTTCCATGGACTGGCGAACACGTGCAATCAGCTGCTCGGTCTCGACACCACCAATGCCTCACGTCCGACGATCTTCAAACTCCGCTATCTGACCGTGTATCAGATCCTGCGCAGTCTCACAATCCTCACGAACGAACATGCGAACTGCTTGACAGACAGGTCTCGCACTCACATCGACAAGCTCATGACTGATCCGGAAGCGATACGACTCATCGATCCAGCGAGGAAACCGCTGCGCAACACACTGATGCACTACGGTCCGGATACTCGCATCGACCTATCACAATTGGCGCTTAACCGGCCTCTCTACGGTCTGATTGAGGAGGTCTTTCAGCTGAGTTTTGACGAGATGGAGCAGCGCCTCGCAAAGCTCACTTCTCGTGTCGCCGACGAGCTGAACCAATGGTCTAAAAGGTAGATCGCAGAGTCGAACGTGGACGCACGACTTCCTGTTGAACCAACAGTACGGCCCAGGAATTCACCGACAGGACTAGTGCGAATCGCGTTCGCCCGTCGTGAGGCCGAGCGATTCGGCCACGGCGTCTGTCATCGGGTGTGTCTGTCGGTGCAGGTCTCGCCGAATGCTGCGCGGGCGATCCTCCACACCGAAGTCGAGGCGCTGAACGCCACTCTGGCGGCGGTGGGCTCGGATCGGGACCTGGGACGACGGGCCGGACTCGCTCGTCCGGCGTGGCCTGCCTGGGACCTGGAAACGGCCCTGTGGGCGCTGACGAGGATCGGGCAGACGAAGGCGACGAAGTTGATTGCCCAGAAGCGGCCGCGGTTGTATCCAACCCTACATTCGGTGGTGAGTCAGGTCTTCGGCACCGAGCGGGCGCATGTGAATCCGGTGCGGGAGGCGTTGCGCGCCGATGATCGGGCGTTGTATCGCCGGTTGCTGTCGATCCGCGCCGCCGCGGTTGTGCCGGAGGAGATCTCGGCCCTGCCGATGTTGGACGTGATCGCGTGGATGGATGGCAAGGCCCGCGGCGTCGGTTCACACGCGGACCAGGAAAGATGATACGTCTCGGTTTGTACCCGGCGCTGGTGTCGGTGGTTGTGCGTGGGTGGATGGTCGCAGTAGCGTGACGTCCAAGTTCGGTCCGGTCCTCCTTCTCCGGCCAGCGGAGCGACTAGTGCGCTTGGCAGTCGAGTGAAAACGGGCTGAGGCGATGCAGGCGCGTCTGTGTCGTGGGGCGGCCCCCATTACCAGATCATCCGCGGTGAACCGGTCCACCGCCCCAACCCGTTCCCATGCTCAACCAAGGTGCCGGCCGACGACTCGCCCCAGCCTCTAGCTGTGCCGGGGGTCGGTCTTCTCGCCTTCGACACTCACCCAACCGGCCGGACCGTAGGTAATCACAACAACGCTGGTCTCAGTGAAGTCGCTGACACCCTCCTTCCAGGTGGCGCCGTCGAGATGGCGCCGCCACACACGCAGCACGCCGTTCTCGTTCACGTTGTACCAGAAGTCCTCGCGGTCCAGGGTTTCCCCGCGGCCATCTTTCCTATCGACGTACTCCTTGGACGTACCGTCGTGGAGAACAATCTGGACAGTCATAGATAGTGCCTCTCAGCTCGGTGTGTTTGCGGTTCATTCGGGCTCTCGTGTGCCCGCAAACTATCGCATGCCATCCGGACAGGGATTCAACGCCGTCCGGCTAAGCAAGTTCGCCGATGTCGTCACCGTCATAACACCTCTGCTGGACAATAAAGTGCAATAATCCTGTGCTCCCGGACGCCCCACCTCTGTCCCGGCGACCTATCCTCGTTGGCCGGGTAGGCCGCCAGATGCGGTGCTGCCGAACGGCCACGAGCTCGCCCGCTAGGACATGCATCCTGCGGGCCGGGGGCGAGATGCAGATGCAGATGCAGATGCAAAATCGTCAAGGCCCCGTCATCTCCCGCGCCGGCGTAACGACCTCCACCCGCACTCGGTGAGTCTGAAGGCCGCCATGTAGCCGTTAACGATCCGGTCGTACGAGCCTCCGGCCTGGAACGAGGCGAGCCCGCGCTCATCCGCTTCGGACGCTCGGGTTGTTCCCGGAGTACCGAATAGTTGCCAAGCCAGACCGTGGGCAGCGCCCGACCCCGCACGCCACTCTAAGACAACGTCGCGGGCCAAATCCGCGCCCAGCGCCTCGTGCGCAGCCTCTTCGATCATCTTCGTAGTTTTGAGCACTGCCTTCTGCCCCATCACCGAGCGGAGCTTCTCAAGCTCATCACGTCGGCGGGCGACATTTGCTGCCACCTGGTCGGTGCCCTCGTGGGGAGTAGGAACCAGTTTCTGCAGGCCGTCAAGGTAGGCCGAATGATGATCTTGCATCGACGCGACAACGGTACGTGCGCGCATTTTCCGGATCTCTCGTGAGTCGGGCCCTATCACCCATACCGCTTGCGCGGAACCGACTAGCGCTGTGCGACAAAGGGTAGATGTGCTGAAGGGAATAGCTTGATTGGGTGCCCTTTCGGAGGATCGAGGTGCGCCCGCACAGCCTGCATATGCTCGACCGCGACCGCCAGCCCGAGATAGACGATTTGTGACAGTGGAAACCACGGCCAATCTCGATCATCCTCCCTCAACTCACTTCCCGACCCCGGCACGAACGGGCTCGGTGTGCGCTGCCAGTCGTCGAGTTGTCGGAAAGTTCCCTCGATCACCTCTCGTGCATGTTTCTCTGTGGGGGATGTCACGTCGTAATTCCTCTGCTGCATCGGTCTCTCCACGATCCCACTACGTCGCTATGTAGAGACGCCTCAGGCCGTTCACGCCATCAGACCCGGACAGTGTTGGGCCAGTAGCATTCTGGTGAGCTGTTCCCCTCGGATGGTGATGGCATCGAGATCTGCTCGGCGCATCCCACGCAGATTGGTGGGGTAATCAATCACTGCGCCGCGAGGTACGAGATCAGCTAAGTGGTCTGATTCATAAGTTCGTCGGGGGTTGTTGCCAGGCGGTCGGGTCGCCGAGGTACAGGCCACAGGCGCAGTCGAGTGCGTCCTCGAC
>NZ_JBIRXS010000061.1:0-8530 GCF_044389235.1 Rhodococcus sp. NPDC019647 | reverse complement strand
CCGCCACCACACCCACTACGACGAACACATCGCCTGGGACCACCGCCGCATCGCCCAAGCGGCTTGACAACTTACGGCCCTGGGATGTCTAGCCGCGCGGTTGCGCCGCAACGGCGAGAACCTGCTCATCCTCGCCGGGGACCGCAGCCCCCGCGCCCGCCAGGCGCCCATCAGATTCGGTGACATCGCCCGTGCCGCGATCTCGGAGGTCGAAAGCTATCAGCGCGTACACATCGAATCCGCGCCGACCGGGTCGCTGACCGCGGCGGTCGCGGTCGATCTTGTGCATATGCTCGCCGAGCTCGTCGACAACGCACTACGCGCCTCCCCGCCCGACACGACCGTCACAATAGGGTTCACCCGCACCATCGAAGGCGGCACGGTCATCAGCGTCGTCGATCACGGCATCGGGATCTCCCGACAGGACCAGGCCACAATCAATGCCCGCCTGGCGACCCGCGCGGACGCCACCACAGATACCACCCGGCACATGGGTTTGTTCGTCGTCGGACAACTCGCCGCCCGGCACTGGATGACGGTGCAGTTGTCCTCAACCCTGGGCGCCGCCCGCAACGCGGGTGTTACCGCCACCGTCGACATTCCGGGCCGGCTGCTGGTGGCCGCCGCCGACACGCCCGCACTGCCCACAGCTGCCGCCGAATCGCGCCGCAGCGAGCACCTCCCGGTACCGGCACCGTCATCTGTGCGGCAGGCACGACCCGCACCAGACGCACTCCCCGCACTCTCCGCAGACGACGACCGGTCGCCGGTCTCGGTACGGCGCCAGCGGGAAGCCTCGCGGGACGGAATCGCTGCCCCGGCGGACCATCCTCCGACTGTCAACGGCACCGGAACAGGACCGTCTGAGCTGAAACCACGACATTTGCGTGCCGTGGCACAGCACCCGGTACCGGCACCGGTACCCGGATCCGATGCGGAGGATGTGGCGACGGTCACCACGCCCATTTACTTCGGCATGGTCTCGGAGTGGCTGACCGACCCAACCACTACCCGCTCCCGGCACTCCGGCCGGGACTGGGTCTCGCCCGCGGACTCCGGGTGGTCCGCTGCACGGCACGCCGCCGAAGCCGCGGTCGACACCGTCACCGAATCAGGACTACCTCAACGTGTTCCCGGTCAGCGCCTGGTCCCCGGGGGGGTGACCGGTGCAGGTCCACCGCGGCGACGTGATCCGGAATCGATCCGCGACAGTCTCACCGCCCATCTGAGCGGCGTGCGCGACGGACGGGCCACCCGGGCCGATCCTGGTGACGAGGACCCGATCGACTGCGGTACCCACAATGAAAGGCCGTATTACTGATGAGTTCCCATGACCACCGTCCCCTGGACTGGCTGGTATCGAACTTCGCTCGAGACGTACCCCGCGTCTCTCATGCTGTCCTCCTCTCCGCGGACGGGCTCCTCATGGCAGCAAGCGAGCATCTCCCCGAGGCCCGCGCCACGCAACTGGCAGCGATCAGTTCAGGTCTGGCCAGCCTCTCGGCCGGTGCGTCCGAGTTGTTCGATCGGGGCCGGGTGCTGCAGTCGGTGATCGAGATGGACGGCGGATACCTGCTACTGATGAGCGTCGGTGACGGCTCCCAACTGGCCGTGGCTGCATCCGCGGACTGCGACATCCGGCAGGTGGGCTATGAGATGGCGGTCCTGGTCGAACGGGTCGGCTCGGAGGTCGAGGCGTTGCCCACCACCAGCGTGCGATCACCGATGAGATAGGTCGGATCCGAGAGGACGGAAAGTTCGCGTGTATGCGAATGGCCACCGCCCCGGGAACGGTATGCGTTCCCGGGGCGGTGGCCATTCGTGTCAGTCCTGCAGACCGGTTCGGGTGGAAGCGGCCCCGACGCCGCCTTCACCCGAACGGACGGTTATGCCACCGCCACCTCACGGGGCTTCTTTCCGGCCTGGGCGCGTCGATGCTTTTCCGGGGTGGAGAGTTTCGGGTCGGGCAGGATGTGCTCCTGGGTGTAGACGACCGCCGCGAAGCCGAACTCCATCACCTTGCGAACCAGGACGTTCGGGTACGGCAGGCGGTGGACACGGTGTGGGGGTTCGTCGAGCAGCGACAGGATCATCTGCCGGCCCAGGAACCGGGTTCCCTTCGGGAACCAGCGGTGGGTGAACTGATCGATGATCGCTTCGCAGGTGGCGGCACCCTCGTCGGTGTACGGGTAGTCGATCGCCTCGTACTTGTCCATGTACTCGAGCATGCCGTCGAAGCTGGTGGGGAAGTCGGAGATCGGGGCGTCGAAAACCGGTTCACCTGGGCGCGATTCGGGATTTTCGCCGCGGAACAGTTTCGCAATCTCCTGCCAGTACAGGTGGGTGGCGATCTTCTGTTTTTCGGTGTAGCCGGACAGGCCGACCCGCAGGCGCAGTCGATGCATGTCGGCGCCGATCCAGCACATCGTGTAGGTGAAGTCCTCCAGGTTGGTGTAGCGGCCCGGGTACTTCTTGGCGATGCCCTGGTGGATGGCGTTGACCTGCTTGATCGACTTCTGGGTGGCCAGATCGGACGGGCCCATTTCGAACCACCGCCAGAAGTGCTTTGCGGTGTCGGATTCGCGCTTGTCCGGCTGATGGATCGCCTTTCCGGTGTTGGCCCGGTACATGACCTCACCGCCGTGCGGGGGGAGAATGAAGTGCGGAAAGCCGGTGGTGTACAGGAAATTCATCATGAAGTCGTTGACGTAGTAGCACGTCGACAGCTTCCAGATCTTCTCGTAGTCCACGTAGGGATCGAGGCTCTCCCGCTCGGCAGCGATCCACTTGTAACCCTTGCTCATCGTCTGCTCCTACGCGTAGATCGACTTGACTGCTTGAAAGTTGGTGACGGCATCGGGGCCCAGTTCCCGGCCGATGCCGCTGTCTTTGACCCCACCGAACGGCGAACTCGGGTCGGGCAGGTACGTGTTGATGCCGATGGTGCCGGTTCGTACCCGGCGGGCGACGTCCATACCGCGGTCCGGGTCGGCGGTCCATACGGTGCCGCCCAGGCCGTAGTCGGTGGCGTTCGCGATCGCGATCGCCTCGTCGACGTCGGTGTACGGGATCACCGACAGCACCGGGCCGAAGATCTCTTCCTGCGCGATGGCGTGGGAGTTGTCGACGTCGGCGAATACGGTGGGTTCGACGAACCAGCCGGTGTCGAGGGCAGCGGGCCGGTGGCCTCCGGTGACCAGGCGTGCGCCGTCACCGAGGCCCTTGGCGATGTAGCCCTCGACGCGTTCGCGTTGCCGGTCGCTGGCCATCGGGCCGATCTGGGTGGCCTCATCGAGGGCATCCCCGACGGTCAGTGACGATGCGAGCGCCTCGAACACACCGACCACCTCGTGGTAGCGGCTGCGCGGGGCCAGGATCCGGGTGCCGAGGAAGCAGGTCTGACCGTTGTTGAGCAGCGTCGCCCCGAACAGCTTCTCCCCGATGGTGGCGAGATCGAGGTCGGCGTCATCGAGCACGATGGCCGCCGACTTGCCGCCGAGTTCGAGGGTCACCGGCCGCAGCAGCCGACCGCACACTTCGGCGATCTGGCGGCCGGCGGCGGTAGAACCGGTGAAGGCGACCTTGTCGACGTGCGGATGCGCGATCAGGTAGGCACCGACCTCGCGGCCGCCAGGGACGATGTTGATCACCCCGGCCGGAACGGAGGAGGCTGCGACGGCCTCGGCGAACAGGGCGGCATCGAGGACGGTTTCCGGGGACGGTTTGAGGACCACGGTGCACCCGGCGGCGAGGGCGGGCGCGTACTTGAACGAGGCCAGGGTCTGGGGGAAGTTCCAGGGGGCGATCGCGGCGACGACACCGAGGGGTTCGCGGCGGACGGTGGTGGTACCGCCGAGCAGATGCGGGTGGGACTCCTCGAACGATGCGGCTCGGACCACGCCCGCGTAGTAGCGGATCACCGCGACCGGGAATCCGGCTTCGAGCTGCCGGGCGATGGCGATCGGCATGCCGTTCTGCGCCGAGACGCGGCGGGCCATCTCCTCGGCGCGGGCCTCGAGCTGGTCGGCGAGGCTGTCGAGGGCATCAGCCCGGTCCGCGGCACTCCACTGGCTCCACCCGGACGGGTCGTCGAACGCCGCACGCGCCGCCGCGACGGCCGCATCGACGTCGGCCTCGCGGGCCTCGGGAACGGATCCGATGTGCTCCTCGGTGCTCGCGGAGATCACGTTGATGCGATGTGAGGAGGTCGGCGGGATCCACTCGCCCCCGATGAACAGCGAGTCGATGTGCAGCGTCATGGCAAAGCTCCTTCAAACAGGATCGATAGTGAAACCATGGTGACGCCGATCACGTCTGCACAGTGTTCGCGTTCTGGACACTTTTCCTCACATCCCCGGTCCTGTTCAGCCGAAAATGCCCAGCTGGCTCATCCGCTTGTACAGGGTGGTGCGACTGATGCCCAGATTCTTCGCCGCGGCGAGCTTGTTGCCGCCGCTGCGGTCGAGCTCGCATTCGATGGCCTCACGCTCGGCTCGCTGCAGGGGGCTCAGCTCCTGCCGGGGTCCCGGCGTGAGCGCCGGCAGTTGATCGGCGGTGATGTCGCCCGAGGAGCGCTGGCGGACGGCGGCCTCGAGGATCGTCCTGAGTTCTGAAATGTTGCCCGGCCACCGGTGGCGGGTGAGCGCGTCGACGGCGCCGGCGGTGAGCCGGACACTGTCGGCGGCGCCGATCTCCCGGAGGATCTCCCGCACGAGCTGCGGGATCTCGTCGGCCCGGGAGCGCAGAGATGCGAGGGTGATCTGCACGCGGCAGTGCGGCAGGATCCGCCGGTGTTCGGCCGCGCCGGCATCGAGGGGTCCACTCGAGATCGCCCACCAGGCGTGACTGTCAGCAAGGAGGTCACCGACCCGGCGAGCCATCGCGGGGGGCAGGAGGTGGAAGTCCTCCACGGCGACCAGCCCGGTGTGTGCATCCAGGGACTGGCGCAAATCCTCGAGCCAGCGGGCGGCGGGGGCGTCGGTCAGGACGGTGGCACGGTGCCGGACCACCGGCGTATCACCCGCCAAGGTCGTCAGGGCGCGGCTCTTGCCGGTGCCCTGGTCCCCGGTGATCAGGGTGGTGAAGCGGTGTTCCCGTGCGGCGGCGAGCCTGCCCGTGACCGTCCGGGCCGGCGCGGCCCCCACCTCCCGCCGGTCCACTGCCGACTGTCGGTGACGGGGCGTCTGCGCCGGGTCGAATTCGAGAACGACCCCGCCGCGGGAGGTCACCCGGCTCCAGATCGCGCGCACCGCCAGCCCGGAGTTGAGGGTGAGGTCCTTGGTGAGCTGGCGTCCGCTGGGCGTTCCTTCGGTCACCGCCCGCAGCACGGTGTGATCGACCGAATCGAGGACCTGCTGGGCGGCGGTGTTGGCGAAGAACACGTCCTCACCGATCGCGACGACCGGCGCACCCCGCCGGCGGGAGACGGCCTCCTGGAACGCCGCGAGCAGGGCGGTCTCGGTGGATCGGGCGCCCTCGAGCAGTCGGCGGTGGACATCCTCGACAGCGCGGGTGAGCATCGGCCGGAGCAGGGGGCTGTCGTCCTCACTGAGGAACGTCACGTCGAGCACACCCTCGAGCCGCCGGGTCGTCGGATGCGTGAGGGGATACCCGTAGCAGCTGTACTTCTTCATTGCCTCGACGAAGTGCTCCTCCCCCCGCACCGCGAGGGGTTGGCGTGTCTCGTACACGGTGGCGATGGAGTTGGTCCCGGTGTTCTCCTCGGTGAACAACCGACCCCGGATCGCCCCGTCTTCTTCGATCTGGTCCTGAATGCGGCGCTGGCCGACACGCAGATCGATCAGCCGCGCGTCCCGGTCCGCCAGCAACACGCAGTAGCGGGTCTCGGCGAGGTCGTCCTGCATGCGGTCGAGGATCGGAGTTGCCGCGTCGAAGAGGCGGCTCCGCCGATCGGTCTCCTCGATCGAGGCCGAGTCGAATGGGTCGTCCGGGCGCAGCCCGCTGAGCATCGAGCGCCGCCAGGACAGCGCGATCTCCTCGCGCAGCATCCCTTGCTGCGCGGAGAGTTCCCCTTTCGGCTCCGGGGCAGGTTCGACACTCACCGGTAGACCTTCCTTACTCCCCGATCACCATCCTCCCCCTCGTCAGCCCAGTTGCACCCGGACCGGCACCGATTCCCAGGACCGGAGGGTGTTGTTGAGGTGCCGGCGGGGGGTGCCAGTCAGCTCGATCGTCTGCACCCGGGCGGCGAGCGCGGTCAACAATGCCTCGGATTCGAGGCGAGCGACGTGCTGGCCGACGCACTGGTGGATGCCCATCCCGAAACCGACATGCCCCGACGGGTTGCGGGAGAGATCGAACGCGTCCGGGTTCTCCCACCGGCGAGGATCCCGGTTGGCTGCGCCGAGGAACATCAAAATCTTGCGGCCGTCCGGAATCAGCGTGCCGCCGACTTCGATGTCGCGGGTGGCGGTGCGGAAGAACGTCTGCACCGGCGACTCCCACCGCACCGCCTCGTCGAAGGCGGTCCGGGCGAGCATCGGGTTCGCCCGCACCCGCGCCCACTGATCCGGATGGGAGGCGAAGGCGTACAGCACCGCGGCCAGGCCGTTGACGGTGGTGTCCACCCCGGCCGAGAGCAGCGAGCGCACGATGAGCGGGGCCTGCTCGTAGGTGATGTCGCCGCGGTCGGCGGCCGCCCAGATCTGCGCCCCGAACCCGTCCTCGGACAACGCGTCGCGAGTGCATTGGGCGTTCACCCACCCGGACAGCTCCCCGACGCGGGGTGCGCCCTTCTCGACGAGGCTGTTGACCGGGCCGAACGCGTTGAACAGGTGGTCGCCGTAGGGCAGGAGATTTTCCCGGCCAGCCTCGGGAATACCGACGGCGTCGGGGAACACGCGCAGCGGGAACGCGGCCGCGAGCCGGGTGACTGCGTCGAATTCCGTCGCCGATTCGAGGACCTGGTCGACGAGGACCTCAGCGTCGACCAGCCACGAGGCGCGCAGTTTCTGCAACGCGCGGGGGCCGAGGACCTTGCTGAGCACCGATCGGGGTGCGTCGTGGTGCGGCGGGTCGGCCTCGAGCAGCAGGCTCGGTGGCCGCCAGGGCTTTTCGTAGCGGAAGTTGCTCAACCCGACACCGGCAGCGGATTGGAAGCCCTGCCAGTCGGTCAGTGCGGCGTGCACCTGCTCATAGCGGCCCATCGCGAACACCTCGTAGCGGTCGAGGTACACCACCGGTCCTGCGTCACGCAGATCCGCTTGGAACGGCAACGGATCTTCGAGGACATCGAGGCCGAACGGGTCGACATGGCTGACCGGCACATGGGGGGCGGGGGCGAACGTAGTCACGGCAAAAGTCCTTCGTCGGAGGGGTTCTCAGAGATCGAGAACGAGGCGGTCGGAGCAGGCGCGGGAGACACAGATGAACATGCAGTCGCCCGCCGAACGCTCGTCGTCCTCGAGAATGGAATCGCGGTGGTCCGGTGCACCGGACAGGACCGCGGTCTCACAGGTGCCACACGTCCCCTCACCGCACGAGGACAACACATTCACCCCCGCGCCCTGCACCGCATCGAGAACACTCATATCGGGGGTGACCGTCACCGTCAGCCCGCTGCGGGCGAGTTCGACATCGAACGGCTCATCCCGTACCGGGGCTCCCTGCTCCTTCGGAACGAACCGCTCCATCCGAAGCTTGCCGATCGGCCAATTCACACAACACATTTCGACCGCGTTCAACAACGGTTCCGGACCGCAGACATACACCTTCGTCTCGGTGGCGGCGGCCGCGGTGAGCCAGGTCTGCAAATCGAGTAGCCCGCACTCGTCCTGCGGCGCCACGACCACCCTGTCGCCGTAGGCGGCGAGTTCGTCGAGGAACGCCATCGAGCTGCGGGTCCGCCCGCCGTAAAGGAGTTGCCAGTCGATGCCCATCAACTCCGCCTGGGCGATCATCGGGATCAAGGGTGTGATGCCGATGCCGCCGGCGATGAACAGGTACTTCGGTGCCGGCGCCAGGGGGAAGTTGTTGCGGGGACCACCCACCCCCACCATGTCCCCCACGACCAGCGTGTTGTGGATGAACGCCGATCCGCCGCGGCCGTCCGGTTCGCGCAACACTCCGACGCGGTAGCTGTAGGCGTCCCAGCGGTCACCGCACAGGGAATATTGCCGCGTCGCACCCGAGGGCAGTATGAGATCGATGTGGGCGCCCGGCGCCCAGTCGGGCAGCCGCCGGTTGTCGGGGTGCCGCAGCGTCAACGCCACAACACCTTCGGACACAACCTCTTTCGCGGTCACCCGCAGGGAGTCCGCCAGTGCGCCGGAGGGGACAGGGCTTGCAGACATCTGAAACTCCTTGATCTCGTCTTCAGATCGAGGATCCTTCGCCCGGCCACCCCACCGCCAGATCATTCTCATTAAATGAGAGGGAAATTGTGGGTCCGGTCACTACCCTGGGCGAATGTGGGATGCCATCACACGCGAGATGCCCCGGCCGGCGGCCTGCAACGCCGGGATCTGCGCGTAGGCGGAGTCGTCGTTGGGAACGACCAACGCCACCGCCG
>NZ_JBIRXS010000060.1:0-11050 GCF_044389235.1 Rhodococcus sp. NPDC019647 | reverse complement strand
CGCGGGCAGCCGCAGCAACTCCTGCGGCAGCACCGACTCGAACAACGACGGCTGATCGCCTACGGTACGGAACACGATGGCCTCAATCCCTTCTAGCCCAAGGGTTGTAGCCATTCTCGCGTTCCAAGACTGGCTGATCACGCACCGCCACACCGCGACTTTTTCAGGTCGAAGTAGCTAAGTTAGCGAGGCGCGTGTATTCGTACCAGTTATATGCTCTCGTCATCGATCTCACCGACGATGCCCTTGTGCAGGAACATCGACGTGACCGCTCGTCGCGCTCTCCAGTGACGACGTCGAGATCGCCGACCCGGCCGGTGAGTGGCCCTGTATTTCGCGGTGCACTTGCCAACGAGTAGGGATGGACTTTCTGTCTAACGGTCGCGAGTATCGCTGTGAAGTGCGATTTCATAGGCGATGACGGGCTGCGCCCATTACCTGCCCGCTACCCGCACCATCCAGGTCGCTGAGGTGCACGCCACGGCCTGTGTGGTGGGCGCGGAAACTGGAGAGTCGGTAGCGCTACGTGCGCAATGTGATCTATTGCGGTGACGACTACCGCGTCGGCACACCGAAATCGGCCTCAGTTTGTCGTCGGCACTGGGGAATTGAGGTATCAGCATCGCTCATTAGCACGCCCACGACGCGCCATCACGGAGCCACGACGACGTGGAAAAGCTCGTCGCCACTGACCGAACCAGCCGTCATGTGTACGTAATCCGGATCGAATCAGGCCAGTAAGTGAGCATCTGGGATATCGGCGACCCGCTCTCGGGTCACGCGCACCGCGGTCGCGACGAAGTCGCAGACCTCATCGCGGTAGTCGCCACGCGCGGCGGCCACCGCCGCGATCGATCGGGGCCCATCACGCAGAGGGACCGTGCTCAACGACGACGGGTCCATTCCGAGGCGCCAGGCGCTGCCGACGAGTGGAGTGACAGTGCGGGGGCTGCATGCGACGGCGAGACCCATCTCGGAAAGAGTTCGGACAGACTGCTCTGTGGGTGGTCGCCCGTGGCGCTCGTTGACCAGAAGCCAGAAATCCGTCCACAGGACCGGAGCGTCGGCCATGTCCAGCATCGGTTCGTCGACGATGTCAGCGATCTCGAGGCAGTCCTTGTCTGCGAGTCTATGGTCCTCCCGGCAGCACAGCATGATCGGCTCGTCGAACAGGGAGGTCAATGCGACGTCCGACGTGGGGCATGGCGGGCGCACCAGGGCGACGTCCACCAGCCCATCGGAGATGGCGGTGAACTGATTGGGAAAGTTGAGTTCGCGCAGTGTCAGTGACACATCCGGTCGCTCGACCCGATAGTGGCGGATGATCTCTTTGGTCAACTCCGCCGCCGCCACAGCCCCGGCGATGAGACCGATTATCAACTCGCGTCCGGGTTCGCCCGCCTTGCGCACGATCTCGATGGTGCGGCCCATGCGCTCGAGTATTTCCTTGGCCTGAGCGAGGAGAACCTCGCCCGCCACGGTAAGTCCGATTCCTTGCGGGGACCGGATCAGCAGTTCGGTACCGAGCTGGCGCTCGAGTTTGCGCAGCGACTTGGATACTGCGGGCTGGGCTATCAGCAGTCGGCGGGCCCCGCCGTGGATGCTTCCCTCCTCGGCGACCGCGACGAACATCTCCAGTTGCTGTATATCCACCCGATCGTCTCCTTTGCTGCGAACCCGTGTGTGCAGGGGACCGCACGCCGCTGCACCGCCAGTGTGATTGCCGCCACTCTCGGAAACAAGGGGTGCACTTACAGACGAGACAATTGTCGCTCGGGAAACGGACCTTAGGGGCGACTCGGAGCGCCTCTGCGGTACCGAGTCGCCCCTAAGGCCGGCTCTCTACGGTGCGTTGTACATCGACTTGACCAGCTGGAAGCCGGACAGACCCTCCGGGCCCATCTCCCGGCCCATACCGCTTGCCTTGATTCCGCCGAAGGGCGAGGCGGGGTCGTTGACGTAGGAGTTAATGCCGATACTGCCGGTGCGCACACGGTTGGCCACCGACAGCGCCCGCTCCGGGTCTTCACTCCACACCGAACCACCCAATCCGAACTCGCTGTCGTTGGCCATCGCCACGGCCTGGTCGACGTCGTCGTAGGGAATCAGCGCCAGAACCGGTCCGAAGATCTCCTCCTGGGCAATGGTGTGGTGATTATCGACATCGGCGAATACCGTCGGCGAGATGAAGTAGCCGCGATCATGGTCTGCTGGCCGACCACCCCCGGCCGTGACGCGTGCCCCCTCGGCGGCGCCTTTGGCGATGTAGGACTCGACGCGTTCTCGCTGTCGCACAGACACGACAGGACCGATTTGGGTGGCAGGATCGAGTGGGTCGCCGACGGTCAGGCTCGCTGCGAAGTCGGAGATCGTGTCGACGAGTTCGTTGTATCGAGCGCGGGGCGCAAGGATGCGGGTGCTAAGGAAGCAGGTCTGTCCGTTGTTGAACAGCGTCGCGGGAAAGAACTCTTCGAGCCTGCTTCCCAGATCGACATCGTCGAGGACGATTGCTGCGGACTTGCCGCCGAGTTCGAGGGTGACCGGCCGGAGGAGCCGCCCGCAGGTTTCCGCGATGCTTCGACCGGCGGCCGTGGAACCGGTGAACGCGACCTTGTCGACGCCCGGGTGGGCCACAAGATACGCACCAACAGCAGCTCCCGCCTGCACAACGTTCAGCACGCCGGCGGGAAGGCCGGCTTCCATGGCTGCCTCGATCATGATGTACGAATCGAGCACCGTCTCGGGAGAGGGTTTCATCACCACCGTGCAACCGGCCGCAAGGGCTGGGGCGATCTTGGTGAAGGCGAGAGCCTGAGGGAAGTTCCATGGCACGATCGCGGCGACGACACCGACCGGTTCCCGGCGCACGACGGTAGTACCCCCGAACATCGCCGGTCGCCGTTCGTCGGCCGATTCCTTCACCAACCTGGCGTAATAGCGCAGCAGCAGCGCGGGAAAGACCGCTTCCATGCTCTGCGACGTCTGAATCGGCATCCCGTTCTGCCGGCTGACCGCTTCGGCGGTCCGGGCTCCGCGCTTGTCGAGTGCGTCGGCGAATCGTTCGAGAATCTCGGCACGGCGACGGGGCTCGTACTGAGACCAGCCAGTCGGATCATCGAATGCCGATCGAGCGGCAACGATTGCGCGATCGATGTCTGCCTCGGCGCCTTCGGGCACCGTACCGATGACCTCTTCAGTGGCGGGGGAGGTGACCGTGATGGTGGCAGGACCCGATGGGGTAGTCCAGTTGCCGCCGATGTACAGGTTGTCGAAGTTGGTCGTCACTGTGCTCTCCTGAGATGTGGACAAAGAAATCAGCCCTGCTGCGGCGGGACGCTGACGGTAAGGCCGTCGTGTTCGGCGTCCACTGCTATCTGGCACGACAGACGCGAATTGGGTTGCACACCCTCGAGGAACTCCAGAAGCTCGAGCTCCTCCGGAGCGGCGGGCTCGAGCTTGTCGAACCACTCACCTTCCACGTACACGTGGCACGTCGCGCACGAACAACCTCCGCCGCACTCCGCCACGATGCCGTTGACGTTGTTCAGGGTGGCCACCGACATCACGGTGCTACCCGCGTCGGCGTGGATGCACGATTCTTCGCCGTTGTTGAGGAACTTGATCCGGGGCATGACTACTCCGTTGGGCTTTGGGAATTGATTGAACAGATTCGGTAGCGTCGACCATGGTCTTGGTGTCGACGCTGCGGTGCGTCTGGTTAGTAACGTAGGTCACATGCGAGAACATCGGTAGGCAGTAGATTGCCATCACGTGATGCCCAACGGATATCCATCGTGAAGGGCGCCGCAGGGCACGCCATCGTCGCCCAGGTCTGACGCGCGAGTAGCCCCTGAAATGTGCTGTCGTATCGGGACAGCCGTCGCATACTCATATCAGATGAGCGGAATCGCATCTGACAACAAGGGCAAAACCCGCCTCGAGACGGTGAGGGACGCCGCGTCTGTCAGCATTGGGGGGTGTCCGAGCAGTCGGCTTAGCCGCGGCACGCGTTGGTCGGAGAACTGGCCAAGGTCGCAGCCGCCGTAGTAGAACTACATGATGCGGTTCCATGGCGCAGCCACCGTTGTCGCAACAAGACCGCCTCATTCATCTCTCGACGTCGACCGCGCCGGACCTGCCAGCGGTCCTCCAGCGCAGGCAGTCTTGGCCTCCTAAGGGGCCCGAGATGATCAAGATTGCCAGGCAACGATCAACGACGGCCCACAGAAGGACGCGATCCGTCCGTCGGCTCGGCACCGATGTCATCGAGTACATCGTGGCCAGCATGTCGTCGTGCGCCGCGACTTGGGATCAGTCCGATGCTCGCAAAAAGGTTTCGATGATCGGGGCGGATTGCTCCGGACTGTCGAGGAGTAGCAGATGGCCCGCCTGCTTCAGTATTCGCAGGTCTGATTTACGAATCAGGCGTTTGAGTATGTGTTGGTTTCCGACCTTGACGATCGGGTCGTCGTCCCCCGCGACGATCAAGGTCGGTTGGGATATGCGCGATGCGAGAGGGAAGGTGGAGAAGGTACCGGAAGCGACGAGCTGAAATGCATATCCTGCCCAGCTTGGCGGATGGTTCAGGCGGCGGGTTACCTCCGCCTCCACGAGTGATGGGTCGTGCCGGAAGCGGCCGCCGTAGGTGTCGGGAGCGATGCTGGCGAGGTACTCAGCGGAGTAGTAGCGCTTCGGCGTGAGTAGTCTCGCGGCGACTTCGAGGTCCGCCGGGATGCAGGTGACCCCTGGGCCCGTGCACGCCAACACCAGTTTTCGAACGGCGCCGGGATGCTGAGCAGCAAGTTGCTGGGCGAGTAGACCACCCCACGAGTAACCCAGTACATCTGCCGGGGGCAGTTTCAATTTCTGCAGGAGTAGCCGGACGAAGAGCGCGCAGTGCGCCATCGTCGGTGGAAAGAACGGAAGGGAGGAGTCCCCGGTTCCGGGAAAGTCGAACATCACCACTGACCGCTTGGGAAACCATCCCGCGAGTGGCTCCCACATGTCGAGGTGACCCCCGATTCCCATGATCAACAGTAGTGGCGGGCCGGTTCCTTGTATCTTGACCCGGACCTTCATCGGGCCCACCCTGAGGTATCGGGTGGAGCCGATCTGCTGCCGATTGTCTCGGTTGCTCATCTGCGCACTGCTTTCTGGCGGAGCGGCCGGCCAGAACGATGTCGCAACATGCTTATGATCCGTCTCGTGCGCGCAGCACCTTCTTATCGAACTTACCGACCGCTGTTTTGGGGATTTCATCGATCGCCTCGACGCGGTCGGGTAGCTGCCACCGAGGGAATCCTGTTCTTTCGAGGTGTTGTCGTATCATCTCGAGTTCTATGCTCTTCCCGGGTCGAGGTACGACGTAAGCGACTGGTCGTTCCCCCCATTTCGGGTCTGGCACAGCGACTACCGCGGCCTCGATCACGGCGGGCATCGCCATGATCGCCGCCTCCATGTCTACTGACGAAATCCATTCACCACCGGACTTGATGAGGTCCTTGGTCCGATCGGAGATGACGAAGTAGCCGTCGGGTGACCCGATCGCGACGTCACCTGTCACGAACCAACCATCCTCGGTGAAGTTCTCGGCTCCTCGCCCGTGTAAATACCTGTCGGTGACCCAAGGGCCGCGTACCTCCAGGGCGCCCATCGATTCACCGTCGAATGCCAGCGCATTGCCGTCCTCGTCGCGCAAGCGAACCAGGACGCCGGGGAGCGGAAGTCCGGCCTGCCGCCGAGCTGCATCAGTGACCGACTCCTCGGTCCATGACCGCATCCGGTGCTGTGGCCACGCGACACTCGCGAGCGGCGAGGTCTCCGTCATTCCCCACGCCTGCACTAACGGTATGCCCAACTTTTTCAGGTAGTGCTCGATCAACGCGACTGGCGGTTGACTACCGCCAGAGATGATGTGCCGCAGGTGTTCGTTCGCGCCCGGCCGTCGTTCGAGTTCGTCGGCGACCGCCACCCACACGGTGGGCACTCCGGCGGTCACGGTGACCTGCTCGTCGAGTAGAAGGTCGACGAAGGGAGCGGCTTCGAGCGCCCCGCCGAAGAAGACGAGTTTGGCGCCGACACCGACGGCCGCGAATGGCAAACCCCATGCACTGGCGTGGAACATCGGTACCTGCGGGAGCACGCTGTCGCCGGGACCCACACATATGCCGGCGGCCGAGGTCACCGCCAAGGCGTGCAGGAACAGTGAACGGTGTGTCGAGACGACTCCCTTGGGCTGTCCGGTCGTGCCGGAGGTATAGCACAAGCTCGCTGGTTGTCGCTCGTCCAGATCCGGAGCTGCGTAGTCCGACTCGGCCTCGGCGAGCAGCTGTTCGTAGGCCACGATTGTTGAGTCGGCGGCAACGGCGGCATCATCTGTCAAGACCACGATGTGCGTCAGGCTCGGTACTCGTGGTGCAATCTGCTCGATCAGCGGCAGGAACTCGGGGTCGACGAGGACGACGACGTCGCCCGCGTCGCGCATGATGAACGTGAGCTCGTCCGGCGAGAGTCGGACGTTGAGGGTATGCAGCACTCGTCCAGTGCACGGAACTGCGAAATAGGCTTCCAGGTGCCGGTAACTGTTCCAGGCAAGTGTCGCCACCACGGCACCGGGAGCAATGACCATGGTGTCGAGTGCATTCATCAACTTTTTGGTGCGCTCCGAGAAGGTGCCATACGTGTAGCGGAACAGTTCACCGCCGGGTTGGCGGCTCACAATCTCCGAATGGCGATGATGCGTTGCGGCGCCTTCGAAAAGGAGCCATGTTGTAAGCGGCACATCCATCATCGGCCGAATCCTATTCTGTGACGTAACGTCCCGGGGCATCCGACCGTGGTGGATACGCTTCATTACCGAGGGCTTCCGGCGCGGCGATCAGGTCGCCCGACCTTTCCTGACTCCACTCAGCCCAGTCCTCCCACCACGATCCGTCGTGCCGTTGCGCTCCCTGCAACCACACTCCCGGGTTCGGGGCAGGCGCTCCGTTCGCGTAGTACGTCGCTTTCGGATTGCCGGGTGGATTGATCAGGGCCTGGATGTGGCCGCTGTTCGACAGAACGAAGCGGACCGCTCCACCGAAATGCCGCGTCGCGGCGAACGCGGACTCCCAGGGAACGAGGTGGTCGGTCCGCGCGCCGACCACGTACATGTCGTTCTTGACTTTTCCGAGATCGATCGGAGTGCCGAGGACACTCGCGCGCCCGGCGTCGACCAAGGCGTTGTTCAACCACATGTCCAAAAAGGTGGCATGAAGCGCGGCGGGCATGTTCGTGGCATCGCTGTTCCACGCGAGCACATCGAAGGCAGGCGGATTCTTTCCCAGCAGATAGTTCGACACGACGTAGTTCCAGATCAGATCGTTCGGGCGCACGAAGGCAAACATCTTTGCCAAACTCGCACCGCTGAGCACACCACGGTCGCGGGAACGACTGAGAGCGGCTTCGACGGTGCGTTCGCTCGCGAACATATTCAAGGTGCTGTTCACGTCACTGTCGACGAGAGTGACGCCGAGCGTGGCGGCGTTGACCAAATCTGGCTCAGTCGTCGCCAGATGCGATAACACCGATGAGGTCGTCATCCCACCTGCGCAGAACCCGGCAATATTCACCGACCGCGAACCGGTGATGTCACCCGCAATCCTCATTGCCTCGATGCAGGCGGCGGCGTAGTCGTCGAAGTCCCAGTCCCGTTGCCGCGACGTCGGATTGCGCCACGACATACACAGTATCTGAAGCCCTTGGCTTACTGCGTACTCCACGAAACTGCGGCCTGGCGCGAGGTCGAGAAAGTAATAGCGGTTGATTTGCGGCGGGATCAGCACAGTGGGAACGCTGCGAACGCGCGAGGTACTCGGAGAGTACTGAATGAGTTCGAACATCGGTGAGCGGTAGACGACGGCGCCGGGAGTCGCGGCGGTGTTGACTCCGAGCTTGAAGGGGCGGGTGTCGACCTGTGACGGCATGCCGCCGTTGTGACGGACGTCGTGCAAGAAATGGCGCCCGCCCGCAACGAGGGACTGACCGCGAGTTTCTCGCATAGTGCGTTGCGCAACAGGGTTCAGCAGCAGATTGTTCGTCGGCGCCGCAGCTTCGGTGACCTGCATGAGCGCGAACTTGGCCCTCTCGACCGACTTTTCGTCCAGTTCGAGCCGATCCACTGACGCAAGCACAGCATCACGAGTCAACACATAGGTTTGGGCGACCCGTTTCCAGACCGGTGAATCGGCCCACACGGGGTCCTCGAACCGTCGATCTCTCGGGTCCGGCGTGACTGCCGACCGGCCGGCGAGGACACGAGCTTCCTCGGTTGCCCAGCTCTGAACCGAACCTACGAGTACTTTTGGGCGTTTGATCAGTGCGCCGACCCAGCGAGCACCAGCACTCGTCACCTGTCCGAGGGTGAGGCCGACGAACGGATTCGCCCCGCGAACCGAATCAACGGGAATCTCTTGATCAGCGTCGGGGTTAGTGGGAAGGCGTTGCGGTGTCGGTTCCCTCCCAGCTCCGCGTTGTGTCACGACGCGTGCCGCTGGTGGCGAGTCTTCAGTTCCCACGGCGTTTCTCCTGGTGGTGGTGGATATGACCTGTTCCGTGATCAATGTCCGTCTTGATTCTTTGATGATTGATGGCTCGGGCGTTGGAACGGTCAGGGGCAATGCGGGTGCTGTCGCCGGGTGTACTTAGCCGCCTTCTATCATCGAAATTGGGCTATCCCGCTAGCGGCGTGGCTTTTCCGAGGATTAGTCCGCCGTCTACCGGAAGGCTGATGCCGGTTACAAAGCTTGCCTCGTCGCTCAGGAGAAACGACACAGCCGCAGAAATCTCACGTGTCTCGCCCATGCGGGGGATGGACTGGAATTTGACCGAGTCGTTGAGCGTATTCTTGAGGTCTTCGTTGGAGTCCATCGCTTCCCGCAACATGGGCGTCTGAACGATGCCGGGGTGAAGCGCGTTCACCCGTATTCCGTACTTGCCGTAGTCGATTGCAGCCGACATCGTCAGGCCATTGACCCCTGCCTTGGTGCTGCAGTACACCGACAGGTTTTCGTAACCAATCAGTCCGGCACCGGAACCGATGTTGACAATTGCGCCCGACCGTGCGGCGAGCATGTCTGGAGCGACCGCTTTGATGCCCAGGAAGACGCCTTTGAGGTTGACGCCGACAACCCGGTCGAACTGGTCTACTGAAGTTTCGTGCAATGGTGCGGCGAATTCGACACCGGCATTGTTTACGAGCGAAGTCACGGGCCCGAAATCCGCGTGGATTTTCCAACCGCGTCCGTCCAGGACTGCTCGGAGGACACATCGAGATGGATGAATCGGGCGTTGTCTCCGAGTTCGGAGGCTACTGCGTGTCCTTCTTCCTCGAGTACGTCTGCGATGACGACGCGCGCACCGTCATTTACGAGTTTCCGCACGTGAGCGGCTCCCATGCCACGCGCTCCGCCGGTGACGATGACGACCTTGCCGTCGAGATTGGTCATTTCGAAGTTTCTCCTATGCAGATCGCCCATCTCGGAGCTTCGCATTCGAGCGTGGGGTCCTGCTCGATGGCGGACTCGGATTCTCTGAACATCGCGAAGGCGCTAGGTCCCACCGCACACGTCGTCGAGCGTGGCGGCCTGGACTGGTCCGGCTAGTTCGTGACCCCCATCACAGATAATCATTACTTGACTCGTAAGTCAATAGCGACCGTAGAGAATAGCTCGCAGATTGTATTCGTCAGGTATCGGACCTGTTGAGAACCGAACGGTGCGATTTTTGTGACTTGACTGACAAATCAGTAGCGTCACCCGGTGCTTCGGTACAGACGCCGGAAATGGGACGGCGGTGCGCCACTACTGCTGCGCCAAAGCCGTCGCCGGGAACGCCGGGGCGTCGATGAAGTCGTTCTTTCGTCGGTGGAACAAGCTTGGTCGGGTCCGGTCTGCATCCGTTCCCGGTAAGTCAGTCGTTCGAGGTGTCGTCCTGCCCGACCGCAACCGGAGAAGACGTGTCTGCTGGTTCCTTGATGGGCCTCCCTACCCGGATCGACGCCGAAACGTGTAACGGTCACGGGGGCCGTCGACCGAACCTTCCGGACTCCGGAGCAGAACGCCTGTAGGCGATCTCGAGGAGGGGGCTGGACCTTGGTCGCCAAGTTATTGACCAGGCGATCGACTTGACTACGTCGACTATGAGTACGAATACGCATTCTGCCTTCCTCATCGGAAAACGAGTTGACTGTAAAGTCAAAAAGTGGTTAGCATCACATTGCCGTGAAAGGCGTTCGCGCACAACACCATGAAACCGGAGGGCTTCAAGTGAGCAGTCTCGAGAAGAACGTGCAGATGCTTGTGGATCGGGCTGAGATACACGATCTGATCCTCGGGTACGCCCGAAATGCCGACACCAAGAACTGGGAGGCCTTCGCCGAGTTGTTCGCCGACGACGGATATGCCCAGTACCCGTTCGGTAAGGTCGAGAAGAAAGACATGGCGCGTGCCGCCGGTGCCATCCTGCAGCCGTTCGAACGGACACAGCACATGTTCTCGAACATCAGCATCACGATCGACGGTGACACGGCGACGACAAACCATTACCTTCAGGCCACGCACGTGCCAGCCCTTGCAGAGCAGGGCGCCCATGCTGACATCGGCGGCTGGTACGACAACACCTGCCGCCGCACCGCCGAGGGATGGAAGATCGTCAGCGTCAATCTGACGTTCGTATGGAGCGGAGGAATCCCGTTCGAGGCCGGTGACTTCGCCGCCTGACACAGCCGAAGTTCCGGCCAGAGGGTTTCTCGCGAGCTCACCTTCCGTAGGAGCCGAACCGCGTTGGTCGGGGGACATTTCCAGTCGAGGAACAGTCCTTCGGCCGACGCGGACCGATCTTTCCAATCGAGGCGCTCACTGAAGTGGCCTCGCTGTGCGGAGGCCGACTTCCTCACCGGTGAGCGTCGAATGATTATTTGGTGTGGGCGATCTGGTCCCAGCCCTCGACGGACTCGGGGGTGCGGGGTGCGGGGCCGGTGTAGATGGCGGCGGGGCGGACGAGCTTGCCCAGA
>NZ_JBIRXS010000059.1:0-12177 GCF_044389235.1 Rhodococcus sp. NPDC019647 | reverse complement strand
ATCGGGGGGACTTACGGCCAACCCAATCCTGACCGGCCGAGAACAGCCAAATCATGCTCACCGTGGCGCCTCATTTTTCAGGTCGAAGTAGCTAATCAACTCTGCAAAGGCTCCCCGCATGACACAAACAACGGAATACCTGTACAAGTGCACATTTTACGCTGATGGTGATCCCAACGGCATGGCATCGTTGACCGCACTTCTACTTCAAGAGAATTTTGACAATTTCCCGGGACGACGCAAGATAGCCGCTCGAATGACACGGCCGATTGCAGTGCGCGAAGGCGGATCCGGGACAGAATGCACAATTCTCTTCGGATCCGACAAGGCCTTGGTTCTGAACGATATAGCCGGGCTACCCAGTGTCACCGTGATCGACACGACGGGCGATCAGCTGATGGCCGTGTCACAGCTGAGGATGCGGGCGGGCGGGCTGATCCCGACAGGCTTCTTCAGCAGGCAGGGTATGGCTGTGATCCGCGCAGTCCTCCGCAGGGAGCTCATCGTCAAGGGGCTGATCGCACACCCGATTACGGTTCTTCGGTTCATTGCGTTGATGTCGACCGCGTAAGCGCGTTCCTGCCCGAGAGCTCCGAGTGGCGTGACAATACCGCCACCGGTCTTCGTGGTCCTAGTGAGCGCCACGGCCCACTCCTAACCTAAGTTGCGACCCAGGCCACATATCTGGTTTGTCGCAGTGCCCGCTCCAATGGAGGGGCAACTTTGCTGCCGCCCCGGTCGTGTCACGGCCGTCACGAGAGGAACAACCAACAGATGTCCGCAACACCGACCGCCGAGGAACTGTACAAGTACATCGGCATGGCTTTCGAACACGCGAAGAGTGACCCGGACCTGTTCGAGAAGCTCTCGAACATCCCGGGTGTCTTCGAGATCCTCACCACCGAACCCGACGGCTCCATGATCATCGACATGCCGAACCTGACCGCCGTTCCCGGCGCAGCGGACGGCAAGGCAGATTGCACCTTCCGGATGACTGGCGAATATGCGAACCGCTTCTGGCAGGGCGACCTCAATCTGACCATGGCTGTGATGAGGGGCGACATCGGCATGGAAGGGAACATGAAAATCGTGGCCAAAGCCATTAACGCGCAAACGAAGCTTTTCCCGACTTACATCGAGCTGCTGAAGAAAGATGGACGGACGGACCTGCTAGTCAAGTGACGCCGCCTGAACGATGGAACGCAACATCGTGAAAGACGACTGGGTCTCGACGCTCGACCTCCGTCAGGTCGAGCGTCGAGGGTCACGTACGCTGACGGCTCCACCTTCATCACCTCGGGAAAGAGATCATGGCGCGGTTCGAGAACGTCAGCGTGGCCAAGAAGGCCAATGTGTACTTCGACGGCAAATGCGTGAGCTACAACATTGAGCTCGCCGACGGCACCTCCAAGTCGGTCGGTGTCATCCAGCCCTCGACCCTGACGTTCAACACTGCCGCGCCGGAAATCATGGAATTGATCGACGGCGAATGCAAGGTCACGCTCGCCGGTCAGACCGAGACCCTCACCTACCGCGGCGGCGAATCGTTCAACGTCCCCGGCAACAGCTCATTTGAGATCGAGGTCCTGACAACGCTGCACTACGTCTGCCACTTCGGCTGAACCGGCGCGAAACGCGGGCCGGCCTCAACATCAGCGAAGAACCCGCCATCAAGAGCGTGTCCGTGGCGTCGACCGGTTCGGCCGATGGTCTTATCGACCTCATCGAGTGTGAACGCCCCACATCCTTCAGCGCCGTGCTCGCGATCCACAACATGCTCGCCGCGCTTCCCCGGAATTCGTTTCGACACGACGTCACGGCGATTGGAATTTGCGAGACCGCGACCGTCAGCGCAATCTGATCGCACCTCGAACCCGTGCCGGAAGACTCAGTTAACACGCACCTCGATGTGACCCTTGCCACACGAAAGTCGACCGCGTAGCGTGTTCCTAACTTCGTTACAAGTTTCATTATGGACTGCGAGCAACCTCGTTGCCGTCCGGTCGCGCCACGGCCATCAGGATTGGAATCGATCACATGTCTACTCCACGCAGCGCCGGAACTTCTCGGTCGTGTGACCGCAGGCGCAATGATCGTCCGGGGTATGCCGAGCTTGCCCAGAGCCTTTCCGGCGGTCATACAGCTGTTTCGGAAGTGCGTCATGCTGCCGAAGAACGCTGGACGGACCGACCTCCTCGTTCGAGGCCGCTGAAGCACAGCGTCATGAAAGACGGCTCGGTCCCCATGCTCGACCTCCGCCAGGTCGAGCGTCGGGATCGCCGGTCGGCTTGGGAGAACGCGATGGCGGGGCGGCTCGTGCCGATGGGAATCGATATTTCGGCCGACGCAGAGGGTGAAGGCCACGGATTACTGCGATCCCTCGATCTCAGCGACATCAAAGTCACTGAGTGGGATTGCCCCGCACTGAAAGTGAGTCGCACGAAGCGATTGATCGAAACGTCGGACACCGAGGTGCTGATGCTGCTCACAGCATCCTCCGGTACTCAACACTTCGAACTGCAATCGGGTTCCGCTCGCATCGAACCTGGAACCGGCCTCATCTCGACGGGTCGAGTGGCGTACAACTCCACCGTATCGCCCGGCCTCCGGAAACGCAGTGTGATCATCCCCCTGTCCGCACTGGCGTCATACGACACCGGCGGTTCGATCCCCGATTGTGTGATGCTCGATCAATCCCGCCCGCTGGCGCGGGTCCTGATCAGTTTCGTAGAAAGCATGGGTTCGCACGTGTCGTCCATGGACGCCGCAGACGCAGAGGCGGCCCGAGAGGCGCTGCTCACGCTGGTGGCCGGGGTGATCCGGAGCAGCACCCGTGCGGCCTGCGACGGTCCTACGCTCCTGCCGGCCCTCCGATCACAGCTCGATCAGTGGATCAAGCAGCACCTTCGGAGCGGCCCGATCCGCGTCGCTGACATGGCCAGAGCGTTCAACGTCTCGAGCCGCACGGTGCATCGCGCCTTCTCCCTCACGGGCGACACCGTCGGGTCGGTTGTACGCATGCAGAGACTCGCCAGCGCACGCCGCGACGTGGTCGCCACTGACATTCCGATCGGGTCCATTGCCCACCGCTGGGGGTTTTACGACGCAAGCCATTTCGGTCGCGAGTTCCGAAAGTTCCTGTCGATGTCGCCCAGCGACTATCGGGAGTGCTACGGCATTGCCAGTGTCGAGATGCAGGCGGAAACGGACACCCTGAACCCGTACTCTGCGTCGACAATTGATGACTTGGCCAGCTGAATCGGACCGGAGCGGCAAGCACTGGACGCTCACGCACTTGATCACGGTTCTGCGGTTAATTACCCACTCGCCCGTGGATCCGCGGCGCTGCGGTCCGACTCGCGCGAATGCGCGCGGAGTGCATTCACCAGCGATGACTGTGCCGACTCCGCGGTATCGCCCAGTCCCACCAGCAAGTTCACCATTGTCGGTTGCAGGACCTGGTCGACCGGATCGGGGAACTGGGCGAAGTGACCGCCCAACTCCAGGGTGACGAATCCGTGCACGCAGCTCCAAAGCTGCGTGGCGATCACTTCCGGATTCTCGCCGCCGCGGATGCGACCGCTTCCTACGAATCGGGCACATCGGCCGACCAGAAGCGAATACGCCGTCCCAAACGCCTCGGACTGGGCAGCGGCACCCGAGCGGGCTGGTCTGAGCTGACGGTATCCACGGCGCGTCGCGAGGCCGAACATCAGGTCATAGAGATGCGGATTGGCCTGGGCCAGCTGTCGGCAGGCCAACGCAATACCGAAGAGATCCGCGGCGGGATCGTCGCTGTCGGGTACCGACTCGAAGGCAAGGGCGAGATCGCGGAAGCCTCTGTCGACTACGGCCTGAAGCAGCTCAGGCAGGCCCCCGAGATGGTAATAGACGGACATCGTCGACACCTGCGCCGCTTCAGCGACCGACCGCGCTTTGATCTCGGATGGGCCCGCCTCTGCGAGCAGAGTCGTCGCCGCGTCGACCAGCCGCTCGATGATCTGTTCGGACGTCAACCGAACAGTGGCCTCCTTGTCGGGGCTCGGCATCCGCGTCCACCTTCCCCAGTTCGCATCGCCCCGTATGAGGGGCCTGGGAACGAGGTTACAAGAAGCTGCGCGCGGCGTGCTGGCCAGACGGCGTCGCCGTACCGGTCAGCCGCGCTTGTCCTGCGCGTGCTCCAGGACCCAACCCGCGATCTGTGTTCGTGAGGTGAACCCGAGCTTGGTCAGAATGTGTTCCACATGGCCCTGCGCGGTGCGCGGCGATATCACCAGCTTGGCGGCGATGGCCTTGTTGGTGAGGCCCTGCGCTACCAGCTCCGCGACCTCTCGCTCCCGCTTGGTCAAGCCCGTCGCACTGCTACCGGCGGGCTGTGTCGTGGCCTCGGTGCGCTCGCCGAGGGCGTAGGCGACCGCTCCCTCGAATCCCACGACCGCACCCTCCCTTCTGGCCGCCTCGAATGCGCGCTCACCCAGTGAGGTGCGAGTGAGCCGTTCGCAATCCTCGTGGCGTACGAGCAAGGTGGGGAACAGCACCGAGGTGCTTCCCAGGGCACGGCCCAGCGCCTCTGCGGCCCCCATCAGGATGGCGGCGCGTCGTGCGTGGTCCTCGGTGCCGGCGATCCACGCCAGAGCCTCCAGGGTCATCGAGGCAGTGAATGGATCGTCCACCAACCGGCTCAGCCGCAAGCACTGTTCTAGCAGTTCCGCCGCCTGACCGCGATCGCCCTGCTGCAAGGCCGCCACTCCCAGCGCCCACAGGGAGTACGACCGGTACACCGATTCACCGTGTGATTCTGTGATGCCGAGAACCTGTTGATGGCAGCCGACCGCCCGGGGCACATCTCCCTGCAATTCGTACACCAGCCCGAGCATCATCAGGCCCCATACTCGCGACGACAGGTCGCCGCGGGCGCCGAACACCTCCAGCGCTTCCTCCATACGCGTGCAGGCGTGGGGAAGGTCGCCGCTGACGAGTCCAAGAAGACCGTCTGCATGGGTGATGCGAGCGCGCAACAGCGGGTCGGTTACCTGGGGGATCAGAGCCTGCGCTTCGTCCACCAGGGCCCTCGAGGCCGGAAGGTCACCCTGAACGCCCGCGAACACGCTGGCGGCGTACAGCGCCCCTACTCGTGAAGCGGTCGGTTGCTCGGAGTAATGCGCCAGGGCGCGGTCGAGCCAGTGCCGTCCCTCCCGGAACAGTCCGCGGGAGAGCCAGAACGGGAACAGGGCCGCCGCTATCCGGAGACCGTCCTCGGCGCCGGTACCGGGTTCCTCCGCCAGGCAGAATTCCATCGCCTCACGCAAATTCGACTGTTCCCTCTCGAGCCGCGCTATCCACTCCAGCTGCTGCGGACTGATCCACTCGGCCTCCACCTGCAACACCAAACGCTGATACCAAACGCGGTGCCGTCGTCGCAATATCGAATGGATACCGGTCTGCTCGGCCTTTTCCTTGCCGTAGTCGCGCAGGGTCTCGAGCATCCGGAACCGCACCGCCGAGCCGGCGTCTTCCCGGATCAGGATCGACTTGTCGACCAATGCCGTCACTGTGTCGAGCAACTCCTCCGGAGTCAGGTCCTCCCCGCAGATCGCCTCGGCAGCATCCAGCTCGAAACTTCCCGCGAACACCGACAGCTCGGCCCACAGCTGCTGTTCCCGAGGCGTACAGAGCTCATGACTCCAGTCGATGGACAGCCGCAGGGTCTGCTGGCGTGTCGGTGCACCGCGATTGCCGAGAGTCAGCAGCGTGTACCGGTCGGTCAGCCGCTGCAGGATTTGCTCGGGCGACATCGCGCGCAACCGTGCCGCCGCCAGCTCGATCGGCAACGGTAGGCCGTCGAGTTGGTGGCAGATTCGGACCACCGCCATCCGGTTGTCGTCGGTGAGTTCGAATCCGGGCACGGCGGCCGCGGCGCGCTGTACGAATAACGCCACCGCGTCGTACCCGGTCAGCGCCCGCAGCGAGGGCTCGTGGTCTGGGGCCGGGACCCTCAGCGGGGGAACTCGCAGCACCGCCTCCCCGCCGATACCCAAGGGTTCGCGGCTCGTGGCCAAGATCCGCAGCTGCGGACAGGTGCGCAACAGCATCTCGGCGGATGCCGCGACGGCCTCCACCACCTGTTCGCAGTTGTCCAGTACAAGCAAAAGGTGCCTGGAGGCGAGGAACTCCGCCACGACGTCGTCGAGCTGTCGCGCGGGCTGATCCCGCAGCCCCAAGGCCGCGGCAACCGTGTCCGTCAGGAGTGACCCATCCCGCAACTCGCCCAGTTCGACCAACCAGACTCCGTCACCGAACCTCCGCCGGACATCGGCAGCCAGCCGAAGCGCCAGACGCGTTTTCCCGACACCACCGATCCCGGTCAACGTCACCAGACGAGCGGACGACAGCAGCTGTTTCGCCTCGGTCGACTCATGGCGGCGGCCCACGAAGCTGGTGAGCTCGAGCGGCAGATTACTCACCGGAGTCCTCACGGCGGGTGCCATCGATGGAGTAGGTGGTGGAGTCGCCGTGGACCTCGGGCGGGCGCGCGCCGGATCCGGATCGCGTCGGGAGGTGTCCGGTTCGCCGGACAGGGCCATCTCGTCGACGGGGAAGCCATGGTGGAGCTGGACCCGCCGCAGTTCGTCGCCGAAGTCGGCGGCGGTGGCAGGACGCTGCCGCGGATCGGCGGCCATGGCGCGGTCGACTATCTCCGATACGTCTTCGGGAACGCCGTGCTCGCGCAGGTCCGGAACCGGTTGGGTCGTGATTCGGAGGAAGTGAGCGACCACATGCTCACCGCTGTGGCGCTCGAACGCGGCGTGACCGGTGACGGCGCAGAACACCGTCGCACCGAGACCGTAGATATCGGAGGCTTCAGTCGGCGGTTCGCCGCTCAGCACCTCGGGCGCGGTGAAGGCCGGTGACCCGGTCACGGTGCCGGTGGCGGTCTCGAATCCGCCGGCGATATGGGCGATGCCGAAATCGGTGAGCGCCGGCTCCCCGTAGTCGGTGAGCAGGATGTTCCCGGGTTTGAGGTCCCTGTGCAGGACCCCGAGGCGGTGTGCAGTCTCGAGCGCACCGGCCATCTTCACCCCGAGCGTGAGTGCTTCCTCCAACGGCAGTGGGCCGTCGCGGCGTATCCGGACGTCGAGCGAATCCTGCGAGTGGTAGGGCATCACGATGTAGGGGCGACCGCTGTCGGTGGCACCGACGTGGAGTGCGCTCACAATGTGAGGATGTCCGGTGAGGCGGCCCATCGCCCGCTGTTCGCGGAAGAACCGAACCCTGTTCTCCTCGTCGAGGTCCGCAGCAAGGACCTTCACCGCCACAGTGCGGTCCAGCGCCGGTTGCACGCAGCGGTAGACGACACCAAATCCGCCCCGGCCGATTTCGTGGGCGTCCTCGAATCCCTCAGCGCTCAACTCCGCCGTGACCGTGTGGGCCACGCCGCGCTGGGTCTCGAGCGGATCACCTGCGGCCATCGGAGTGTCCTCACCGTCTCCCCGCAGAGCGAGAACAGGACCTGGACGATCCCATCCTCGATGAGGCAACTTGCCTCATCTCGAGGAGAACGTGACTTCAGGATATCGCCGCTTGGCAGGCAAATGGATTGTGATCGAGCATCGGGGGCAACGAACGGGCATCCACGATGCCAGGTCGTCGTCGAGGTCACCGCAGCCCACAGGGTGACCCCACGGTGATCTCATTTCTGTCAGTTGCCGACTTTCGGCAGTAGCAACGCGACGCGTAATTTCTGGTCGATCGTCTGCGACAGCGTGAGCGTCTCATCCAGTTTCTGGCCGAGAGCCTGCGCATTGACGTTCGCATCATCCAGGGATGCCGCTATCCCGCCGAGCGGCACAACGGCCGCACCGGCCTCTCCGCCTGCCCCCCGACCGGCAGAAATTGTGCCCGCCAAAGGGGCATCAGCCTCGGTCAGCGTGGTACCGAGGGTGCCGAGTTGGTCACCGAGAGTGCCCAGCACCTGATTCGCCCGGGTGAGGGAATCGATGACGCCGACCACCTCCGGCAGCCCTTGCCGCGCCGCCTCGGCTGCGGGTGGCAATTGATGCGCCCCGTCGAGCGCGGCATCGGTCGTCGCGTCGAGCTCCTGCGCCTGCACGACACCGTTTTTGAACGTGTCGTTCGTGATGCCCAGGTCTCTCGTGAGGATCAACAAGCCGCTCAACACCGCAATGGTGAATGCCAAGGTGATCGCCCAGGACAACCGAAATCTTTTCTGCATGTGCATCTGCATGTTCACTCCGTCGAACGAAAAAAGGGTATCCGGATGCTCAGGGAAGAGGCAGCGGCGGTAACGGTGGTGCCTCGAAACCCAAGGACGGGATACCGAGACTGTTGAACGGAGGGCCTACCACTGCGAGGAGCGGACCGAACTCCCGAACATGCGCAGCTTCTTCCTGGATCGTCGCCAGCGTCGAGGCGATCCCCGACATCTTCGGGCCGAGTGCGAGAAGAGTGAGTTGCATTGTGGTCAAACCGTCGTGGATTCCCTGCAGCTCGGTCGCGACGGAACCGACCGCCGTCGACAGTCCGTCGACGGTGGCGCCGGCCTCGTCGGAACGCGCGGTAACGTTCGTCACCACGTTCGGCAATGGCGCCGAGATGTCCGCGACCTTCGATGCATTGCCCCTCAAAGTCGCTGACAACGGCGACAGTTCGACACTCCGGCCGACCAACACGGCCAGGTCGTTCGACATGGGTCCGAGAACCTGGATGTCCGCTGCCAGCCGCGCGTGCTTCGGTTCCAGTTCGACGGTCAGTTCGTCGAGTCGTTGGGCCGAATCGATAATCTGCACGCTCAAGGCCGACGGCCGACCGAGAGGGTCGCTGATATCACGGAACGTGGGAAAGAAGCCGTTGATTGCGCACAAGCCGATGGCGGGCGCCACACCGAGTACCAGCACAACCGCGGCGAAAGTTCGACTGCCCACCATTACTTTCCTCCCGTCGGGGCGGGAATCAGATTTCCCTGCGCCGGAAGCGGCGCGAGTTTGACCGTCGTACGCTCGAGTTCGGCGTTGAGCTGATCGGCCAGTTGCAGGGCAGCCAGAAGCCGATCGTTCACCTTGACCACCGCCACGTCCGCGTCGGCGGAGATGGCGTGTAGCGATCCGGCCGCGCCTTGAAGCGACGAGGAAATGCCATGGAGCTGGTGGGCGATAGTGACGTCGTTGTGACCGGCAGCAACCAACGTATGCATGTCGGGCAGCATTGCGGCCAGCAGATCAACGTCCACCGCCGTCGCCGAATTCAGTTCGGCAAGAACTGTTCTGAGGTCTGCAAGCTCGCTCCGCACACGGGCAGGCGCGGCCAGATCGGCCCGCTCGTCGAAGTACTGATTGGCCTGCCCGAAGTTGTCCACGATGGCGCGGGTGCTTTGCCGAACCGCCAGTCCCTCGGAAATTGCGTTCAGCACGAGTACGAGCAGCACGGCAGACATGACCGCCGCGAGTCGGCCCAGCCATTCGGTGGCAATCGAGTACCTGGTGACAGGGCGAGTGACCGAGAACCCCTCTGATTGCGGATCAGCCGAGGGCAACACGGCACTTCGAGGTGCGGTCAGGTCGGAAGGACCATTCGGGCTTCGGTCTTTACGTCGCATGTCACGTCCAGTCGGTCGAGAGGCAGGGGTGGCGGGCCGGTCGGTATTCAGCCCGGCAATGGAAGCATCTGATTGATCGTCGCCGCGGATTCGACCGCACTCTGTAAGTCGGTGATCAATCCCTCGATCACCGCCAACAAATCTTCGCCCTGCTGACCGAACGCCTGAGCGGAGTCCACCAGGGGAAGGATGACGTTGTGGACCTCACCGAGGATGTGCGCGATCACGGCAAGTTGCTCATTGGTGATCTGGGCGCCTCGCGCGGTGCTCGACAGAGAGCCGGCAACCGGCGTGATGGCGTGATGCAGTTCCGCCAGGAGTGGCCCTAACGCCCTGATGGATTGGAGCGCCGACTCAGCAGTCCCGGTCAGCTGAGTCAGTTCTCCGAGTTCCGCGGTGAGCTGATCGTTGACATCGAGGAAGCTCGCGGAAATACCGACACTGCTCGCGTTGACTCGTTGCTGGCTGTCCAGGCTCCTGTTCAGGTTGAAGATCACGATGGAAAACAGGCCGAGTACGGCGACGGCTATTAGTGCGAGAACCGTTCTGGCCGGTCCACCAGGTCGTCCGAAAAACACCATCAGTTACTTACCTTCCGGACAGATCGGCGGCTGCGGACTCCACGGAAAGACGGGTGTCGTGCACCTGGCCCGCCGTCACACGCACGTCGTCCAGGATGGCCGACATCGTCGCGCGATTATCCGACAAGGCCGTGGCTGCACCGTTCGCCGGTGCCTGCAATGCGCCGACGCGAGTGCTGAGGGATTCGAGTGAACCGACCAGAACGGCGACGTCGACGCCGGTATGGTCGAGAATTTCCTGTAGATCTACCGAAATTGTTCCGACCAGGGTGCTGAGCTCAACCGACACCGCTTCGCCCATGCCGAGAACATCGGTCAGGCACTCACGCACCCTGTCCAGTGCCGCGAAGGCACTCACTGTCACGCGCTCGTGCTCGACGAGCCGAGTCAGGGACGGGTTGTAGCGGTCTGCCGCTTCGACAGACTGTTGCAGGCGCCCAGGCGTTGCGGTGAGATCGGAGATTCTCGGGCCGAGATAGAAAACGCCGAGTGGGATCAATACCAATACCACTACAGCACGCCCGATCCGGGTACTGCGGGAAACCTCAGGTCCGGACGACACCGATCGAAGCACGGAGGTGTCGACCCCGACTTCGGGCTCCGCGCCATGGTGCACGAGGGCGCCGAGCCTGTGCGAGAGGGCCGCCATCATGACACCACCGGCACAGGCGCGGCCGGGTTGTCGCTGTCGTTGAGCGTGACGGAATGGTTGGGGGTGATGGCGGGTGACATTGGTCCTCCTGGGTCGTGTGGATCCTGAAGAAGGGCACTCTGACCCCGGGTCGGGGTGTGGTGTTTGTGTTATTACGCGCCGTCGCGGGCGGCGATCGCGTTGATGGCGGAGAATTGCAGGGTCCAGAGGTTGGCGTGGTTGGGGTATTTCGCGGACATGGTGGCGACGAGGTCGTCGGCGTCTTTCGCGGTGGGGAAGGCGGTGATGAAGTCTTGGATGTAGGAACGGGTTTGGGCGATCATGGTGTCGACGGCGTAGTCGTCGCCGTCGGGCCTGCGGTGTCCGCAGACGATCATCTTCGGCTGAAGCTTTTCCACGACATCGACGGTGTCGAGCCAGTCCTGCCATTCGGCGGGGGTGGACAGGCCGAGCATCGGGTAGATCTCGTTGTAGATGGAGTCACCGGCGATGACGGTGTCGATCTCGGGGATGTGCACGATGGTCGTGGGGTGGACGTCGGCCTGCTTCACCTCGATGATGTTCAGTGGGGAGCCGTCGACATACAGGGTGTGGCTGTCGAGGGGTTCCGGAAGCGGTCCGGCCGGGATGCAGGCGTCGCCGAACAGTAAATTCCACTGCATGGTCTGAATGTCCATGGTTTCTTTCATGGACTCGATCACGTGGGGCAATGCCACGCATTTGACGTCGGGGAATCGTTCCTTGAGTGGTCCGATGCCGAGGTAGTGGTCTTGGTGGTCGTGGGTGATGTAGATGGTGGTGAGTTTCTTGCCGGTGCGTTCGATCAGGTCGCCGAGGTCCTGGACGTCGTCTTTGAGGTAGAGCGCGTCGATGAGGACGATTTCGGTTGCGCCGCTGATCAGGATGGCGGTGGTGGGGGAGAAGGTGCCGTCCGGGATGCCGGGGAATTCCGCGGCGGGGACGTTGGGCCAGCGGCTGACGAAGACGGTGGCGCGGATGGGGACCGTGGGGGCGTGGGTGGGGGCCGTGGAAGTGGTGGTGTCGGTGGTCATGAGGGGTACCTCCGGTTGCAATGGGCGATCAGTGGCCACGGTGGTGGGCAGCGTCGACACTTCACGGTAGAAAGGTGCGGTTGCCGGTGGATAGAACCAACGCGCCCGGTGGTGGTACCGAAGCGACACGTCGTTACCGATCCCCGGACGCAGCCGTAGCTTCCAGACTGGCGCCTGGAAGCCACGGGTCGTTCAGGCGCGTAGGTGGGTGACGAAGTGGTCGCGTGCGGCGGTGGAGACCTGGTCGAAGCCGGGGCCGGTGTAGAAGTCGAAGTGTCC
>NZ_JBIRXS010000058.1:0-15615 GCF_044389235.1 Rhodococcus sp. NPDC019647 | reverse complement strand
GCTGGAAATTGTCATTGTCGGGTTGATCCGTATCTCGCCCTGCAGGCGGGATTGCTGTGAACCGTTGGACTCAACTCAGCCTGACACGCAGGGGGTCGATCCAATAGTGCGTGTTGCACACACCTGCCCACGTCAGTGAGCCCACGCTGCGCATGCCGGGTACGGCAGCCTCCATCCGCACGAAGCCGGCGGTGTGGGTCTTGCGGTACCCGGGGAAGAGTTCGACGTCGACGGCGATGTCCTGGGCGAGAGACTTCATGACCGGAAGGCTCATGTCACCGATCTGGTTGACGAACATCGGCTCGATAGCCTCAGGACTGATGACGCGATGCCCGTCGAGCTCACCGCGGTTCAGGACCGTTCGCAGGAATCGGATGTAGTCAGGGGCGGTCCCGTAAAGTGCTGAGCCCATCCCGTAGATCTCCGGCTGCGACGGGGCAGAGAGTTCCATCGGAGTGAATCGCTCGTCCGGTCCCCGGAGGACCACATCGGCCAGATTCTCGCTTCGAGCGTCTGCTTCGAAGGCGGTGTCCAGCATGCCCAGTGGCGCGAAGATCTCTTCGTGACAGAACCTGTCGATCGTCCGCCCGTCGAGTTGCTGGACTATCCGGCCGGCCCAGTCGAGCCCGATGCCGTAAGCCCACTCGTCCCCGGGGTCGAACATCAGCGGGTAGTTCATGGACTCGATCGTGCCGGCGAAGATGTGAGGCGTGCCCATTGTTGTCTGGTACTCGAGCATCTTGGTGTTGTACTCGCCGTAGACAACGCCTGAGGTGTGGGTCAGGAGGTGCCGGAGAGTGACAGGGCGTCGGGGTGCCCGGTAAACCGGACCGTCGGGCCCCATTGATTCGAGGACGAGCAACTTATTGAACTCGGGGAGGACATCCACGACCGCAGTGTCCAGCGTCGCCTTCCCTCGATCGATCATCATCATTGCCGCCAGACTGCCGACGGCCTTGCTCATGGAGAACAGTCGGAAATAGGTTTCGAGGCCGGCGGGCTTCGATGCGTTGGCCTGGCCCGCGCTGCCTTCCCACAGGACTTCCTCGCTGTTGGCGACCATCGCGACTGCGAAGGGTAGATCCTGTCGGTCGACCGCATCCAAGATGATCTGGTCAAGCTCAGACATGTGTCACTACTCCTAAGGTGTTTCAGCTCTCGAATTGAAGGCTCTTCAGGCTGCCGAGCGCTTCTGCTCGGGCGTCCCGGAGCGGCGGTGCGACCGGTGCAATGTCTGGGCTCGACTGGGCGAGCGGAGCCGACGGTGCCGTCGTTACGTTGCGGGACAGAGGCATTCAGTGTTCTTCGCAGGGTATGGAGTGCACCGAGCGGTTCGACTTCTGGTCGAAGCGATTGCGACCTCGTTGACCTGTCCGGGCGTCGATCGGACGGGCGGGACAGGCGGCACTGTGACTGGCATCTCATAGGCGGAGTCGGAATGGAACGATATTCTGTACGGCTATACGGTATTGCGAAGGCCTGCGCTTCGTCAAGGGGTACCTTCGGGCCGTTGCGGACAGCTGTCTGCACCGATTCCGGTTCGTAGCGCCGTGACACGCGATCGCCGCCTGAAGCGCTGGCGCAGCTGATCGTGCGCACCGACGTTGGCGACTGGGCTGGCGACGGGTTCGCGAAGTTGCCACCATGACAGTCTGGTCGATCGTGGCCGACGAAAGCGCAGCGCGCCGCGGCGTCTCGGTGGCCGGATCGCTTCTCGCGGCCCCAACGGGCATCCGCCTCGGTCTCCGCCAAGGCCCTTGACCCCCGCACGCAGTCGTTATACCGTACATCCATTCGAAATACGGAATGCCGTCAAAGGGAAGGCGCGTGGCCGCGAGTGTCGTTCGAGAGGCACTCGCGTGGCCGATACGCCCCTCACCACTGATGCCCAGGCCGACCAGAGACCTCACCACTCGAAGGACGCGGACCCTCGCGTTCAACACTCGTAGCTAAGAACTCATCCCCGTCGCCGGCAGCCTGACCCAGGCGAAGCTCTCGGGAAACTGTCGTCCATCGGTCCAGTTGGCAGGGGTCGCATCTTAACCCGGCGTCTTCGAGGACGGCTACGCGCAATGTACAGAGGCATGTTGGGTATCTACTGATGTAGCGGCGCGTTCCTGCATTTCGCAAATTCCCTGGACCGGCGTCAATTCCAGTGCTTGCCGGGAATCTTCGATGCATATGGAACCTTGGTGCGGGCCTCGAGTCGGCGTTCTTCAGGCTTGGATGAGACAGGAGCAACTCATGACATCTTCTTCACCTTCGGAACAGGATTCGCCGCCGACATCGACGACCGGTGGGCGCCCGCCGTTCCGGCGCATGGAAATTCGTGCTGCCGTGAGCGGTACGTTGGGTTCGGCCCTGGAGTATTTCGATTTCGCTCTGTATGGGGCGCTTGCCGCCACAGTTTTCCCGGCACTCTTCTTCAAGGATCTCGGCCCAACTGGGGGACTGCTTGCGTCGTTTGCCACCTTTGGTGTTGGCTTCGTGGCTCGACCGCTCGGTGCCGTCTTCTTCGGTCACCTTGGCGATAAGATTGGTCGCAGGCCCGTTCTCTTCCTCACGCTGATGTTGATGGGGGGAGGGTCGATTTTGATCGGCGCCCTGCCCACCGGCAAGGGCATCGG
Source organism: Rhodococcus sp. NPDC019647 (assembly GCF_044389235.1). Classification (NCBI taxonomy): domain Bacteria; kingdom Bacillati; phylum Actinomycetota; class Actinomycetes; order Mycobacteriales; family Nocardiaceae; genus Rhodococcus; species Rhodococcus sp. NPDC019647. The sequence goes on along the minus strand of NZ_JBIRXS010000058.1, from coordinate 12,988 downwards.
CATCGCGGTGGTACTGGTAGCGCTACGTTTCCTTCAGGGCTTCTCGCTCGGGGGCGAGGCCATCGGGAATCAGCTGATGACCATGGAGCATGGTGACAAGAGTCGACGCGGGCTCCTGGGTTCGTTCATCGTGATGGGCGCCCCGATCAGCCAGGTCATGGCTAATCTCTCCCTCGTCGTACTGACCGCAGTCCTTTCCGACGATCAATTCCAGGCGTGGGGATGGCGACTTCCGTTCTTCGGGAGCATCCTGGTCGTGGCGGTCGCAGTCTTCATTCGTGTCAAGCTCGAGGAGACCCCGGCCTTTGTCGCGAACCGAGAACTCGAGCCGCAAGTCGAACAGTCGCGCGCCCAGGGTCTGCGAGTGCTCGTGACGCATCCGCGCAAAGTCATTCTGCTGACACTCGGCTGGGGTGGTCCTGCGCTCGCCTTCTACCTCGTGGTGGTGTACGGCCTCAATTACCTGACAAAGGAGATCGGCCTGTCCAAGGATGTGACCTTCTTGATCCTCATGGTAGGCAACGGCATATCGGCACTTGGTTGCATCGCGGGCGGTGTGCTTGCCGATCGGATCGGCCGCAAGGCGATCATGATGGGCGGAATCGGTGGGACGTTCGTGGGTGTTGCGCTGTTCTTCACTGTTGCGGGGTCGGGTGTTCTGGTTGCGGGGCTCATCGTGGCGTTTCTGCTGAGCTCTGTTCAGTTCCTCAGTGGTGCACAACCGGCGCTGTTTGCGGAGCAATTCCCGACCGAGAGCCGATTCTCCGGCGCCGCTTTGTCCTACAACTTTGCCAATCTGCTCTTTTCTGCACCGGCCCCGTTCATTGCGACGGTGTTGGCGGCATCCGGGGGAACAAACCTCGTCATGCTGTTCACGCTTGCGGTGCTGGTCGTCTCGGCGATTGCAGTATCCAGACTGCAGGAAGGTCGCCACCTGGACCTCGAGGAGTTCACCGAGCTAGAACTGCCCAGGGTGAAGACAAAGCCACGCGCCCAGGTCTAAGGGGATGGTCGGTGGACGCGTCGACTGGTGGCTGCTCACCCTCAGGATGGGGAGTGTCCACGAGCCGACGACATGGGTTCGTGGCTCTGCGGGGATTCGCGGCCCAGCCATCTCCGGGCACTAGCTCCAATCCTCTGTATCGCACGTCGTTCGGCAAGCTCGGACACCGGTGTCGGGTGAGGTTCGTGTCGTGATCACAGCTCTTTCGGGTGGGGTGCTTCAGGTCTCTGGGTGCTGACCGGCAAGTGTCGGGTCGTGGAGCCTGGCATGAAGATGTTCTGTCGGACGTTGTTTGGATCCGGACGTTGTTTGGATCGACGCTCTCGACGCCGGCATGTCTAGATTCAGGTTGGAAGAGGGTCTTGACCGCCGTGCATATTCGCTATAACGTACGGATATTCGTAATAGGGAACATTTGCGAGTGGAACCGTTGCGCAAGCTGGATCCGCGACGGTCCCCGAGGCTCCAGCGAGAGTTGAAGTTCTTCCAGCCGAAGGACGCGACGCACAAAGACTGTCTGCCGCCGGCCAGCAGCAGATGGGCGAAGGCGGCGCTCTTCATTCCTTCCGCCAAGGTCAACCAGAGCGGTGGGATTATGGCCATAGCCCCGAGGCCGCCACCGGACAGTTCAAATCCATCCGTGTTCGCCGCAGGCACAAAAGCCGATTCGGAGACGGGTCGAATCGCTTACGAAAGGCAGCAGAGCCGCATGATGGACTCAGGCGTCGAGATCGCTGAGCACGATTCGGTTGCGTGGGTGACCTTCAAGCGCGCAGAGAAACGGAATGCGATCACCGCGGAAATGTGGGATTCCATCCACGTGGCACTGACCGCACTTGGCCAGAGAGAAGACATCAGAGCCTTGGCCATTCAGGGCTCTGGAGGCACATTTTCTGCGGGCGCGGATCTTCGTTCGATCCGGAATCGTGACGGGAGTCTGTCGGAGGAGTATCACGAGTGGGCCTTTCGAGCCTTGGCCGCGGTCCGAAAGTTCCCGCGTCCCACCGTCGCGGTTATTGACGGCCCCTGCATCGGTGCCGGCTGTAGTGTCGCGCTCGCGTGTGACGTTCGATTCGCCTCTTCGTCAGCAACTTTCGCCGTGCCGAGTGCCAGTCTCGGCATCGTGTACGAAGAGTGGTCGACTGTCCGCCTGGTCGACCTCATAGGATCCGGTCGCACCAATCGCTTCCTGCTGTCCGGCATGCGCGTGTCTGCACGTGAGGCCGAGGATTGGGGCCTGATCGAGCGGTGCACTGACGACCTGGCGACGGACAGCGAGACGTACCTCCGGGCTCTCTGTGCCGGTGACCCTGCCGCAATCGCCGAAACCCGGAGGATCATTCGGCGATTGGCGGGCCCGACCGAACAACAGCCCATTGCAATCCCCGAGACGAACACTGACCCGGTGCCAACGGCTTGAACACGCACACAGTCGGGGAGCGGGGACCGCGAAGGCACCCAGCTCAGACAGAGAAGAGAAACTGATGAAGATCGGAGCCATTGAGATCGCGCCCGTGGTCGACGGCACGGGACACGAGCCCCGCACCGAGGTGGTCGGTCGCGAGGTCGAAGTCGAATGGGATTGCCCCGCTCATCCGACCGACAAGCACGGTCGGCTCCAGCTCGACTTTGGTGGCCACCTCATTCGCACGGCAGGACGTACCTTGCTGGTCGACGCAGGTATAGGTACCGCCACTAGCGAGCACCGGTCTGGAGGGCAACTGCCGGACAGCTTGCGCCGTCTCGGGGTCGAACTCGACGAGATCACCGATGTCGTGTTCACCCACCTGCACTACGACCACGTGGGGTGGGCGACCCAGCAGGGAAAGGTGATGTTCCCCAACGCGACCTACCGTGTGCACGAAGATGATTGGGAGCACTTCGTGACCAGTCCGTCAGCGGTGCCCGGTGCCATTCGGAAACTCTCGCCCTTGGCACCCCAGCTCGAGACTTTCGACGCCGAGACCGAGATTGCCCCCGGAGTAATCGCACGTCCCGCTCCCGGCCACACTCCGGGGTCCACTGTCTTCGTCGTCGCTGACGGTGGTGAACGAGCCCTATTGCTCGGAGACGTTGTTCATTCAGTTGCCGAGATGACGGATCCGGAGTGGCACGGGCTCTACGACCTGGATCCGGATGCCGCACGCGTCGTCAGAGATCGGGTGGTGAACGAAGCCGCCGACGCCGGCGATGCCATCGCCGCGGGCCACTTCCCCGGGTTGAGGTTCGGTCGCCTTGTGACGTCCCAGGGACGTCGAACCTTCACCTACCTCTGATCCTCTCACGATCTCCCAATCCCGTTTCGTTCGGAAAGGAGCGCACATGCACGGACGCACGTTCGGCAATGTTCTCGACTCGCTCGCTTCGCGCTTTCCGCTGGAGCCGGCGCTCGTCGACGGTGACCTGCGGCTGAACTACTCCGACGTGGTCGGCGAGTTCCGTGCAATCGGACAGGCGCTGCGCGACCTTGGTCTGCGGCCCGGCGACAGTATCGGCATCGCAATGAAGGACACGGCAGACCTCGTACTCGCCATGTACGGCAGCATGTGGGCGGGCATCACCACGGTGCCGCTCAACATGAAGCTCGCCGTCGCGGACCACCGATACATGCTCACCGACGCCGGCGTCACCACTTTGCTTTACCACGGAGCCACAGCCGAGCACGTTCGGCAGGTCGTCGATGGGCTCTCGCTCGACCACGTACTCACCGTAGGCACCTCACAAAGCGACGCGCCTGCACTCGACCTCTCGCAGTATCCGCGGGACGCAGCGGCGCCACAGGACGTCGACCCTGCAGCCCCCGTGTGGATTCAATACACCGGCGGCACGACCGGCATGCCGAAGGGTGTAGTCCACTCCCACAACACAGCGCTCACCACACTGCTCAGTTGTGCCCTCGAGTTCGATTTCGCGCCTGGCGAGCGCCACGCCCACGTCTGTCCTTTGACCCACAGTGGGGTGGCGGCGATGCTACCTGTCTGGTTGAGAGGCGGATGCAACTATTTGCTGCGTGGCTTCGATGCCGAGCGTCTGCTTCGGACGGTTGCACAGGAACGAATCACCAGCACCATCCTCGTTCCGACGATGTTGGGAGTGCTCCTTGACAGCCCGCTCCTCGGCGTGACGGACATCTCGAGCCTTCGTACCATCGTGTATGGCGCTTCGCCGATCACTCCGGGTACCTTGAGCCGGGCACTCAGCGCGTTCGGTCCGATCCTCATTCAGTCGTACGGACAGACCGAGGTTTTCGCGCAAATCAGCGTGCTGGGCAAGGCGGATCATGCTGCGGCCATTGACAACTCTGCTCTCCTGACGGCAGCCGGGCGGTCCGTGGCCGTAGCGGAGGTGAGGATTGGCGACGAGGACTGCATGGAAGTGCCGGTCGGCGAACTCGGTGAGATCCTCGTCCGCGGCCCGCACTCCTTCCTCGGATACCTAAACAAGCCCGAGGAGACCGAAGCCGCGATGCGAAGTGGGTGGCTGCACACAGGAGATTTGGGACGCCGGGACGCCGCCGGCTACCTACACATTACGGGCCGGAAGAAGGACGTGATCATTTCGGGGGGCTTCAATGTCTACCCGCGTGAGGTCGAAGACGTGCTCGACACGCACCCCTTGGTCAAGGAGTGCTGTGTGGTCGGCCTGCCGGACGAGAAGTGGGGCGAGAAGGTCACCGCAGTGTTGGTCGTCGACGGGGATGTTAAGCGCACAGCGCTGACGGACGAGGTGATCGCGCTGGTAAAAGGCAAGAAAGGGTCGGTTAACGCCCCCAAGTCGGTTGTCTTCGTCGACGCCATTCCGCTCACATCGGTCGGGAAGCACGATAAGAAAATGCTCGTAGAGCGGTTGAGCGGGGCAGTGGAAGTTAATAGCGTCCCAGTCATGTCGGACGGAAGGTAGGACATGTCCAACGAGAGCAGAAACTCGAACCATCGCGACGTCGGGAGCGACACGTCGCTGCAGCACGCGGATCGCGGCATCAGGGACATCACGGCGACCGGTCGGGTGGCCAGGCTCGAGGGGTTGGCGGCGCAGCTTGCCGCCCCGGCCACGGCGGGTACCGACTGGTCAGAGATTGATAAGCATCTTTCGGAGTTGGAGCGACTGACTTCGCTCGGGATCCGCGACGGCAGTGTCGGTAACGAGACGGCGGCTACCGAGAGCCAGCAACGCTTCGTTCCTGCGTATGAGGTCGACTTCATGGACGAGGATCGAGTACGTGGTCGCTGCACCTTCGGCCCGTTCTATATGGGTAACGGGGAAGAGTCGAAGCAATTGGGTTCGGTCCACGGTGGTGCGATCGCGCTGCTGTTCGACGAAGTATTGGGGTGGATCTCGTTGCGAGGTGGCAAGGTGCGGACCCGCACTGCGTACCTCAAGGTCAACTTCCGTTCGATGGCTAAGGTGTCCACCGAACTCGCGTTTGCGGGATGGACAGACCGAATCGAAGGCCGGAAGCAGTTCATTTTCGGCGAACTCAAGGATGGCCCCACCGTCGTCGCCGAAATCGACGCACTGTTCGTCACACCGAAGGAGTGGCACACGTAGCGCACCGCGTACGCGGCGAAACCGCACACGCTGACCAACCCGTCGGGTCGCCGAGCGTGTGTTCGTACTGGACACGCGCTGCCCGAGATGACTCCGCTGTGGGGCGGGTACGCACTATCGAGGAGGCAATGAAATCCATGTCGGGCCGGCTCAATGGAAAAGTGGCACTGATCACCGGCGGCGCATCCGGTTTAGGTCTGGCAGCCTGCCACCTGTTCGTCGAGGAGGGCGCTCATGTTCTCGTCGCAGACATTCAGGAGGAGCCCGGTCGCGCCCTGGAGCAACAGTTCGGCGACCGAGTGTCGTTCAGTGCCTGCGACGTGCGTGAGGAATCGGACATCGAGAGGTCGGTGGCACAGGCCGTCCGTCACTTCGGTGGTCTTGACATCGCTTACCACAGTGCGGGGGCTGTTGGTGACACGGGCACGGTCGAGACGGTTTCGGTGGGGGGCTGGGACCAGACGCACTCGCTGCTGGTTCGGAGCGCCATGCTGGTCGTCAAACACTCGGTTGCGCCAATGAAGGAGCGCGGGGGAGGTTCGATCATCCTGACATCGTCCACCGCGGCAACCGCTCTGGGAGGGTCCGGTCATTACGCCTACTCCGTCGCAAAGGCAGCTGTGCTGAGTCTCGGAGAGTTCACGGCACTCAAGCTGGCCGACCACCTCATACGCGTCAACACGATCGTGCCCGGGTCGATCCCCACCCCGATTTGGGGTGGCCTCCTCGAAGGAGGGGCGCCGCTCGACGCTTCTGTTCTGGACGTCGACGCATTCGTAGGTATGCAGCCACTTCCACGGTCCGGACGGTCTCGGGACGTGGCAGAAGCTGCCCTCTTCCTAGCTTCCGAGGCCTCTGCCTTCGTCACAGGAGCCTCGTTGCCCGTCGACGGGGGTCAAAGCCTCTTCCGTCCCGAGGCCGGGTCCGGAGGCAACCCCGCCCAAACCATTGCCCGGGCCGGCGGAGGCTCGTCCCTCAGGTGACGGTCCAAGTGGGACGCCAATTCCGACCCGCCCGCACGTCTCCCCGTGCGCCACTCGATCGCAGACTGGGAGACGTAAGGGAGTAAGGTGAGTTGCTGCGCAGAACTACTGAGCATTGTGAAGGTCGTGTGGTGACTCATGCGCCCGCCGTCGCACGCCGCCAGATCTGGCAGGCCCATTAAGCCTGGATGCACCGATTGGTATGAGCGCCTGAGAGTGTCATAAAGGCGAAATGCCCTGTCGTAGTGGAAGAATAAGACTTCTCTAGGGTCAGATTCAGCCACACAGAAGGGCATCTCGCGGATGCAACTATCTCACACCCGACCCGTCGCCGCGGCCAGGTTCGACGACCCGAATCTCGTGTCGACCGCGGGTCTGGTCCCGGTGATGGCATTGGCGCAGGCCAGCGGCCTGCTCACCCTCGCCGACCAGCACCTGAGCGTGCCGACCGACAAGGGCGCCCACGCCGGCCGCAAGATCGGGTCCCTGGTCGCTGGGATGGTCGGAGGCGCCGACAGCATCGCCGACCTGGCGATCCTGCGGCACGGGGCGATGGGGACGGTCTTCGACCGCCCCTGTGCACCGTCGACGCTGGGATCGTTTCTCCGCCAGTTCACCTTCGGGCACGTCCGCCAACTCGACGCCGTCGCCTCGCGATTCCTGTGCGCTCTCGCCGAGAAGGCCCCGGTGGTGGCCGGCATCGACACCGGGCGGGTGCTGGTCGATATCGACGACACGATCATCGAGGTCCACGGGCACGGCAAGGAAGGCTCCGGATACGGCTACTCCGGCGTGCGCGGGCTCAACGCATTGATCACCACGGTCACCACCGACACCTGCGCGCCGGTGATCGTCGGCCAGCGGCTGCGCCGCGGGGCGGTCGGATCGCCGCGCGGGGCAGCACGGATGGTCACCGACACCCTGGCCACCGTCGACCGGCTTCGGACACAGGCGATCGGGGCGAGCCGCGACGGCGCGCCTAAGGTCCTGGTCCGAGGCGATTCCGCGTTCTACGGGCATCCCACCATCGGTGCCGCGATCCGCGCCGGCGCGGATGTCTCGGTCACCGTGCGGCTGACGAAAACCATCAAACGAGCGATCGAATCGATCGACGACACGTGGACACCGATCGAATACACGAACGCGATCTACGACGCGGACACCGACACCTGGATCTCGCGTGCGGAGGTCGCCGAGATACCGTTCACCGCGTTCGCCTCCCAGCCCAAAGCCCACCACATTGCGGGGCGGCTGGTCGTGCGGCGTATCCCTGACCTTCGCCCGACGAAAGACCAAGCCCAGGGCGCGTTGTTCGACATCTGGCGGTTCCACGCCTTCTTCACCACCACCGACCCCGACGAGGTCGATACCGTCGCCGCCGACAAACTCCACCGTCAGCACGCCATCATCGAGCAAGTACATGCGGACCTGAAGAACTCCGCGCTCGCGCATCTACCCTCGAGCCGGTTCACCGCGAACGCCGCCTGGCTCGTCTGCGCGGTGATGGCGTTCAATCTCACCCGCGCCGCTGGCACCCTCACCGGCGATCGGCAGCTGACGAAAGCGACCACCGGCACCATCCGGCGCACCCTCGTCTCGGTCCCCGCACGCATCGCCTCCTCCGCCCGACGCCTGACGCTGCACCTACCAACACACTGGCCCTGGGAAAGAGCATGGATAACGCTGTTTGAGAACGCGTTCGGTCGCTCCGACCCGATCATCGTCTAACACCCGCGATACCTGCCCAGCCTCGACGCGAAAGAGCCAGTGGAACAACCCGACACGACAGGTCGGACGATCACCCACGCCCGTAACCTGCTCGTTGCCGCACAATGAAACTCAGCACGGACGCATCAGTCGATCGGTGAATTCAGGTTAAATAGAATGGAGCCCCTCACCGACATCGGATGAGGGGCTCCATTGTATTCGCTGCCTCTGGAGCTGCGGCCCGAGGTGCCGTGGGTCCGGTTCTGCTACTTCGAGTCGGCAGGTTGGGTGAGGGCCAGCGATGGTCGTGGTCGGTCAGTGGATGGTGACGCCACTGTCGACGGAGAAGATCTGGCCCGTGACGGCGCGAGACTCGTCCGAAGCCAGGTAGACGGCCATGTTTGCGATGTCGGCAGGCTCGACGGGGCCAAGGAGGTGCCTATCGACAAGCGCCTTCACGGCCGGACTTGAATCGATATTGCCCCGCACACGATCGGTTAAGGTGACACCAGGAGCGATCGCGTTCACGCGGATCGAATGCTCCGCGTAGCCAGCCGCCAAGGATCTGGTCAAGGCCGTTACACCGCCTTTTGCCGCGGTGTAGCAATCGCGGTCGGGGATTGCCATCAACGCTGCCATGGAGGTCATGTTGATGATGGACCCGCCACCGGCCCGGATCAGCTCCGGGATGCCGTGCTTGCACGCAAGGAAGGTGCCGAACAGATCCAACCTGATCACTCGCCAGAATTCGTCCTCGGGCGCTTCCGTGATGCGGCCGTCCTGTGCGCCCGAGCCTCCGGCGATATTGCACAGCACGTTGAGGGAGCCGAAGAACTCACGCGTCTGCGTGATCGCCTCTCGCACATCGTCGCTCGACCCTGCATCGCAGTGGAGGGCGATTGCGCGTCCGTCCTCGACTGCAGCGCCGATCGCGTCCCGTGCGGCGTCGACGTTGATGTCAAGTGCGGCGACGCGCGCACCCTCCGTCAGGAATTGGTTACAGACCGCCCGACCGATGCCTCCGCCAGCACCCGTCACGAGAGCGATCTTGCCTGCGAGCCTCGTCATCGTACCTTCCACAATCGTCAATAAACCTGCAAGGGTTGGCAGTTCGGGCAGGAGTAGGCAGCGTGCAGCGCGGCCGGCCAAGCCGCGTGCTGCCGTACCACTCCGAAGAGGTGTCGGGGCCGCTCAGGATCAGTGATCAAAATGGTGAACATCCGTACGGTAACATGAATAGTCTTACTCGCCTACGGGTTTTTGGTACCCCGAATCGCTCCAGTCGTATCCATATCACTTCGAATTTTGCCGGATTACGTTGGCCAGTGTCAGTAATCGGCAACGGTGTGGTCCATCGCGGCTAGTTCGCGTCGCTGACCCGGTTGCTTGTCGTGACCTTCAGGGGTGCCTCGAGCAGCGGGAGCAACTGCTCGACGATCCTCGTCACGTTCGGATGCTCAGCGTGTTCGGCGATGGCTTCGGCCGACGCCCAGCCATCAACAATGTAGAAGGTGTCGGGCTCGTCGGATTGCTGATAAAGGTCGTAATAAAGGCATCCAGCCTCCTCCCGGGCCGGGCCCACGAGGTCCAGTAGGAGCTCTTCGACCTTTTCCCGGTGGGGCGATTTGCTACGTACCTCGCAAATGATGTGCCGCTCTTCTGACTTGGCAGTTTTCATGGTGTTCCTTCTTTCCAGCCGCTTACGTGGACCTCGCCTCGGCGCGCGCCTCTTTCGGTGCAGACCTTGGTGCCGCGGCTCGGGATGGTTAGTTTTTGCCGGCGTATACGCGTGTCATGCCGCCGTCGACCACTAGGTCGACGCCTGCGATGTAGCGGCTGGCGTCCGATGCCAGAAAGACGAGGGCGTCGCCGATGTCTTCGGCCGTCCCCACTCGTCCCGCTGGAATCTCCTGTGAGACGCGCTCGACGTAGGCGGCGATGTCCTCGTCGCTCAGCTTCTGTTCGTGGCTGTAGCCTTCGGTAGGCACCACCCCGGGGCTGATGGAGTTGACTCGAATCCCACGGTCTTTGAGATCGGTCGTCCAGCTTCGGGCAAGGGAGCGTACTGCTGCTTTCGTCGACGCGTAGACGGCAAATCCGGGCAGCCCCATGTCTGCGGTGATCGACGCGTTGAGGACGATGGATGCGCCGTCTCGCAGGGTTCCCAGCATGCTTTGTACCGTGAGAATGACGCCCTTGATATTCGTGCTGAGTTCGCTGTCGATCTGCTCTTCGGTCAGCTCTTCGATGGGTGTTGCGTGGCCGCCGCCGGCGTTGGCGAAGAGAATGTCGAGGCGGCCGTGTGCGGCCTTGATGGCGTGGGCAACACGTAGCATGTCGCTCTTGCTGGTGACGTCGGCCTGGATCGCATTGGCGGCGGCGCCGAGCTTTTCGGCGGCAGCGTCGAGGACGTCCTTTCGCCGACCGGTGATGTAGACCGTGGCTCCCTCTTCGATCAGGCGCTTGGCGGCGCCGAAGCCGAGGCCGGTTGTGCCGCCGGTGACCAAGGCGATACGTCCCTCGAATGCTTGCGTGTCCATGAACGTTCTTCCTAACGGGGAGGGCTTCCTTTCCTGACGAAGCGTTCTGCGCGGCGCTTCGTCAGGAAAGCGGTTGTGCATTGCGTGCCGGTCTCGCTCCAGCCGACGTCTTACCGGTTGACGGTCTTTTGCTGCTGCGCCGTGTACCGCGCACCCTGGATCTGGACCTGGGCAACGGCGGCTTCGATACGCTGAAGGTCGTCGGGCGTCAGTTCCACGTTGTCGGCGCCGATGTTCTCTTCGAGACGGTGCAGCTTGGTCGTGCCCGGAATTGGTGCGATCCAGGGCTTTTGCGCGAGCAGCCAGGCGAGGGCGATCTGGGCCCGGGTTGCCTGCTTGGTGTCGGCGATGGCACCCAGCAGTTCGATCAGCGCAAGGTTTGCTTGTCGTGCTTCTTCTTCGAAACGCGGCAGGACGTTGCGGATGTCGTTGTCCTTGAACTTCGTGTCCTCGCTGATCGCGCCCGTCAGGAAGCCCTTGCCGAGCGGGCTGAACGGTACGAAGCCGATGCCGAGTTCTTCCAGCGTCGGCAGGATGGTCTGCTCGGGCTCACGCCACCACAAGGAGTATTCGCTCTGCAGGGCCGTTACCGGCTGAATCGCGTGGGCCCTGCGGATGATGTCGGCACCTGCCTCGGAGAGGCCGAAGTGCTTGACCTTGCCTTCCTGGACGAGATCCCGGACGGTGCCCGCGACGTCTTCGATCGGCACGTTCGGGTCCACCCGGTGCTGGTAGAACAAATCGAGGTGGTCGGTCTGCAGACGCTGGAGCGACTGCTCGGCCACAAGACGGATCCGTTCGGGCCGGCTGTCCAGTCCGGCGGTGGCGTTACCATCCTTGAATCCGAACTTTGTGGCGATGACGACCTGGTCGCGAACCGGGGCGAGTGCCTCGCCCACCAGCTTCTCGTTCGCTTCCCCGTAGGCCTCGGCGCTGTCGAAGAGCGTTACGCCGCGCTCCGCGGCCGCCCGGATCAACTTGATAGCCTCGTCGGTATCGGCCGCAGGGCCATAGCCGAAGGTCATCCCCATGCAGCCGAGTCCGATCGACGATACTTCGAGGCCGCTGCTCCCCAGTTCACGCTTCTTCATGTCAGTCTCCTCTTCGATTCCGCCAGCCAATGGTTGGCCAGCGGTTGTCCCTGCGCGCGGCCGAAATCGCGGGGCGATCATCGTGCGTTTGCAGGTCATGTCCCGTTCCGCGCATCGCGCAGCTCCTGCAGCGGAGCCACTGGCTATGCAACCGGGAACGACGATGATGTGGGAGTCTCTGCTGTGAGGGGTAATGCCAGGGACACCCAACTGCATCGAGGCAGGCCAGGGTGCAGATCGCACTCCAGCGACTCGCGCGGTTCAGTGATCCTAGTGGCGCGAGAGTTATGCGAGACGCTGAATCGAACTTTGGCTGGGCGCTCGTCCTTATGGGACGTCGGGGAATGGAATCGTATCGATCTCCGCGTAGATGTCGCCGCCTAGGCCTGGTCGGCATCCGCGGACGGACAGGGCTGTCGGTTGGTCGGAGGCGGTTGGGGCGAAATGCGCGCGGATGTCCGCATGGGTTCGCCGGTCGGAACTACATTCCCGGTCGATGGTCTCCCGGAAGCCATCGCAGATCACGCGCCAGGTCTAGGCGGATCCCCGGCTGGTGCGGCCGATCCGCCCTCCGTCGGTGGAAACAGTTCGGTGCCGTGACGATGCAGCTTGCGGCGAAACTCGGTGGGCGGCTGTGGCAGGGGCGGTCGCTACTCCGCTGGCGCTTGACCGCGTGATCAGAAGAACTACTGCCAGGTACTTCGTTCGCGCCTGCGGCGATGCTTTGAGGGCGGTGTGCAGCGCCCCGCATCATGCTCGGGTCGAGATCGCGATTTCCCAACGCTGGTGTCGCTTGTGGTCCACTGGGCAGTCCGTTTTGTGGTGACACCTAATCGCACCATTGACGTTTCAATTTGCTTGAGCTGCCACGGTATCGAATTTCCCAGATCGCCCACGCAAGCGCGAATGGATACCTGCGCGGGCAGGCGTGTCGCTTCCCCTTGACCCGGCTTGAGCTTTCAGGATATCGTACAGTCGTTCGTGATAATGAACAAGGTTGGGGTGGTGTACCGCACCGTCCGAAGTAGAAAGTGGTGCAGATGCTGGGCGAAACGAACGAGACCTTCTTCGCGGAACAGTCGGATGCGACGGACTTGCCGGAGTCGGCGGATGTGG
>NZ_JBIRXS010000057.1:0-15903 GCF_044389235.1 Rhodococcus sp. NPDC019647 | reverse complement strand
TAACCGGGACAACGGAGAATTGAGTGAGCATGTCAGAGCAGCCGCGCACCAAAACCGAGGGTGACGGAGTCGTCGTCGAAAGCACTCTCGACACAGACAGCGGAATCGGCACGGTGACGTTCCAACGCGGCCGGTACAACTTTTTCAACGTGGAACTGTTGAGTACCCTGGCCGATACTTTCGAGCAACTAGCCGCAGATGGATGCCGGGCCATCGTCTTGGCCAGCATGGGCCGCCATTTCTGCGCGGGCGCCAATTTCGGCAGTAGCGACCCTGCCGCGCCCGGGGCCGCCTCGTCCCCGATTTACGACGTGGTTCCACGCCTTTTCGCACAACCGGTCCCCATTGTCGCTGCCGTGGGTGGAGCTGCGATCGGGGGCGGCCTTGGCCTCTCACTCGTGGCCGACTTCCGGGTCGCCTCTCACCAGTCGCGCTTTGCGGCCAACTTCGCGAAGCTTGGCATCAGCCAAGGTTTCGCCTTGTCACTGACGTTGCCACGACTCATCGGACTGCAACGTGCAAGCGAACTCCTATACACCGGAAGGACGGTCAACGGCGAGGAAGCGCTAACGATCGGGCTCTGCGACAAACTCGTCGACCAGGACCAGCTGAGCCAGGAAGCCCACACGCTGGCCCAGCAGATCGCATCGTCGGCGCCGCTCGCAGTGGCAGCGATCCGCCGGACGCTGAGAGGTGACCTTGCGACGAAGGTCAGCGAGACGCTGCAGGTCGAATGGAAGGACCAGACGTCGCTGAAGCTGACTGCCGACTTCCGCGAAGGCGTAAGCGCCTCGAAGGCGAAGCGACCTCCAGTGTTCCTAGGACAATGACCCGGTCGAACGGACAATCGTTCGGCGCTGGAAACAGGTTCGAGCCCACCTTCGAAGCTGCGGGCACGGCTTCCGGCAGGTAGTGAACGGGTGCCCTACCGAATTGGGGTTCTCCCGTATTGCTCGGCCACAGCATCGTTGGCGAGGGGAGCTTGCCGATCGGATGTGGCACCGACGGTGCCCACCGGGGCTCCGCGCCACGTGACGAACTCGCCACGGTGAGACAATCGCGGTATGCGCCGGCAATATTTTTGTGGGACATGGCGTGTGAGGAAGGCATAGACCACACGCAGCGGCGGATCCATTGTGATTCATCGACCACCACTCGATGGCTGCCCGGCAAAACGACTTCGGAATTGGCTGCTCGGTGCGCACTTTCCGAAATACACGACTCACAGGCCACTGTGCGTCCGGCGAGGTCGAGCCAGATGAAGTGCACAGGTGCGGCCCGGGACCCGTTGACTAGCAATGCCAGCGCCGACGTGTGACCGTCAGTGAGCCTTTTAGAAAGAACTCGGATTTCCTTGGGTCGGTGGGAAGCTGCACCAGTGGCGGCTGCAAGCGAAACGCCTCGCTGTGCACATAGCTCGACGAGCACCTCCGCGATTCCGCTGCATCGTTCGGGTACCACATGCTGTCCGCGCAGCAACCGCTCTTCTTCGTCGAGACCGGGGCTCGACGAAGAAGTTTAGCGCGCGCAGCGCCGGTTGGAGTCGTCTGGAGGGGCCAGGCCCCACTCTCGCCGACATGCCGGGCGTCGGACACCAACGCAGAAGCCCTGGAAGACTCCGTCGAACCTCGCAACCTCCTCGTAGCGAGCGAGTGTCCGTCTTGCACAGTCGCGGCGACCGGAGACGGAAGTATCTGTGGCACCGACGATGAGGACGACACCGACGCCCCCCTCCGGCGCGGAGTGCCCACACGCTGATGCTATGGGCGATAGCTCCAAAGTTCATGCAGACCAACGCGCTGCGACCGATCTTCAACCCTGAAATGTCCAGTCGCTGTACTCCATGTAGGTCCCATCAGTGTTCGAGCCCGTCAGGCGGCTCGTGTGTGGGTTCTGAGAGACCCCCCAACGGTAACCGGGCGGCCGAAGCCACCACCCGTGGCAGGCGTCAGAGGAACGGTTCGGGTCAGCGGGTCTGGTTTGCCTGGTCGTCGGCAGGTGCACCCTCGGCCGTGGCAGACCAGGTAGCGAGGAGGCTGAGCCCGTCCTCGGCCGCGCTGCCTGGGGGCGCGCTGTACACCGTCACAGAAAGTGCGGAGTCCCCCGACAGTTGCATCGACTCATGCTCCAAGTCGAGCTCACCGACCGCGGGGTGGTGGAAGCGCTTAATGCCCTCGCGGAACACATGCACGTCATTCGCGCCCCACATCACACGGAAGGAGTCGCTGCGGGTCGATAACTCACCGATGAGGTTTGACAGCTCACGGTCGTAGGGGTTGCGGCCGGCCTCGACCCGCAGTGCACCCACTGCACCGCGCGCTACCCGCTCCCAGTCGAGGTAAAACCGTCGGGCGACCGGGCTCAAGAACACAAACCGCGCCGTGTTCGCACCGCAAGCGGTGTCCGCGTACATCTCCGAGTAAAGGGCACGCCCCAATGTGTTTGCGAACAGGATGTCGAACCGATTGTTCTGCACGAACGCCGGCAGAGTCGGCATCTTCTCGATTATCCGCTGCACACTGGGACGTACGGCGGGCCGCTCTGTCACCTTGGTCGCACGCCGCTGCAATCGGGCGGGCGAGGCGTTGGCCGCACGGGCGAGGTCAAAGAGGTGGTTGCGCTCGGTCTCGTCGAGCAGCAGAGCCCGGGCGATCGAGTCCAGGACGCTGTCAGAGACGCCTTGGAGATTGCCGCGCTCCAGACGGGTGTAGTACTCGACACTCACGCCGGCGAGCATTGCGACCTCGTTCCTGCGCAGACCGCTGACCCGGCGGGTCCCGTAGACGGGCAGACCCATCTCCTCGGGTGTGACCTTGTCACGACGGGACTTCAGAAAGTCACGGACTTCGGTGCGGTTCTCCATGAAACCCACGGTAGACGCGTGATCCGGCAAATGGGGGTCTCTATCAGAACCCCTTTCGGGAGGGCCTCCCACTCTGCACATGTGAAGCTGCAAACGCGAGATCAGACAGTCGGCGCGACAGCCCGCTTCGCCGCTCCTCGGTCACGAATCCACGATGCCCACCTCGGCGAGGACGACTGGGTCGTCGTGCTCGTTCTGCAGACGCATGGTGGACACCCCACCGCTTCGATACCACACGCGGCGAGACGGGTACGAAGCCGGCTTCAGAGATCATAGATTGGGTTCATCCGTCCGGTGATGGCCGCGTAGGGTCGTCGGCGCCACGCTCGCCCGACGAGGTGCCGCGCTGCGATCACCAACCTGGTGGTCCATTTCGACACGATCACCCCGGATCGCACCGCCATCAGGAGTGAATCAGTCCACGGACGCGGCTGCGGTACACACCTCGGGGAAGGTTAGAGCCCCGTGGACAAGGCCGCGGCGGCGGATCGCACGCTCTCGGCGATCTCCTCCATGTTCGGCGCCATCCGGGACGCCGGGCCAGCGATTGCGATGGCCATCGTCACCGGACCGGGGCCGTTGATGATCGGGCTGGCGATGCCCGCTTGGTCGGGTTCAGTTTCTCCGGCGTTAACTGCTACCGACGCCTCCCGGATCTGCAGGAGCTGCCCTTTGACACGGTCCCGCTCAGCGGGCTCCGCGACGGTGCGCCGCAGGACCGCGTCGCGGCGCCGTGGCTCCATGAAAGCGAGGAAGCACTTTCCGGCGCTGCGGGGCCATAGCGGGAACCGCGTATGCAGATCGGGCGCAGCGCGGATGAGTCTCGGGGAGTCGACTCTGTCCACATACACGATCGAGTCGCCCACCAACGTCGCGATGAACGTCGTCTCTTCCCACTTACCGGTCAGCTCCTCCAGCGCGTGGTGATACGCCGCCGGAAGGCTCGGTTGGCCGGATCCCAGCATGCTGAACAAGGCAGGACCAGTGAAGTAGTGGCCATCCTGCTCCCGCAGGTACCCGACGGCCACGAGACCCTTCGCCAGGCCGTGAACAGAGGACTTGGGCGCGCCGATCGGCGCAGCCAGGTCACCGAGGCGGACCCCGTTGGGTTCACCGGCGACCACCATCTCGAGAATGGCCATGACCCGTGAAACCGTCCGATGCTCGGCGGCCACCGACATGGTGCCCTCGGTGCTCGATATCGTCATGGCAAACCCTCCGTCTATGCTTGCACCATACTTCGCTCCCCGGCCCGTCGTCATGACGTGACCGAGCATGCCATGTCCAGACCTCGGTTCCCGTCACATGACGTGGCTAAGCATGCCATGTGTGCGAACACCGACCGCGTCGACTGGCGCGGCAGCCCGCGGCCCTCCCGTCGCGTCGTCCACACCACAACGGCCTGCTCGAACGCTGGACTGTCTCTCGCGAGGCGGTGACTTGATTCGGCTTCGCTTGTCATCCTCTCCCTTTCGCTGCTGTCCGGCGGGGCGCGCACTAGCGTCCTATGTAGCGTGGCGCGCGATTTTCCGCTCGAGCGTTCACACTCTCTGCGTGGTCCTCGCTCTCGAGTACCGAGCGGAGAAATCCCGAGTACTCGCCGCGGTCCGTCGGGTTCCCAACCTGGAGCCGTTCCTTGAAGTACGACAGGAGCAGAGGTGCAAAGCCCGCCACCTCCGAAGCCCAATTCAGGGCATCGTCCAGCTCACCGACACGCTCCACCAGACCCAGTGCATGAGCGCGTTCCGCGCTGATCCAGTCTCCGCCGATCAGCATCGCCCTCGCAGCACCCGTTCCTGCCAACGCCACGATTCGATCGATCGTGCCTGGATTTACGGGCAGGCTGAGAGCCGCTGCCGGTACCCGGAAGCGCGCCTTCGGGCCGGCGACCCGCAGATCACAGCTCACGGCAAGCTGTGCGCCCCCACCAACAGCCGGTCCGTTGATGTAAGCAATGACCGGCACCGGCACCTCTCGGATGACAGTGAATGCCTTCTCCAACAATTCAGCCATATCCTCGATGGCTGATTCGTCGAGGTCACCGCCTGCGCAGAAGCACGAACCTTCCCCGGTGATGACGACCACCCGCGCTCCCCCGTCCGCCGCCTCTGTCACAAGCGACGCCAGCTGCGACCAATGCGCAGCATCCAGCGCATTTCGTCGTTCGGGTCGATCCAGAGTGATAAGCGAGACTGCGCCGTGAGCGATCTGTTCGTGGCGTATCACGATGTCGCCAACCGCGTGATGAGGGCCCGCTTGTCCAGCTTGCCCACCGAAGTAAGCGGCATCGCGTCCACGAAGTGAACGGCCTTGGGTGAGTAGACCGAACCTTTCTTCTCCTTGACGAGTGCCCGCAGTTCCTCCGCCAGCGCGACTTGGTCAACGGCCTGCTCGGCTACTAGCACTGCTGTGACCTGTTCACCCCACTTGTCATCCGGAATCCCCACCACGCAGACCTCACGGATCTGTGGGTGCTGGCAGAGTACGTCCTCGACCTCTCGGGGGTAGACGTTGAAGCCACCTGTGATGATCATGTCTTTGATTCGGTCCATGATGTAGATGTGACCGCTCGAATCACGGCGCCCTACATCACCGGTGTGCAGCCATCCACCACGTTTCGCCGCCGCGGTCTCGGCCGGCTTGTTCAGATACTCCAGAAACACATGCGGACCACGGACCAGGATCTCGCCGAGTTCGCCGATAGGCACCTCTTCGCAATCGCTGTCGCCGACCCGGACCTCCGCGATCGCCACTGGCCGCCCCGCTGAAGCCAGCAGATCCGGGTTTGCCAGCGCGGCCTGATGATCTTGCTTGTCAAGGCTGGTGATCTGGGAATAGCACTCAGTCTGGCCGTAACACTGGACGAGTACGGGGCCGAACGCGTCGAGCGCACGAGCGAGAGTTCTCGGCGAGATCGCAGACGCGCCGTACACGAGGGTTTTGAGACTCGAGAGGTTGGTTTCGGCGAGTCGAGGATGATCCACGAGGACATTAATCATTGTCGGGACCATAAGTAGGTTAGTGATCTGCTCCGATTCGATCGTGGTCAGAAGCAAGTCTGCGTCGAAGTCCCCCAACAGGTAATTGGTGCCTCCCCGCATCCAGACCGGGAGTATTCCTCCAATGCCACCGTGAGTCAGCGGCGTGACGTGCGCAAACCTCTCGCGAGGCTGGATCTCCCATTCCAGCATGACGCCGTGCATCGAGCTGAGAAGAGTCCGGTGCGAGTGAACGACACCTTTGGGCAGTCCGGTCGTTCCACCCGTGTATTGGATGAAGACGCCCGCGTCGGGGTCGACGTCCGTCGGGCAGGACGCTCCCCTGTCGACACTCGAGGTGTCAAGGGTGCGAGCGCCAGTTGTTCGGGTGTCCACGGACAGCACGTGTTCGACGTCGCAGTTTTCCAGGACCTTCTGCACGTGCTCACTTGTCTGGTCGTGGTAGAGCAGCACCTTCGCGCCGGCGTCCTCCAGCATGTAGGCATGATCAACTGCAGATAGCTTGACGTTCAACGGCACCGCAGTAAGCCCGGCCCACAGCGTGCCCTGCATAGCAAACACCAAGTCGGACGTGTTCTTCATGACCATTCCGACCCGGTCGCCGGGTGACAGACCGAGATTGCGCAACGCCTGACCAACAGCACGGACCTCACCGACAACTTCGGTGTAGGTGAGCCGCATCTCCCCTTCGACAAGGGCTAGGTCGTTTGGGAAGCGCTCGGCGAGGGAGTCCAAGACACTCCCAAACGTCCTTCCATACACGGGCTTTCTCCTTCTAGAGTTCAACAGACGAAATGAGAATTACAGGTAGGTGAAGCATCGCCGCTCCGCAGTGGTGATCAACCGCCCGAATTGCAGGCCCGGGAAGTGCCCAGCCGCGATGATGTCGGCCCGGTCGGCGGCCTCCTGTGCGATCCGGTCGCGAGTGGCCTTCGCAGCAACGGGATCGAGGTCGTACAGCCCGTGCCACTCGGGGTCTGTCAGTTCGCCGACCGCATGGACCACGTCCCCGAGAAGCAGCGCCCGTTCGCCTGCATCTGCGATGACGAAGATCGTAGAACCCGGGGTATGTCCCGGTGCCGGACGCGCAATGACGCCGGGAGCAAGTTCGGTCTCGGAGCCGAAAGGCTCCAGTCGACTCGCGAGTGGGCTGAGTTTGCGGACGGCACCGGGGACAGCCTCGGGGCAGGTCACGAAGTACTCCCAGTCGGCCACGTGAGCGCGGTGGGTCGCATTGACGAAGGTGACTTCTCCGCGCTGCGTCGCCCACCCGACGTGGTCCCAGTGCAGGTGGGTGAACAGCACATCGGTCACGTCGCGCGGTTCGACACCGAGAGCGCGCAGGCTCTCTACGAGAGCACCACCCGATCGATGATCTTTGTCCACCGTCCCGATCCCGGCATCGACAAGCATTGTGCGCGAGCCCGACCGGATCAGATATCCGCCCAGCGAGATCTCCATCCGCCCATCCTCGCCTACGGGATGTTGCGCACAGTTCCACTCCGCCGCGTCATCATGAACAATTACCTCGTCCCGTCGTTCCCACGCGGTCCCGTCATGAACCGCGTGGATCTCAATGCTGCCGACTTGCACGGACGAGATGTTCATCGTCAGCGGTCCAACCGGGCGACAACAGTCTTGGTTTCGAGGTATGCCTCCACAGCCTCGACGCCGTTCTCACGCCCCCAACCCGACTGGCGGTAACCACCCATAGGCATCTGCACGCCACCGGCTCGGTGCACATTGATTCCCACGCGTCCCGCGCGAAGGCGCCTGGCAATCGTGTGTGCCACTGATACATCTCGGGTCCATACGCTGGCGGCCAGACCGTAGATGGAGTCGTTGGCGGCGGAGACTGCCTCTCCGACCTCCGAGAATCGCATGGCACCGATGACGGGACCGAAAATCTCCTCCTTCATCATGCGCATCGTCTGGTCTACCTCCGCGAGGACGGTGGGTTCGAAGAAGTACCCCTCGGTACCGATTCGCTTGCCTCCACTGATGATTCGAGCGCCCGCGTCGACGCCGCTACCCACGTAGTCCGTCACGCGCTCGAGCTGCTTCTGCGAGATCAGGGGGCCTAGATCGACGTTTGCATCAAAGGGTCCGCCGAGACGAAGCTTGCGTCCCGCGGCGGCAACGCCCTCGACCACGTCGTCGAAGACCTGCTGGTGGACGAAGAGCCGCGTACCGGCAGAACATACTTGGCCGGTGTTCCAGAAGATGCCCGTCGCAATCCCCTCGATTGCCGACTCGATGTCCGCGTCCGGCAAGACGATTACAGGCGACTTCCCTCCGAGTTCGAGAGTCAGCTTCTTCAGATTCCCCATCGCGGCGTGCGTGATCAGCTTTCCGACCTCGGTCGAGCCGGTGAACGCGACCTTGTCGACGTCCATGTGCGCGGCAAGCGCCGCCCCGACCGGGTCGCCGTAGCCTGTGACGATGTTGACGACACCGTCGGGGACGCCGGCATCGTGGAGAATCCGGCCAAGCCGCAACGCAGTGACCGGCGTTTCTTCGGCGGGCTTGAGCACTACCGAGCATCCGGCCGCCAGGGCCGGCGCAATCTTTTGCGAGGCGCCGAGAATCGGAGCATTCCACGGCACGATCAACCCGGCAACACCCACGGGCTCCCTCAGCGTGTAGCCCTGGATACGCTGCTCGGCTGGGCCCAGATCCATGGTCTTGCCGTAGATTTTGTCGGCCCAGCCAGCGTAGTAGCGGAACTGGTTGATGGCTTCGGTCAGTAATCCTTTGGCCTGCGGGAGAGGCAATCCCAGATTTGTTGCTTCGAGACGCGCGATTTCGTCGCCGTCGGCCTCGAGAAGTTCCGCGACGCGCCACAGGATCACGCCCCGTTGGGCGCCCGACAAGCGACGCCAGCGCTCGTCTTCGAATGAGCGACGGGCCGCGGCGACCGCGTGGTCCACATCTGCCACGTCTCCGGCCGGTACCCGAGCGATTACTCCACCTGTGCTGGGGTTGTAGACGTTGAGCGTTTCGCCTGACCGTGCGTCGACCCAAGTGCCATCGATCAGCATCTGGGCGGATGTGTCCGATTCCTGGCTGCCGACAATCGATTCGCTGTCCGTTGTTGTCACTGTTACTCCTAATGCTGGCCGAAATACCGGCGCGAGTTGCTAGATGTCGCTGGGCGTGTGCCCGTCAAATCTCGGCCCGGTCACTCGGCCAGGGCGCGTAGAGGGGGTCGGTTTGGTCTCGGCGAGATCGGGTCCACGATGGATCGAGACCCACGAAATCCGCGGTGTCAGCTCTGCGCATCCAGTCGAAGGCGACGTCCCGCTTCCGAATTCGCCAACCGACCGCGGGCACGTTTTCGAACGTGTCGATGTAGCGGCAGGCCACGGTGGTGAACACAGAACCCACCCCTTCCCCGGCGAAGGGATCGCCGCCGACGGTATCCACCTCTTGGAGGCTGATGCAATAGCTTTCCGCCCGGGCGAGCCGACCGTCGTCCGACAACCGAATGGACACGTTGCTCAGGACGTGCATCGACGTCATGACCGACTCGTGCCTGACTCGTAGCCACTCGACGAGTTCGTCCGGATCACCGACGAACGCGCCGTGCGAGTCCGATGCGCCGTCGTGGTAGCACGACCGAACCAGTGCCCAATCCCGTCGATCGACGCCCTGACAGTATGCGACAAGCACTTTCTGGATCTGACGCTCGACAAGCACGAGGTTGAGCTCTGCCGACTCTTCCGGGGTCATGACTGCGCCTTCGGGGTGTCTGCCGTTGCTGCCGTGGCGAGGTCGGGCTCTGAGATGCTTGGCAGTCCAGCATAGATACGATTGGCGTTGATGGTTCGGTAGATACCCGCCTCCATGCTGAACCGGTTCTGGATACCGATCTCCCGCTCAGCACGGCTGGCGTCGTACCGCCGAGCCCAGGCCAACGAGGATCCGGGCGGGAGCGCGATGTCGTCCATGCTCAGCGTCATATCCGCATCCGGAAGCAAAGCGCGGACGAAGTCGAACGCCTCGCTCATGCGGCGCAGGTCCCCGTGGGTGAGGTAGGTGGTTCCTCGCCGGTCCTGAAAGTCCAGCGCCTTCAGGAAGGCGGCGGACACATCCTCGACATAGTGAAAGTCGAGGTTGCGCCCGCCGAAGGGCACAATCGACGGCCCGATTCCCACTGCCGGTTCGTACAACAGGCTCGACAACCATGAGCTACCACCGCCGCGACCGAGCTTGACGTGCTCCCCGAAGCCGTAGACCCGGCTCAGACGCAAGCCAGTGATGTCGAGCTCATTGTTCGAGCAATACCGGGTTGCCAGTTTCTCGCACATCACCTTGCCGGCCCCGTAGATGAAGGGCGGGTCGAACGGCGACTCGTCGGTCACGGTGCCGGACTCGTCGATCGAGCGGTCACCGAACACGTCGACCGTGCTGGCCCAGACCACCTTGTCGAGGTGAAGTCGAGCGGCCGCCTCGAACACGTTTGCAGTGCCTTCGACGTTGACCCTGACGGCGAGCGGGGGGTTGGCCTCGGCCCCGGCAGAGACCAGTGAGGCAAGATGGACGACCTTGCGGACGCCGTGCCGCTCCATCGCCCGCGTGAGGCCGCGGAGATCTGTGATGTCGCCGATCTCGACGGTCACCTTGTCGCGGGCGTCCCCGCCGAGCAGGTAGTCCAGATAGTCAAGATCTGGAAGCTGCTGATCTGAGGCCTCGCCGGTGCCGCCGAAGTACCCGTAGACCACCACCCGCTGTCCCGACGCCAATAGGTCACGCACGACATAGCCGCCGATGTGCCCGATCCCGGTCACCATCACTGTCATTTCGGGCTGCTCCTTTGCAGGGACCGTAGTTGTTGAAGAGCGTCGCAAACGGCCTGGGTAGTCCGCCTCCCAGCCGGTGGCCGATTTCCTGATCCGTCTGTTGGCGGGAGCAGCGCGCCGAGCGTGCTCAGGTGCTAGTTACGGATCGAGACTCCGCCGTCGACTGTCACGATCGATCCGGTCATGTAGCTGGAGTCGTCCGACGCGAGGAAGAGTGCGACCTTGGCCATGTCGTCCGGCTGCGCGATACGCCGGAGGGCAGCGCCCTGCGCGAAGCTGTCCACCCATTCTTTGTTGGAGAGAATATGCTCCACCAGCGGCGTCTCCACGAGACCGGGGCAAATGGCGTTCACTCGAACACCCTTGGGACCGTAGCCCAGTGCGAGCGCGCGAGTGAGCCCCACAACGCCGGCCTTGGCGGCGCAGTACGCGTGGCTGCTCGAACCAGTGATGGGACCGGCCAGTGAGGAAACATTGATGACGGAGCCCGAACCCTGCTCAATCATGGAGGGAATAACGTACTTGCTCATCAGAAATACGCTCTTGAGGTTTACGGCGATCGACTTGTCGAACAGCTCCTCGGTGATATCGAGGGTGAAGCCGTCCTGCGATTCGTCCCATTCACCGCCCTTGCGGAAGGCCGCGCCCGCGTTGTTGTGCAGCACGTCGATGCGTCCGAAGCGGTTCTTGACCTGGTCGATAGCGCTCTGGACGCTCGTGGAGTCGGACACATCGCATTGCACGGCAATCGCTGCGGACTGCCCGATGTCGGCAGCAGCCTTTTCCGCCGCTTCGCCATCGATGTCGAAGATCGCAACCTTCGCGCCTTCCTCGACGAAGATTCGAGCTGCGGCCAGGCCCTGGCCGTGCGCCGCTCCTGTGATGATCGCGATCTTGCTGTCAAGCCTGCCAGTCATGATCCAAACTCCCTTTTCGACATCGTTGTTCGAGCGGTGCTCGGCATCCATGATTCCGCGGCTGTGAGTCTGCCGGGCTGCCCGTTTCCCTCACGGATCCCAAGCGGACCAGCCACGTAAGAGCTGGAACGGATATCCGAACACTCATTCATAATGATAAACAGAGCGTATGTATGCTGCGCGAGCCTGTCAAGGGCATCCGGGCAACGGACTCAGCAGGGCAACGGCCGACGCCAAGAGACAGACGGCGCGAGAGCATTCCCAACAACACCAGGGCGAAGCACACCACGATTGCCGGGAGGAGCCGACATCTCACCAAGAGGCACGACGGGGCAGCGGTCTCCGACAGATACACCTCCCGCGATCGTGAACAGAACCACGGGACATCTTCCGGGGATCCGCCGTAGTTACCAGACATCTGGTCACGCATTTCTCCAGCACGTGGTGACACAGTCGCAGCACCAACGAACCCGCCGTACTCCGTCGGGCCGTAGCGTCGAGGTCTACCAGTAGAGCCGATGTAGTGGGAACAAGCTGTCCGGCCTTGTCCTTTCCTAGACCTGCGTTCCTTCCGTCTGGTGACACACCACCTACTAGCGGTACACCGCCCACCAAACCAGCGTGCCTCCGACGGGTGGGAGACTCTGCCGAAAGGCGCATTAACAGGGACTCCCTGGCCACAAACGGGTCTGCTATAAGAGGCGTCGCGCGCCGCCCGATGCTCGTACCCGACGCACCTCCCCCGGCCGCTTCTGACCCTGCGCCTCCCCGCGGGCGAACCTAACTCGACCTATAGGGGTACCGACAAGGCCTGTCTCACCCGCACCGACCCTGCCGACGGTGCAGTAAGGGCCGCCGGGGAACAGCGCGCTCAGTGCCAATGAGAGGAACACAAAGATGGCTATAGATGAACAGGCGCAGAGGAACCTCGACACACTCCTCCCGGGGCACTACCTGTCGGCGAACCGCTTCAGGGACTACGTCAACTGCGCCGGCCTCGACGTGCGAACCCGCGAGCTGGTGACCTTCGCCATGCTCGTCGCGCTCGGGGGCTGTGGCCCCCAAGTGAAGGACACACCGCTGCCAACCTGCATGTCGGCAAAGACCGGCCGCACTGCTCGGCGTACTCACCCATCCCCTACCATTCATCGGCCACCCGCGCTCCCCAACGGGCTTAAGCACTCGACGCCGTAACCTCGGCCGCTTGAATCACAGCGCTCGGAGGATGTCGTCGACGCGATCCTTGGCATCGCCGAAGAGCATGGCACCGTTGTCGCGGTAGAAGAGCGGGGTATGCACTCCGGCGTAACCCGGGGCCATCGATCGTTTGAACACGATCACGTCGTCTGACTCCCAGGGCATCCCCGCAATCGGACTGCTCGGGTCGTCGGTTGCAGCGGGATTGACGGTGTCGTTGGCTCCGATCACCAAGACCACGGCAGTTTCGTCGAAATTGTCATTGATCTCGTCCATCTCGAGGACTATGTCGTAGGGAACCTTGGCCTCGGCGAGAAGTACATTCATATGACCCGGTAGGCGCCCAGCCACCGGGTGGATGCCGAAGCGAACGTTTACACCATGGTGGTCTCGAAGCTTGCGGGTTAGCTCGGCAACGCCGTACTGCGCCTGCGCGACTCCATGCCGTAGCCCGGTGTGATGATCGCCGAGTCGGCGGCAGTGAGCAGTTCCGCCACGCCTTCGGCATTGATCTCACGATGTTCGCCGTGAGCGGTGTCGTCGCTGGTCCGGGCCTCGATGCCAACCCACCGGCGATCACGGAGATGAAGGACCGGTTCATCGCCTTGCACATGATGTAGGACAGGTATGCACCAGACGAGCCGACGAGCGCGCCGACGATGATCAGCAGATCGTTCGAGAGTAGGAACCCGGAGGCCGCCGCCGCCCAGCCGGAGTAGCTGTTCAGCATTGACACCACTACTGGCATGTCACCTCCGCCGATAAAGGCAACCAGGTGCCAGCCCAGCAGCAGCGCGATAATGGTGACGGCGATCAGAAGCCACAGCTGGGGATCGACGACAAACCATGCGGTCAGTGAGGCGAGGGCGACAAGTGCGCCAAGTGCGCCAAGATTGAGAATATTCTTCCCAGGCAGCATCAGCGGGGTGGATTTCATCCGTGCAGAAAGCTTGAGGAAGGCCACGATCGAGCCGGTGAAGGTCACCGCCCCGATGAAAACTCCCATTGAGACCTCGACGTGGTGAACACCCAAGGTTCCTGCAGTGTGTAGTGCAGCTGCCTCGGTGCCATTGGAATCGGCTTCGACCAGCAGGTAGCCGTTCCATCCCACGAGGACGGCGGCCAAGCCGACGAAGCTATGCAGCAGCGCAATCAGCTCAGGCATCCCCGTCATCTCCACGACCCGGGCCCGATAGAGGCCGACTGCGGCGCCGATTACCACCGCGGCCATCAGCACGGCAATAGCGGTACCGGAGATGCCGTGGTTCAATGCCAGCGCGGTTGTAGCCGCGAAAGCGAGCACCCTGCCGGCCATACCGAAAACGTTCCCCGTCTTCGCAGTTTCGTGCCTGGACAGTCCCGCAAGGGCAAGAATGAAGAGTAGTGCGGCGACGAGGTACGCCGCCTGTGCGATGGTTTCCACTCTCAGTCAGCTCCTGGAGAACATGGCGAGCATACGGCGGGCAACCGCGAACCCACCGAAGACATTGATGCTGGCCATCAGAATTGCCACGAACGAGAGGGCAGTGATCGCTGCGCCTCCGCGACCGAGCTGCAGCAGGGCTCCAACCACGATGATCCCGGAGATCGCGTTGGTAACGGACATCAGCGGAGTGTGCAGCGCGTGGTGCACATGCCGAATTACGTAGTAGCCGATCACGATCGCAAGGACGAACACCGTCAGGTGACCAAGCAACGCTGGCGGTGACACCGCAGCGAGGAGGAATAGCAAAGCTCCTGCGAACGCGACGAGGCCGCACAGACGGCCAGCCGAGAACGGCCGTCTCACGTGCGAATCGACCGCCGGCGCGGGTGCAGGAGGTGCGCTCGCCGCGACCGATACCTGGACGGGCGGCGGCGGCCAGGTTGAATCTCCGTCGCGGACCATGGTCATCCGACCGCTGGACGACGTCCTCGAAGTCCAAGATGAGCTTCCCGTCTTTGCCTGGGGTCATCAGCTTCGTCAAGTTCAGCAGGTTCGTTCCGTACAACTGGGACGCCTGCGCCGGCAGTCGCCCGGCAAGATCTGTGTAGCCGATGATCGTCACGCCGTTGGCGGTTACCACCGTGTCCCCTGCAACCGTCCCTTCGACGTTGCCTCCGTTTGCCGCAGCCATATCTACAATCACGCTGCCGGCCTTCATGCCAGCCACCATTTCGGGTGTGATCAGACGGGGTGCCACCTTCCCCGGGATCAGCGCCGTGGTGATGATGATGTCGACGTCCGGCACCTGGGCGGCCTATAGGCGTGCGGCGCGCTCGTTGTAGTCGTCCGACATCTGCTTGGCGTAGCCGGTTGAGCTGACCTCAACGTCGGGCGCCTCCACCGGCAAGCACTCCCCACCTAACGATTTCACCTGGTCAGCGACCTCGGGGCGGGGGTCGGTGGCACGAACGATGGCGCCGAGGCTGCCCGCCGTACCAATCGCCGACAGCCCTGCGACACCCGCCCCGACAACGAGGACCTTGGCCGGCGGAACTTTGCCGGCCGCGGTGACCTGGCCTATGAAGAATCGTCCGAAGATGTGTGCGGCCTCGACCACGGCGCGGTAGCCGGCAATGTTGGCCATCGAGCTGAGGACGTCGAGCGACTGGGCACGCGAGATCCGCGGCACAGCGTCGATAGCCAACGCGGTGATCGGACGCCGCGACAGCTCCTCGACCAGGTCTGGGTTGAGCCCTGGGTGGAGCATGCTGATCAGCGTGGCGCCGTTGTGAAGCCTGTCGAGTTGTTCGCTCAATGGTGCATTGACTCCGAATACGATGTCCGCCTCGAGCGCGTCTCCGATAGTGGCTCCGCACCCAAGGTACGCCTCGTCCGTGAAGCTCGACTTCGCGCCCGCATCCGATTCGACGACAACGTCGTACCCGAGGGTGCGCAGTTGCGCCGCGGTCGCGGGCGTTGCGGCCACTCGCGTTTCGCCAGGCTGGGCTTCCCTAAGGATTCTGATGATCATGGCGTCGTCCGTTCCGTCCTTGTTCGAGTCGCAAGTGTCCGCGGATTCCCAGCGACTCCACGAGATGTGCTGCCCTGCAGGGATAAGCGCACCGTAGGGGCGAGCCGCGCGGCTTGCCCCTACGGGATGACGGCACCTGCAAGGGCCGCAACGGTTCAGATGTTGTTG
>NZ_JBIRXS010000056.1:0-21652 GCF_044389235.1 Rhodococcus sp. NPDC019647 | reverse complement strand
AACCCGCCGAGGAGGTGGCGCCTGCGGCTCTGACTGCATAACCCTTACGAGGAGTCACGCGACGACCGTCGTACACCACGCCCTGGGACTTGACCCAGTTCTCACGACATCGAGGTGCGGCATCGGCTAACTCTGCGCGGGTCGAAGTTGGGACGAGTAACTTCGAGTGGGCAAACAATCGACACGGTTCGGCAATCCGAGGGCCTTCATGATGGAGTTTGATCCCTTCGCTACCCGTCCGGATGTGGCCGGTTCGGTCGTCGCGGACTTGGCGGCGGCTGGGTTCGCCGACGCCGCGGAGATCGGCCGCGGGGGGTTCGGGGTCGTGTACCGCTGTCGGCAGACTGCGCTCGATCGCACCGTGGCCGTGAAGGTGTTGACCGGGGACCTCGACGAGGACAGCCGTGCGCGATTTCTGCGTGAGCAGCGTGCCGCGGGCCGCTTGACCGGCCATCCCAACGTCGTCAACGTCCTGCAGGTCGGAGTAACCGGGAACGACCGGCCTTTTATCGTCATGCCGTTCTACACCCATGACTCCCTCGATGCCCGCATCCGAAGACGGGGTCCGCTGACGCTGGAGGAGGTGCTGCGCGTGGGCGTCAAGATCGCTGGTGCCCTCGAAGCCGCGCACGGCCTCGGTATCCTCCATCGCGACGTCAAGCCGGCCAATATCTTGCTCACCGATTACGGTGAGCCCGCGTTGACCGACTTCGGTATTGCCCACATTGCGGGTGGATTCGAAACCACCGCCGGAGTTGTGACCGGATCGCCGGCCTTCACGGCTCCCGAGGTCATTGCCGGCGGTACACCGAGTCCGGCCGCCGATGTGTACGGTCTGGGTGCGACCGTGTTCGCCGCCGCCACCGGCCACGCTGCCTTCGAACGCCGAAGTGGTGAGCAAGTAGTTGCCCAGTTCGTCCGGATCACCACCGCGCCGACACCGGAACCGCGAGAGCACGGCATCGCCGACGATGTCAGCACCGTGATCGAGGCGGCGATGGCGAACGATCCTGCCAGTCGCCCGTCCGTCGAGGAACTGGGCAGACGACTGCGGCACGTGCATCACCAGCACGGCTATCCGGTCGACGACATGGCCGGCCGCACCTTTCGTGAGGACACACCACCAGCGCACCCACCGCACGATGATGCGCCACGAGCTGCGCATCCGGGCCGTACCGGGGCGCTGCCGCTGGAGTTGACCAGCTTCATCGACCGTCGGGAGGAGACGGCGAAGGTCACTAGCTTGCTGTCGACGGCCCGCATGGTGACCTTGACCGGGATGGGAGGGGTGGGCAAGACTCGGCTGGCGCTGCGAGTCGCCGATCGAACACAATCGCGGTTCGCTGATGGTGTGTTCCTGATCGAGCTGGGCGAGCTGCGCGACGACTCGCTTCTCGTTGCCATGGTGGCGGATGCGCTGGGGCTACGAGACCGAGCTGCGAGGCCACTTCTCGAGGTTCTCGCGGAATTCCTCGCCCCCCGCGAAGTGCTGCTCGTTCTGGACAATTGCGAGCAGGTGCTCGACGCGGTCGCGAAACTCTCCGAAGCGTTGCTCCGCACCAGCCCGGGCCTGCGGATGCTGCTGACCAGCCGGGAGCCGATCGGGATCAGCGGCGAAATAGCGCTACCGATCGCCCCGCTTGCGGTACCCGACGCCGACCATCTGCCGAGACGGTTGCCCGGCAACGACGCGGTGGCACTGTTCGCCGAGCGGGGCGCCGCGGTTCTGCCCGGCTTCGAGATCACCGACGACAACAAGGTGACCATCGCTCGGATATGTCAACGCCTCGACGGCCTGCCGTTGGCGATCGAGCTGGCCGCGGCGCGACTTCGGGCGATCTCCCCAGAGGAGATTCTGCAGCGACTCACCGACCGCTACCGGTTCCTGACTCGCGGAAGCAGAGACGCTCCGTCACGGCAACAGACCTTGCGGATGTGCATCGACTGGAGCTATGACCTGTGCACACCCCTCGAACAACTGATGTGGGCTCGCCTTTCCATGTTCGCAGGTAGCTTCGAACTCCATGCGGCCGAGCAGATCTTCGGGCAGGACCCGACCGGTGACGATTTCCTGGATACCGTCACCTTTCTGGTCGACAAGTCGATTCTCATTCGAGAGCAGTCGGCTCCGGTCGCTCGGTTCCGGATGCTCGAGACGGTGCGCGACTACGGTCGGGAGAAGGTCCGCGCCGGCGCCGACTACTCCGAGCTGCGCACCCGATACAAAAACTGGTATTTGCAGCTGGCCTCGGACGCCGAGGCTGATTGGGTCGGTCCGCGGCAACTCGAGTGGCTGACCCGATTGGTCGCCGAACTTCCGAATCTCCGGCAGGCACACGAGGTTTGTTTCTCCGAAGACCCCGAGTCCGGGCTTGGCATGGCCGCAGCGCTGTTCCCTCTCTGGTTATCGCGCGGTTTGTTGACCGAAGGACGGCGCTGGATCGATCGACTATTGGCTCTGTCGCCCCGCACCGTAGGAGTTGACCGCGCCAAGGCAATACTCTGGGCCAGCGTGATGGCGGGAGTGCAGGGCGACCTGCAGGCATCGATCACCCTGATCCAGGAAGGGCGGGCACTCGCCAATCGATCGGCCGATCCTCTGCTGCAGGCGCACATCGACCTTGCCGAAGGTCACCGGGCCCTGTACGGCGGCGACATCGATTATGCACGAATCCATTTCGAAGCCGCACGACCAACCTACGCCGCCGTGCCGAGTGCACTCGCCCTCCGCATCCTCTTGTTGCAGGGTCTCGGGTTCGCGTACGAGTTGCTCGATCACACCGAGCACGCCATCGAATGTTACGAGAGTGCACTCGCGGTCACCGAAGAGCACGGTGAAGCAGTGCATCGGTCGTATTTGCTGTGGGCCCTGGCCGTGGTGGTGTGGCGACACGCCGATACCGAACGCGCGAACGAGCTACTCCAACAAGCGCTCCGCGTTGCTCGGAAAGTCAATGAGCGGCTCGCCATCAGCATGTGCCTACAAGCACTCGCGTGGATCGCTGCCGAGGGGGGTGCTTTCGAACGAGCCGTGGTGTTGACCTCGGCTGCAGAGAACATCAGCCATGCCATGGGGAGTTCCCCGATGTTCGTATCTGGGTTGCTCCAGTACCGCGAGCGATGTGAACGGGATACACGGAGGGCGCTGAGCGAAAAGGTATTTGCCGCAGCTCAGAGAAAAGGGAACAAGCTGGGAGTGGAGTCGGCGGTCGCCTACGCGCTCGGTGAGCAAAGTCCGGCGTCATCCACACCGACCACTGGACAGGCCGAGCCGACGAAGCGGGAGAAGGAGGTCGCCGAGTTGGTCGCCGAGGGGTTGACCAACAGGGAGATAGCGTCCCGCCTGACGATCTCTGTGCGCACCGCGCAGGGGCACATCGAACACCTTCTTGCCAAGTTGAGCTTCACGTCGCGTGCCCAGATCGCTGCATGGGTTGTGGAGTCACGGCGAACCATGCCGTGACACACCGTGGTACGGACGCGCGGTCTCTACAGGCGCCCGAGAGTCGTAACGTTGGATCAGCGTTCCTCGCAGCGGTTACCTCGCCCCTCGCTGTCGCCGATACTCGACACCACGACCGTCAAGGAAGTGTTGACAACCGGCCGGTGATGGCCTGGGGTAGACGGGTGACGATCGACGACCCTGCAGCCGACGACCGCGAGGCGGAGGCTCGGGCGGTGCCGGTGGTTCCCCTCGCAGAGGCGTCGGAGCGTTGCGGTGCAAAGGCCCGCAACCTCGGTGCGCTGCTGCGGGCAGGATTCCGGGTGCCCGACGGATTCGTGATACCCGATCCGCTCGGAAATTCCGGCTGGGAGAGAGAGGTCGAGGCCGGTCTCCGTCGTCTCGGGCCGGGGCCGTTCGCCGTGCGCTCGTCCGCCCTCGCGGAGGACGGCATCGAGTACTCGTTCGCCGGGCAACTGGCAACGACGCTCGGGGTCACCACCACCGCCGAGGTGATCGAGGCGGTGCGTCGCAGCGCCTCGTCGGCCTCCTCGACCGAAGCGGTCGCGTACGCCGCGCGCACCGATCGGGAGGCTCCGACGTCGGGCGGGGTGATCGTGCAGGTGATGGCACAACCCGCGGCGGCCGGAGTTCTGTTCACCCGGCACCCGGTCACCGAGGCCGAGCAGGTGGTGATCGAGGCCGCACGGGGTCTCGGCGAGGCAGTCGTGGCCGGGACCGTCACTTCGGAGGCGTACCTGGTCGACGGTGCGCAGGTGCGGGTAGTGAGGCACCGGGACAGGCAGCTGCTGACCACTGCCCAAGCCCGCGCCCTCGCGGCTCTGGGACGCGATATCGAGACTCTGTTCGGGCGCCCGCAGGACATCGAGTGGGCGATCGACAGCGACGACATCTGGGTCCTGCAGGCCCGGCCGATCACGACTGCTCATGCCACCGCACCGCCAGTGCGAGCAACGCCCGGCGAGGTGGTACTGACCGGGGTCGCGGCCAGCCCGGGCACCGCCGTCGGGCCGGCGCGGATCATCGACAACCTCGACGACTTCGCCGGCTTTCGTGATGACGACGTGCTGGTCTGCCGCACGACCTCACCGGCGTGGACCCCGCTGCTGGCCCGAGCATGCGCGGTGGTTACCGAGACGGGTGGGCTGCTTGCGCACGCCGCAATCGTCGCCCGCGAATTCGGTATCCCGGCGGTTCTTGCGGCGGCGGGCGCCAGAACCACGTTGGCCGAGGGAGGGCTGGTTTTCGTCGACGGAACCCACGGGCGCGTCGGCGTCGTCAACGAAAACGCGGGGAGAACATGATGTCGCACCGCACCTCATCGGACATCTTGGTGCTGCACGCCGTGCGGATCCTGGGCTACGCGGAAACCGCGCGCATCGCCGCCCGGTTCGCCTTACCTGCAGCACTGGTCGCAGAGCACCTGCTCGATGCCGAGGCCAGGGGGTGGGTCACACATACCGACTTCGCCGGGGACGGCGGCTGGTCTCTGACCGAAACCGGAAGGGTCCATGGCGAGCGAGCGCTGGCCGCCGAGCTCGAACAGTGCGGGAATCGCGCCGTGGTGGTCCAGGTGCATCAGGACTTTCTGCCGCACAACGTTGCTGTGGCGGACGCGTGTACCGCCTGGCAGTTGGCCGGGATGGGTCTCGGCGGGACGACCGCGACCATCGACGAGACGATCACCCGGGACGAGACTGCGGCGGACGCCCTGGCCGAACTCGAGGCGCGCCTGGTCCTGGGCATGAACCGGTTCGCCGGTTATCACCGGCGGTTCGCCGGCGGCCTCGAGCGGGCAGGCGCCGATCCGTCGTGGATCACGGCAACCGACCGCGACTCCTGCCACCGCGTCTGGTTCGAATTCCACGAAGACCTCATCGCTTCGCTCGGCCTGGTCCGATAACAGGCCCAGTGCTGTTCGAAACAGGCCCGATATTCCCCGCGGCAGTGCGGTCTGCCTTCCTGAGGCCGAACGCACGCACGAGCGGTTCGAGATCACTCGCAACGGTCACCGCGCCGCGGTCCTGCTGGGCGCCGACGACTACGACGCGTTGCGCGAGACGATCGCGGTGTTGTCGGATACCGATCTGTTGGCGGCGCATCTCGCCGGCCGGGCCGAGATCGAGGGCGGGGATGTCGTCGATGCCCAGGCGTTGGCCCGCCTGATGCGCGATGCTCGGTCGTCCGGGGAGTGAGCGAGCCAGGTGAGGGGTATCGGTTGGTGATGGCGCGGTCGGCTGCGCGCACGCCGGCGATGTCGTTGCCGGAGAAGGTCGCGACCGCGGTGCACGAGTTCGTCACCGGTCCGCTGCTGGAGAATCCGCGGCGGGTGGGGAAACCTCTGGATCCACCGCTCGCCCCGGCGTACAGCGCCCGCCGGGGAACGTACCGGGTGCTGTATCTGATCGACGACGTGAACCGCACAGTCGAGGTCACCGCGATCACCCATCGCGCAGACGCCTATCGGTCCTCGTCCTGACGTTGGCGGCGACTGTTGCGGCCGCCCGCCGTCACCCGCGACCCAGCAGCTTCCGCATCCCCGCGGCCGCACCCTGCACGAGTGTGTCGCGGGGGAATCCGCTCCGCTTCTGGGCTGCTTCGTAGTTGCCGCCCGCCACCCAGACGGGTCCGTCGGCTAGGTGTGCGAGTCCTTCACGCGCGACGTCTTCGGGTTCGGCGACGTTCATGCCGGGGAGGTCGAAGTTCAGTCCGGCCCGCACCATTGCGGGGGTGCGGGTGACGCCCAGGACCAGTTCGAGTACGTGGACGCCGAACGGTGCCAGTTCGAGCCACAGGCTTTCCGCGAAGATGCGCCCGAAGGCCTTCGATGCCGCGTAGATGCTTTGGTGTTCGGAACCCATATATCCGGCCAGTGACCCCACCAGCATGATGCCGCCCCGCCCGCGTTCCTTCATTTTCGCGCCAAAGTGATGCGAAAGCTGCAGTTGTGACGTGATGTTGAGGTCGATGACGCCCTGAAATCCGGTCAGGTCGCCGCTGACGAATTCGTGCCCGTAGCTGTTCGCACCGGCGTTGAAGATCAGCAGGCCCACCTCGACGTCGTCGGTGGCGATGCGGATGCGGTCGAACGCGTCCGGCGAGAGGAGGTCGAGTGCGAGGGTGCGGACCTCCACACCGTTCGCGCGCACCTTTTCGGCCGCCTCCTCGAGTGGTTCCGGCTTGCGGGCGATGAGTACGAGGTTGATTCCGGCGCGGCTCAGTTCGTCGGCGAAATGTGCGCCGACGCCCTCCGACCCGCCGGCGATCACGGCCCATGGTCCGTATTGGTGGGTGTCGATCATGGGGTGTCCTTTCGAAGGAAGTTCAGGAGACGACGATGGGGGTGGGAACCGGGTCGGGGTCGCGCACCGTGATGTCGCCCCGCTCCGCCGCTCGGACGATGGATGTGGTCAGTGCGTCGCAGCCCTTCCGGGGGGACCCGGGACGGCCGTCGCCGGAGCCGGCGATCTGGTGGCACCGGCCGCGAGAGAGGTCGTCCCACTGCACGGAGGTGTGCTCCCAGCTGTTCTTCTGGACCAGCACCCGCGCACCGCACTCAGTGCACTGCAGCGGCTGCATCGGATTCCAGCGCCTTTCGTGCAAGATTGTCTTCCACTTCCTTCTTCCACGACTCCACCGGGCGCGTGGTGTCGAGCTCGAACTCGAACCGTTCGGTCATCTGCGGTGTCACGTTGGCCGCGTCGACGTAGAACTGCTCGTACCACCGGCGCAATTGGTAGACGGGGCCGTCTTCCTCGCACAGCAACGGGTTTTCGATGCGGGTCTTGTTCTTCCAGATCTCGATGTCCTGCTCGAATCCCTTGGCGATGAAGGTGCCGAAGTTCTTCGCCATCTCGGTGGCGGCATCACCCTCGAGTTCCTTCGATTTTTTGACGATGATCCCGTACTGCAGCACGAACTCGTCTGCGCTGACCGGATAGTGGCAGTTGATCAGCACGGAGTCGACGTCGTGGGTCTCGTACTGGTAGGTGAGGTCGTCGACCATGAACGAAGGTCCGAAATAGGTGGCATCCGAACGACTTCCCACCATCTTGGGTTGTCCGGAGGCGTGCGGGCGCATGTCCTCGCGGGCCTGGCCGCGCATGAACTGGCTGGCGACGTGGCCTTCGAAGACGTTCTTGAAATAGGTGGGGAACGAGTAATGGACGTAGAAGAAGTGGGCCATGTCGACGATGTTGTCCACCACTTCACGACAATTCGTGTTCACCGTGGTGCGGTACCAGACCCAGTCCGTCCAGTCGTCGTCGAGCGCCCCCTCGATTCGGGGAATCGTGACGTCTGCCGGCGGCGGGTTACCCTCCGGGTCGTTCCAGACGAACAGCATTCCGTCCTGATCGAGGGTGTGCCACGAGCGGGTACGAGCCAGCGGCGGTACGCGGCGGGCATACGGGATCTTCTTGCAGCGCCCGTTGCTGCCCCAGCGCCAGTCGTGGAACGGACACGCGACCTCGTCACCCTTGACGGTGCCTTGGCTGAGGTCGCCGCCCATGTGCCGGCAGTAGCCGTCGAGTACGGCGAGTTTGCCAGAGCTGTCGGCAAAGACCACCAGTTTGGTGCCGAAGGCCTCGAGGGAATGCGGCTTGCCGTCCCGGAAATCCTGGGACAAACCGAGGCAATGCCAGCCGCGGGCGAATCGGGTCGGTGCAGCGCCCGCAACGATCTCGCGGACCTCGTCTCTGTCGGACTGCTGGGTGCTCACGATGCGTCCCGTCCTCTCCTGCTCGTTCGTACCTGTGGTGTTCAGCACGCTAGGTCAGTGGGAGGAGGCCGATCCGAGACGTCTCACTGGACGGGACCGGTTGGCGTGTGGTGGGTGTGTGCACGCTTCCCGTTGAGCGAGACCGTCGTCCACGGTGCCCCGATCGCGCAATACCCTTCCGCAGATGGTCAACGAGGCGCTGCTGTCGGTCCGTGAATTGCTGCCCATGATCGCGGAGCGCGCCGACAAGGTGGACGAATCGCGACGCGTGTCCGAACAGGTGATCCGCGAACTCGGGGACGCCGGGATGTTCGCGATGCTGCAGCCCAAGCGGTACGGGGGTGCGGAGTGCAATCCCGTTCACTTCTACGAGACGGTGCGTGCGATCTCGGGGGTGTGCGGATCGACGGGTTGGCTCGCGTCGGTGCTGGGTGTGCATCCGTGGCACCTGGCGCTGTTCGACGACCGCGCTCAACGCGACGTGTGGGGACACGACAATTCGGTGCTGCTGTCGTCCGCGTACGCCCCCGTGGGTCGGCTGACGCCCGTGGACGGAGGCTACCGGCTCTCCGGTGACTGGCACTTCTCCTCGGGCTGCGAACATGCGTCGTGGGCGTTGCTCGGGGCGATGGTGGTGGGAACGGAAGGCCGGCCGGTCGATTTCCTCACCGTGCTCGTACCGAGGTCGGATTACCGCATTCACGACGTGTGGGACGTGGTCGGTATGCGGGGGACGGCCAGCAACGAGATCACCGTCGACGACTGTTTCGTGCCCGACTACCGGACCAAACGCAACTTCGAGACCGCGCAGTTACGGGGAGCGGGGCAGAAGGTGAACCGGGGACCGCTCTACCGCTTACCGTTCGCCACCATCTTCACCACGGCCGTCACCGCCCCCGGTGTGGGTGTGGTGGCCGGCTGCTATGAGCGGTTC
The DNA here is from genome assembly GCF_044389235.1 of Rhodococcus sp. NPDC019647. Taxonomy (NCBI): domain Bacteria; kingdom Bacillati; phylum Actinomycetota; class Actinomycetes; order Mycobacteriales; family Nocardiaceae; genus Rhodococcus; species Rhodococcus sp. NPDC019647. Next base: position 12,535 of record NZ_JBIRXS010000056.1, on the reverse strand, counting down.
CTGACGGTCATGCGTGAACGCGTGCGTCTGAGCCTCGGGGGTGGCCGCTTCGTGGAGGACCAGTTCGCCCAGGTGTCGGTGGCCCGGGCGTCGTCCGAGATCGATGCGGCGATCCTGCAGATGGACCGTAACGTCCGTGAGCTGTGGGAACTTGCGGTCGCGGGTGAGGAACTTCCGATGGCGCTGCGGTTGAGAGTCCGTCGCGACCAGGTGCGGGCGACAGAGCGGGCGCTGGACGCGATCGACCTGCTCTTCAAGACGGCCGGGGGCAGCTCGCTGTCTCGGGGCAACGCGATCGAACGGGCCTGGCGCGACGCTCACGCGGGCAGCGTGCATGTGGCCAACGAACCCGAACGCGCCCTTGCACTGTTCGGCAGGGGCGCGTTCGGACTTCCGGTGGAGGACAACCTCGTCTGATCAGTTCCGCATGTGTTGCACTGCCCGGTAGGAGAACACCATTGCGGTGCCCAGCGGGACCCCGGGGCCGGGATAGAAGCGTCCGCTCAATGAGGCGCTGGTGTTCCCTGCCGCGTACAGCCCCTCGATCGGGCTGCCGTCCGCGCGAAGCACGCGGGCATCGGCGTCGGTGCGGACGCCACCCTTCGTGCCGAGGTCGCTGAGGATGATGCGGGCTGCGTAGAACGGCCCCTGCGCGATCGGTCCGAGCGCCGGATTCGGTGGTGCGTCGGCACCCGTTCCTGGCGGGCAGAAGAAGGCGTCGTAGGGATCCTCGCCGCGGTGGAACGCCTCGTCGACACCGTGCTTCGCGTAGTCGTTGAACTGTTCGACGCTGCGCCGAAGCGTGTCGGACGGGACGCCGATCTTCTCTGCGAGTTCCTCGATGGTGTCGGCGGTGACCCAGGTGCCCGCCTCGAGGTGCTGCTGCGCCGGAATCGACGGGATGGAGATGGCCGGCAGAACGGGGCCGCCCTCCCTGGAATCGAAGACCAGATAAGAGTTCGCACTTCGGTGTTCGATCATCGCGCGGCCGAACTGGTCGTACGGTAGCGACTCGTTGAGGTACCGCTCCCCGGTGTCGTCCACCAGGATTCCGCCGCGCACACCCACCATGAACGCGCCTGAGCCGTCGGGAAGTTCGACACCCGGGCACCACCAGGCCTCGTCGAGGAGTGCCGTGTCGGCGCCGACCTCCACGGCCGCCGTCAGCAGGTCGCCGGTGTTCGCCCCCCGCGGTCCCATGCTCCACTCGGCTCTGCCGGGCGTGCCGTTCTCGGTGCGCAGACCGGCGTTGCCCTCGATCCCTCCGGCGGCGAGGAGAACGCCGCGCCGCGCACGTATGCGGATCGTTTGCCCGGCCGCGTCGGTGGCCTCGGCACCCACGACGCGACCGTCCTCGACGATCAGTGTGTGGGCCGCGGTCTCGGTGCGGAGTTCCGCATGCCCGGTCCCGTACAACGCCATCAGGAGACGCCCGATCAGAGCGCGACCGCCGATCAGAGTTCCCTCGGGGTGCGGCTGCCCGGCGCGATCGACGTCGGCCTCCGGACGGATGACCTCACGAAGGTCACCGATCTCGTCGCCGGGCAGATCGAGGGGATTGATCGCGCGGCCGGCGTCCATGCGGCCCGGCGCCTTGTAGTAGTCGGGGAAGGGACGCCACTCGAAGTCGAGGTGCGGGTTCTGCTCGAGGAAGTCGACGACCTCAGGGGCGGTGGCGACGTACGCCTCCTGGCGTTCGACCTCGGAGTCGCCGACCACAGCGCGCAGATAGGTGCGAGCCAGCTCGGTGGAGTCGCCGATGCCGGCCCGTTCCTGGACAGCTGTGCCCGGAAGCCAGACGGCGGCGCCCGAGTAGGCGGAGGTGCCGCCGAAGAGTGGAGTCTTCTCGAGGACGAGGGGGCGCAATCCCTGCGCGGCGGCCGTATATGCGCCGGTCAGCGCGCCGCCGCCCGAACCGACTACAAGAACGTCGCACTCCGTTGTCCAGTCCTGCATCGTCGTGTCCTCCGTTGGGGTGGGTGATGCCTGTGGGTGATGGTTGTGGGTCATGACTGACGCCCAGTCGTGGCGTCCACGCAATCGCATTCGGGCGACGGCATGCACCGCTGGTCCCACTCACCGGACGCATTTCGGCGCCGCCGCGATCGAATGCCAGAATTGGGCTGGATCCGAGGCTGCTCGGGGAGAAGGGGATCGAGGGTGCCGAGAATCGCGGAGGTCAGGGACGCTGCCGAACCCAGTTCGGAGGAGCAGCGGGCGCGCCATGTGCGCATGCTGGAGGCGGCCGCCGAGCTGGCGTCCGAAAAGGAGCTCGCCCGGGTCCAGATGCACGAGGTGGCGAAGCGGGCCGGGGTCGCCATCGGCACGCTGTACCGGTACTTCCCGTCGAAGACGCACCTGTTCGTCGCGGTGATGGTCGACCAGATCGATCAGATGGGCGCCGGATTCTCGAAGGGTGTCGCTTCGGATACGACTCCCCAGGACGCCGTCTACAACGTGCTGGTGCGGGCCACTCGTGGCCTCCTGCGCCGGCCTGCGCTGTCCACGGCGATGATTCAGTCCACCAGCACCGCGAATGTCGCCACCGTCCCGGATGCCGGGAAGGTCGACCGAGCCTTCCGCCAGATCATGCTCGATGCGGCGGGGATCGAACACCCGACCGAAGGTGATCTGACCGCGCTCCGCCTCGTGGTGCAGCTGTGGTTCGGGGTGGTCCAGTCGTGCCTCAACGGCCGAATCTCGATTCCCGACGCCGAATCGGATATTCGAAAGGGCTGCGACCTGCTGCTCGTCGGTCTTTCGCGCCGCTGATCGTTCTCGACACAGGGGTCGTGCACCGTCACGCCTCACGGGGTGCAATTCATTCTCGACACGTCTGCACGCCCGCTATCGAGCCAGCGCATTGATCTATCCCCACAAGTAGAATACGTTTCAGAAATGCCGCCCTGGCACGGATCCTGGCGGCTCAGCGAAGGAGCCAACAATGGGCAACGCAGTCATCGTCGACGCGGTCCGGACACCGATAGGTCGCCGGCGCGGCGCATTGTCCGGACTGCATCCGGCAGAACTGCTCGGAGCGGCGCAACGCGGCGTCCTCGAGCGGGCGGGAGTCCCCGCCGAAAACATCGGTCAGATCGTCGGTGGCTGCGTCACCCAGGCCGGTGAGCAATCCAACAACGTGACCCGGCAGGCATGGCTGCACGCCGGTCTGCCGTATGGCACTGCCGCCACCTCCATCGATTGTGCGTGCGGATCGTCGCAGCAGGCCGTGCACCTGGTGGCCGGCCTGATCGCCTCGGGGCAGATCACCGCGGGAATCGGATGCGGTGTGGAGGCGATGAGCCGGGTGTTCCTCGGTCAGGCGCTGACCCCCGAGACGGGAAATCCCTATCCCGACGACTGGTCGATCGACATGGGCGACCAGTTCACGTCCGCGCAGCGCATCGCGGAACGGCGTGGAATCACCCGACGCGATGTCGACGCGTTCGGCCTCGAGTCGCAGTGCCGCGCCGCTCAGGCCTGGGCCGAGGGACGGTTCGACCGTGAGGTCGTCCCTGTCACCGCGCCCGTCGTGGACAAGCAGGGCGTGCGCACGGGTGAGAAAGCAGTGGTCACCTGGGACGGGGGACTGCGAGAGACGACGGCCGAGGCTCTGGCAGCACTGAAACCGGTGATCGACGGGCACATCCACACCGCAGGCAACTCCTCGCAGATCAGTGACGGCGCCGCGGCCGTACTCCTCATGAGCGAGGAACTGGCCGGCGAACTCGGGCTGCGTCCGCGCGCCCGGATCGTCGCATCGGGCATGGTCGGCTCCGACCCCTACTTTCACCTGGACGGACCGATCGAGTCGACCGCACTGGTCCTCGAGCGGGCCGGAATGTCGTTGGCGGACATCGATCTCGTCGAGATCAATGAGGCGTTCGCCTCGGTCGTGCTGTCCTGGGCGCAGGTTCACGAGGCAGACCTGTCCAAAGTGAACGTCAACGGTGGTGCGATCGCCCTCGGGCATCCGGTGGGATCGACCGGTGCGCGACTGATCACCACGGCACTGCACGAGCTGGAACGGGCAGACAAATCCACCGCCCTGATCACCATGTGCGCGGGCGGGGCGCTGTCTACCGCAACCATCATCGAACGCATCTGACACCCGAGAACTCGACGAGGCCGACATGACAATGGGATTGACCGAAGAAGAGCGAGACCTGCGCGACTCGGTGCGGGGATGGGCCGCGCGAACCGTGACGCCGGACGTGCTGCGGCAAGCGGTGGAAGCGAAAACGGAACAGCGCCCACTGTTCTGGAACTCGCTCGCCGGTCTGGGCGTGCTGGGGCTGCACCTGCCGGAAGAGGTGGGCGGCGCCGGGTGCGGACTGGTGGAACTCGCGGTGGTCGCCGAAGAGCTCGGCAGGGTTCTGGCTCCCGGACCGTTTCTGCCGACCGTGTTGACGAGTGCCGTCCTGAACGAAGGCGGCCACAGCGGCCGGCTGTCCAGGTTGGCCGACGGTTCGGTGCTCGGAGCCGTTGCCTTGCAACCGGGTTCGTTGCGGATCTCCCGCCACGGCGACGAGGTGACCCTCGACGGCGAGTCGGGGTACGTGCTCGGCGGTCAGGTGGGTGATCTGTTCCTGCTGGCGGCGCGGGACGGCGACACGACGGTGTTCGTGGTGCTGCCGCGCGAGCACCTCGACGTCACCGACCTGCCGAGCCACGACGTCGTGCGTCGCAACGCTATCGCCGCCGCACACGGCATCACCCTGGCGAAAGACGCGGTGCTGCCACTCGATTCGCGGCGCGTCCTCGATCTCGCTGCCACCCTGTTCGCCGCCGAGGCGTCGGGCATCGCCGACTGGGCCGTCGCAACCGCCGCCGACTACGCGAAGGCGCGGCAGCAGTTCGGGCGTCCCATCGGCCAATTCCAGGGCGTCAAACACCGGGTGGCCCGCATGCTCACCCTCGCCGAACAGGCCCGGGTGTGCGCCTGGGACGCCGCCCGCGCCGTGACCCCCGACACTGATCCCGCCGAGGCGTCGCTGGCCGCGGCGGTAGCCGGAGCCACCGCACCCGAGGCCGCGTTCTCGGTGACCAAGGACTGCATCCAGGTGCTCGGCGGCATCGGTTACACCTGGGAACACGACGCTCACCTGTATCTGCGGCGGGCGCAGTCGTTGCGAATCCTGCTCGGGTCCACCGCGTCGTGGCGACGCCGGGTCGCCCGTGCCACGCTCGACGGCAGCCGCCGCGTGCTCGGGATCGAACTGCCACCGGAGGCGGACCGCATCCGCGCCGAGGTCCGTGCAGAGATGGCTCCGGTGGTCGGCCTGGGCGAGCAGGAACGCAAGCGTTGCCTGGCCGAAAGGGGTTATGCCGCACCGCATCTTCCCGCACCGTGGGGGAGAGGTGCAGGTGCCGTCGAGCAACTCGTGATCGCCGAGGAACTCCGCGCCGCTCAGGTGAAGCCGCACGACATGATCATCGGCAACTGGGTGGTCCCCACACTGATCGCACACGGCAACGAAAACCAGGTGCAGCGATTCGTGCCACCGTCGTTGCGCGGTGACCTCGTCTGGTGCCAGCTGTTCTCCGAGCCGGGCGCCGGGTCCGACCTCGCCGGACTGAACACCAAGGCCACCAAGGTGGATGGTGGCTGGGTGCTGCAGGGCCAGAAGGTCTGGACGTCGATGGCCCGCGACGCGCACTGGGGCATCTGCCTGGCGCGGACGGCCCCGGATGCACCGAAACACAAGGGCCTGTCGTACTTTCTGATCGACATGAAGTCCAGCGAGGGACTCGACATCCGGCCCCTGCGGGAGATCACCGGTGAGGCGCTGTTCAACGAGGTGTTCCTCGACAACGTCTTCGTCCCGGACGAGTTGCTGGTGGGTGAACCGGGTGACGGCTGGAAGCTGGCCCGCACCACACTGGCCAATGAGCGGGTCTCGCTCTCGCACGACTCCTCCCTCGGATCCGGCGGCGAGGCGCTGTTGACTCTGGCCGCCGACCTGCCCGGCGGGATCGACGACGAGCAGCTGACGGTGCTCGGCAAGGTGCTCTGCGACGCGCAATCCGGTGGTTTGATGGGGCTGCGCACCACCCTGCGCTCGATCGGCGGTGGGCAGCCGGGTGCCGAGTCCTCGGTTGCGAAACTGCTCGGCGTCGAACACATCCAGCAGGTGTGGGAGGTGGCGATGGACTGGGCGGGACCACGCGCCCTGCTCGGCGAGCAGGCCCTCACGTCGGACACCCAGATGTTCCTGAACGCGCAATGCATGTCGATCGCGGGCGGCACCACCAACGTCCAGCTCAACATCATCGGTGAGCGCCTCCTGGGTCTGCCCCGCGACCCCGAGCCCGGAAAGTGATCTGACATGAGTATCGATGTGAACGTCGCCTTGACCGCGGAGCCGGCAGTTCGGGAGGCGTCGTGGACCGAACGCGACGTCCTGCTCTATCACCTCGGCGTCGGGGCGGGCGGCAACGCGGCGGACCCCGCCGAACTCCGGTGGGTGTACGAGAAGAACCTGCAGGTGCTGCCCACATTCGCCCTGGTGGCCGGGCAGGGTATCTCTTCGGGATCGGCGCCGAGTGCCGGGCTGACCATGCCCGGCATCGATGTGGATCTGCGCAAGATACTGCACGGCGGGCAGACGCTGACGGTGCACGCGCCCATCCCGTCCTCGGGCACCGCCCGGGTGTCCTCGCGAGTGGCCGACGTGTGGGACAAGGGCAAGGCTGCCGTCATCGTGCTCGAGCAGACGGCCACCGACTCGGACGACGGTCACCCGTTGTGGACGACGGGGATGCAGATCTGGGCCCGCGATGAGGGCGGGTTCGGCGGGTCCCCTGGTCCCGAGTCGGTGGCCACGCTGCCGGAGCGGAAACCCGACACGGTGCTGGCGTCACGCACCGGAACGGGACAGGCGCTGCTGTACCGGCTCAGCGGCGACATGAACCCGTTGCACGCCGACCCCGAGTTCGCGTCCTCCGCAGGGTTCGACCGCCCGATCCTGCACGGGCTCGCCTCGTACGGAGTGGTGTGTAAGGCCGTCGTCGACGGGATGCTGGACGGCGACCCCACCCGGGTGCGCACGTACTCGGCGCGGTTCGCCGGCTCCCTCTATCCGGGTGAGACGATCGACATCGCCGCCTGGCGGGACGGCGACGTGCTGACGCTGCGCGCGACGTGTCCCGAACGGAACGGACAGCCCGTCCTCACGCACGCCACGATGGAGGTTCGCCCGTGAACACCGGTACGCATCCCACCTTCGAGAACAGCACCGCGGGAACAGTGTTGACGTCTCCCTCCGACGGAGCCGCGGTCGATCGAGCCACCGAGGCGGCGCGCCGCGTGATCGACGCCCTGCTGCGCACCGACCGGGCCAACGCCAACCTCGAGCGAGTGGCCGAGGAGTTGAACAGCATCGCCGAGCACCTCGAGGAGCACGCACCCGCGGTGGCCGAACGGCTGATCGACATGTGGAACGGGGAGGGCGTCACCCGGCACGATCCGGTGACCGGACCGGAGAATGCGCTGGCACCACCCGTAGTCCTCGAAGGCCTGGCGGACGGCTCGGTGCAGGGCACCGTCACCTTGACCATCCCGTACCAGGGTCCGCCCGGGCATGTCCACGGTGGTGTCTCGGCGCTGCTGCTCGACCACGTGCTCGGTGTTGCCAATGCGTGGGGCGGAAAGTCCGGCATGACAGCACAATTGAGCACGCGATACCACCGTCCGACCCCACTGTTCGAACCGCTCACCCTGACCGGGAAGCTGATCGGCGTCGACGGGCGGAAAATTTCCACCGTGGGCGACATCAGGACCGCGGACGGGCAGGTGTGTGTGTCGGTCGAGGGACTGTTCATCGACAAGACCGTCCCGAGGCCGCGCTGAGAGGGGAGGATGCAGGACGTGACCGAAGTCCTACGGTTCGAGAACAAGGTCGTCTTCGTAACGGGCGCTGCGCTTGGTCAGGGCCGGGCCGAGGCGGTGCGATTCGCGCTCGAAGGCGCCGACGATCCGTGCCGCCACCTCCTGCGGCAGACCGGCCCGCGGGGGCTGTTGCCGGCCCACTGAGGGCCTCGTTCAGCGGTTCGATCGTCACCGGCGCGCAGGCTACCGGAGTGCACCGACACTCTGCAGACCAAAAACGCGCTGACGTCGGGTTTTGTGCGGATAGCTGCGATAACATCAGACACGTTTGCGCAGTTCAACGGCTGATGGCAGATCAGCTACTGTCCGGGCCGTTGTTGTAGGTTCCGCAGAGCGGTGTCACTTTCCAAATTCCATGTCACTCGCATGTCACTTTTCAGGTTTCGTGTCACTCGGGACGACACTGGATGCGTGCCTAGAACCAGGACGTCCCGGACCCGCCTCCCCCCGCCTTCCGAGAGGATGACGGATCCCCTGCGTTCGTGACCCGCCGGCCCTGACAGGTCAGTGCTTCCCCACGCCGTCGCTTCCGGGAGTCCGGCGTGGACACGGCCCAGGCAGCTTCCGCGGGGAAGCCCTCAGGCCATATGCTTGCCGTCGACGATCATTTCCTGGGCAGCTGCGGAGAATCGGCGAGGATTCGGTTGACGGTCGTTGCTGCGGTGGCGAGCTGTTGGAGATCGATGCCGGTGTCCACGTCGTGGCTGTGGAAATGCGCGACCAGTTCCTCGGTGGCGAGGTTGCCGTGGGCGCCCGGTGCGAACGGGCACCCACCGTAGCCGCCGACGGCGCTGTCGAAGTGTTCGATGCCCAGATGGCACCCATCGTGAACGAGGATCCGATCGATTCCGTGGCGGGTCGCCGTGGCGCAGTTGCGTGCTGCTTGCAGGGCCGTGGTGAGGGCTTGGCCGTCGGCGTTGTGCAGCTGCAGTCCGATGGTGATGTCGGGCAGTGCCTCGCGTACGGCGCCGACCGCGGTGAGCACGTGTTCGGTGGTGGCGGTGCCGAGGGTGTCGGCCAGCCCCAGGGTGCGCCCTCCGCCAGCGCAAACGTGGTGCCGAGCGGCCACGTGCTGGCCGGCGATTTCGACGGGATCGCCAGGACCGTGTCGGTCGGGGCTGCGCTCACCGGCGGAGCGCGAGTAGCAGTGCTGCGAGTGCGATCCCGACGAGAGTGGTCATGCTGCGGGGCATCGAAGCGGTTCGGACATAGGTCCACCTCCTGCAAGGCGTCGAACTGAGGCTAGCCCCAGACGCTGAGGGCAATACTGTTTGCGTCGTACAAGCCGCTGACCAGGAGATCCTTGCGGCGCGATCCAGCAATACCCGATGGAATCAGGGGCCGGTGAGGTAGCCGCCGTCGACCGGCAAGGCGACTCCGGTGATGTAGGCGGCCTTATCGGACAGCAGCCAGGCCACAGCGTCGCCGACCTCCTCGGGTTCACCGAGGCGCTTGATCGCCTGCGGAGCCACCAATGCGTTCCGGAAGTCTTTTGGGGCTCCTTCAAGAAGTGGAGTTCGGATAGCGTTGGGGCAGACTGCGTTCACGCGTATACCCGCTTCGCCGTATTCCATGGCGGCGTTCTTGGTCATCCCGATGATGGCGTGTTTGGTGGCGGTGTAGACACCGATGTTGCGCACTGCCGTCAGCCCGGCGACGGACGCCACGTTGACGATGGCACCGAAACCGGCCCCCGCCATGTGCTGAATCTGCGCACGCATCCCGGCGAAAGTGCCTCTGAGATTGACATTCGTAACAAGGTCGTAGTCGCTATCGGTGAAATCCGCGAAGGGCTTCACGACGGCGACACCGGCATTGTTGACCGCGAAGTCCATGGCACCGAAGGTGTCCACGCTCGATTCGACCAGTGCCTGTGCGCTCTCGGCGCGCGTGACGTCGCCCGCGGTGAAGACCGCTCGTCCGCCCCGTTCTTCGATCATGGACACGGTCTTCTCACCGCCCTCGCGGGCAACGTCGAGATCCGAGACGACGACGGAGGCGCCTTCGGCGGCCAACACCAACGCGATGCCACGGCCGATTCCACCGGCGGCACCGGTAACGAGGCCGCAGCGTCCTTCCAACAACATGATGTTCCTCGAGTTCGTAGATGCAGGGGGCGGGGCGTTCCGAGGCGCCGTGTGGTCCCCGAAACGTGCCCCGCCAGGGATGTTCAGGACCGGAAGAGGTCCTTGTTGACCGGAAGACCGTTCTCCTTGCAGTGCCGCAGGTAATGGTCGATAAACCAGAACACGTCGTGGATGTCGACGACATTCTCGTCGTCATCGAAGAATTCGATGCAGCCGTTGATCACGAAGTAGGCCGAGAATCCTTGGGGATCGTCGGTGTAGAGAGTGTGGATTGTGCCGGGGCTTTCCTGGACCAGGTCACCGGCCTTCGCGACCCAGTCGTACTCGCGATAGCCCCAGCTTCCGGACAGGGTGTATCCGGTGATCGGCGAACGGTGCTTGTGCTTTCCGATCGATGCGGGCACAGACGAGCGAAGCAGGGTGTGGGCTTGTCCGATCCGGGGGTCGAAGGAAAGGTAGCGGGTGTACATGTTCGGTCCCCCGTATGGGATCCACGGGGAGGTGGCTTCGCTGCCGTCGAGGTAGGCGTCGGGAAGTTGGTAGTCTTGGAGGGTTTGCTCGAGGGTGGAATTGTCGGGGCCGAGCAGTGAGGTCATGAGCGTCGTCCTTGTGGGTGCGTCGTTGTCGGAGGAATGCGCAGGATCACCAGGTGGTGAGGTCTCGGGGCGTGACACCGATGGAGGCGCAGTAGTCGTTGTAGCGCTGGAGCAAGGTCTGCCAGTTGTCGTAGCCGACGCGGTTTCCGGCGTCGTCGACGAACTCGAGTGAGCCCTGGATGACGGCGAAGATGATGGTGGGTTCATCGCCGTCGAGCATGGTGGGGGCGTGGGTGGAGCCGGCGGCCTCGACGACCGAGTCGCCGGGTCCGGCGACCCATCCTTCGTTGTAGGTCCACTGCCCTTGGACGACGTAGACGATGACTGTTCCGGGGTGGAAGTGCTGGGTCAGTGTCTTCCCCGGAGGGGTCTTGATGAAGACGATCATCTCGCCGGTGGACGGGTTCAGCTTGACGAGCTTGATTTCCGATCCGCTGGCTTCGTCCCAGGGAACCCAGACGTTTCCTTCGTCGGGGATGTAGCTGGCGAATGCGTCGTACGCGGTTTCGGCGGTGGCAGTCATGGTCTGTCCTTCTGGTTTGTGCAGCAGGGCTGTGCTGCGAGGTGAACAGGGCGTGCGTGATCGACCCGGAGGACTGAGGGGTTCCAGGCCGGGTTGTTGGTGAGGGGGTTCAGTGGTCGAGGAGGCGGTATTTGTCGAGCTTCTGGTACAGCGTTCCCCGGGAGATCTCCAGCTGCGCGGCGGCGGCGGTCTTGTTGCCGTCGGCAGCGGTCATCGCCTCCTTGATGACCCCGTATTCGGCGACCTCGAGGGGACTGAGGTGTCGGTGCATCAAGTGCTCGGGTGCCGACGCCGGTGATGGGGATGGCTCGGGGGCAGTGGTGGATTCGACGCAGATCTCGAGGACGGCACCGGCGGACAGGTCGTGCTCGTCGACCCGTCGCACGGTGGCGGACAGGGTTGGTGCGAGATCGATTCGATATCCCGAGGGCAGGGTGCGGACGGTGCGCCACACCGTTCGATGCTCGAGACCGAGGTTCGAGGCGATCTCGTCGGCGATGAAGGTGCGCTCGTCGAGGGCGACCAGCGGCGCCGATGAGTTCCTGCGGGCGTCGAGATAGGCGTCGTAGAGCCGCCGCTCCCTGGTGGTGTAGTCGCCCCGTAAGGCTCCGCCGACGTCGTCGGCCATCGACTGGGCAGCCCAGCGAAAGAATTGGTTGGCCTCACTGGCACGGCAGGTGACGTTGACCGCGCCCACCACCTTGCCGGTCAGCGGATGCCGGACGGGTGCTGCGCACAGGCCCATCGGTGGAACGATCCCACGTAATGGTCGGAGCCGATCACGACGGCGAGTTTCCCGGATTCGAGGGCGGTGCCGATGCCGTTGGTACCGACGAGCGCTTCGTCGAAGGTGGCGCCGGGAACCATGTCGACGTCGTCGAGATCGCGGCTGAGCTGCCGGTCGCTGGTCCAGCGCCAGAGCACATTGCCCCGCCGGTCGGCGAGCGCCAAGCTGGTGTTCGAGTCGGCCAGCGCCTCGGTCATGCGCAGAAGCACTGGGATCGCGGCGCGGTGAAACGGTGAGTCATCGGGGACGTCCACCCGGGGGATCGGCACATCATGCGGATCGATACCGCTCCACTTCGACCGGCGCCACGAGGTGAGGACGTCGTGGCCGACACCGACGGTGTCCGAGCCGGAATGAAACGCTTCCCACTGGGAGAGTGTGGACAACTGGGCACCTCCTTCTCGATCTCGGGAGCCACCACGAGTGTGCACCACGTAACAAGCCGGTGGTCTGTTCGATTTTTGAACGCCGCTGCGACCATCGCAGTGGCCGGCAGCAGAGTCCGTGGTGTGCTCTGTGTTGTGGTGCCGGGCGCCAGCAGGAAGGCTGGGATCTCATGGCACGTGTTCACACCGGTGAGTCGGCGCTCGCCCGGGCGGTCCGCATCGTGGAGTCGTTCGGGTTGGACGACTCCACCCTGACCGTGTCGGA
>NZ_JBIRXS010000055.1:0-22052 GCF_044389235.1 Rhodococcus sp. NPDC019647 | reverse complement strand
AGGCTGGAAATTGTCATTGTCGGGTTGATCCGTATCTCGCCCTGCAGGCGGGATTGCTGTGAACCGTTGGACTCAACTCAGCCTGACACGCAGGGGGAGCCTGGCCGTTAATCGGAGGGCGGGAGGATAGACCGCGACTCTGCTGATGTGTTCGGTCTGAGCGTCTCGCGGACGGTCTCTTGAACGACGGGTCAACTCTTCGACTTGTCGATCTCGACGTCGGAGAGTCACCTGTGATCGATACGCACGACCTCACACTATTCGAGCAGCGTCCGATCGGTGCCAGCTGGAGTGGGCGCGCTGCTCGCATAACTCACCATCGCGGTTGACGACAAATGTTCGAGGGTGCCGAGCTTTTGTCCAAACGATGTCACACAACGCAGATGCGGTGGATCTTCCTCCAGGTGAAAGGGAGTGGCGGTCGCTTCCGGGACTTTTGGAGGTGTGCCTGATATGGCGGGGCGGGAACGGCGCGTGACTTTGGCGGAACGGTCAAGGTCAGAACCTATGGTCCTCGCAATTGCTGTTGTGAGGCACAAAGGAGTGGTACCGATGAATGTTGAGGTTCGACGTATCCACCCGACAGAGGCGAAGAAGATTCGTGACCGCCAGCGTCTATGGGCGCCGTCGGGCCCTGTTCCGGCCGGCCGAGACGGCGGTCAACGTCCCTTCCACGGGCCCACAGAAGAACGCCGTGACCTGGTGGTGGTGCAGCTCCGGCGCCCTGCGGGTCTCGACGGCGGCGAACTCGATGAGTCGACCGCCTGGGGGTGCTGCATCCCGCGGGACCAACGAGACCAGCCTGAATGCGAATGGTTGGCGGCCCGAGGTCTGGATGGCCAGCGATGAGGGCCCCCGGGGATCGCACACGCCTCGTCCTCACCGCCGACGGCACCTCTCTTGCGGTTCGTGAGATCGGATCCCGGATGGCGCCGGTCACTGTGTTTTTCGCGCACGGATTCTGTCTTCACATGGACGCCTGGGCACCGCAACGGGCCTATCTGGCCGAGGTCTGGCGTGGGCGTGCCCGGTTGGTCTTCTTCGATCACCGCGGCCATGGTGGATCCGGCGCGGCTGACACCGACAGTTACACGATCAGCCAGCTTGGACGGGACCTGGATGTGGTGATTCGCACGGTGGCGCCACAGGGTCCGATTGTCCTCGTCGGGCACTCGATGGGTGGGATGTCCGTGATGTCCTACGTCGCCCATCACCAGGAGGCCGCGGCCGCGCAAGTCGTGGGAGTCGGGTTGATCTCGACCGCCGTCGACAATGTCGCCGGCGCCGGCATCGGGCGCGCTCTGAATACGCCGGCGGTGACGGTGCTGCGGACGGCATCAACTCACGCCCCAGGGCTCGTCGGCCGCAGCTGGAATCTCTCACGTCGCATCTTGTCGCCAGTGGTCGGCGCAACTTGCCCGCTTGCTCCGAGTGCAAGTGTCCGTGCCGCCGCCACGTCCTACGGGATGGTTCACGCGACGCCGATCGCCACCGTGGCGGCCTTCCTGCGTGATCTGCGGATCTACGACGCTTCCCCGGCGCTCGACGTGCTCGCGAAGGTGCCGGCGTCGATCATCTGTGGAACCCGGGATAGGGTGACCCCAATCGGGCACTCACAGCGACTCGCCGCGGTTCTTCCGCTCGCCGAACTGATCCCGGTGAGCGGAGCGCGGCACATGGTCGGCCTCGAGCGTCCCGATGTGGTGAGCGAAAGTCTCGATCGACTGCTCGGCCGCGCGGTAGGGCGCCGCGAACAGGACACCACCCGCAGATCCAAATCCGACCTCGTCGGGGCATGAAATCTGCGCGTGCCTGACACCTGACGAGGCAACCACTGATGGGAGAAGTGTTGAGTATTCACCAGGACGTTGACCTGTCGTCCGGTCATGCGCACCACCGGCCGGACGCGCTCGTTCACCGCGGGAGGTCGTACACCCGCCATGTTCTGAAACGGGTGGCAGCGTGTGGTGTGCAGGTCGGGGAGCGGCACCGGTGCATCGATCTGCATCACGAACGGCAGACCTACAACCCGTGGCAAGACGCCACCTATTGCCGCTGCGGTCACATCCGGTGGGCCGGCGCGCATGCGCAGTTCGACACCGCCGTCGAACCATTCGAGGTTTTCCCTCATCACCCCTCGGGCCGGCCGGATCCACGGACCTATCCCGGAGAGAATGGCCCCGAACCGCGGCAGGTCAGCGAGCAGCGGCCCATCGGGCGAAGCGAGCTACGCCGATGATCCCGGCAGAGGCGGGCGACCGCGCGGCCCGCGCTGTTCTGGACCTGATCGACCGCCGCGTCGAGATCGACCCCGAGAGCGACCAGTTTCTGACGGCGCTCGACCGTATCCACTTGCAACTCCTCTCGCCGAGGGTGGCCACGATCGTCGCAAGGCGAGCGGAGCTGGGTTTTCCCGCCTACGACGTGAATACCTATCCCCGACGCAATATGTGGCGCACGCAGGTCCCGTTCGAACGAACGAACGGCGGTGTCGTCGTCGAGATTCCCCTCGTCGTGATCGCACCTGTTCTGATCGGCATGATTCCTGTCCTACTCAACATGAATTCGCTTTTTCAGTCTCCGATCACGGATCTGACGGTATTCATCTCTGTGGCTGCAGGTGTGGAGGTCCTCGCGATGTGGTGGTGGATCCGCCGCGATCCCCTCAGACTGACCGCAGCGGACAAGCAGATGATCCGCGGCAGCATTGCCAAGCTCGAGGACTACGTCTCGGCCGGCGGCGACTTCTTCGAACTTCGTCTGGCCATGACTGCGTCCGCGATCGTCGACGATATTCGTGACGTGCCGGGATGGAGTCACGAGGACCTCTACATCCACCGCATCCGGCTCGACGTCGAGGACCAACTCCGAGCGATTCTCGGCCACTGGGGTGAGCTGGCAACTTTCCGGGTCAGCGTTGGCGAACCCACGGCAGGTGTCAGTGCCGAGGCTGACGCGGCTCGGGTCGCCTACCACGGGCAGCGACGGTGGTTTGAACAGGTCAAAGAATCACTGATCGGGCGGGTCGGAGCGTTGTGGACGTATCACCAAGAGCTACTGATGCTCCAGGACTCGATCGACGGTACTGCGGCTCTCGGTCGCATCGGCGCTCACGCACCGGCGCTCGGAGAATTGCTGGTGAACTCGGCGAATGATGACCTCGAGGCTTCGGCGATCGGTGACCTGGCCAATGACCTGGCCGATCTACATCAGGCGCGGGAAGCGGCGCTGGCACAGCTGCACGGCGATGTCACCGGCTTCGATCGGCGCAGCTGATGGGACGCAGCCATGACCGGATCAGCCCAGATCGCGGCGACGGTGTGTTCGATCCCGACCGGGGCGACAGCGACGTCGCCACCCGCAAGGAAGGCGAACTGATCTCGCAGCACGCCTACGACACCCGCGCCGATCTCCGCAGCGGAGCACGAGAACTCGACGACGCCACCGAGAACCTACCTGGATTGACCCGGGCGCAACGGGATCTCAACCGCGCCTATCCGCGGCCCACGCCGGCGGCAATCGGAAACTCTCGGCTACGCCCGCAGCTGCCACCGGCGATCGAACTCCGTCGCACCCTCTCGGCACGACAACGGAACACCCGATCCGCGGCGAAGCGCCGCGTCCTCGACACGATGCCGAAAGCCCAGTACACGGCGCTGGCGGCGTTGACGTCGGACCCGAAGACCTGGCGGGAGACGAACAACGCCCTTTCCGCGGTGGCCGGCGACGCTGTCGAGCTCGACGATGCTCGCCGTAAGCAGGTCCAACGAGTGGACCGGGCGATTCAACGATACGAACGCGAATCCGGACGAGGTCATCTCGTGTACACGTCGGTGAGCATTCCCAACGCGGTCGTGAACCCGGCGGATCTGCCCTCGACGCTATCACCGGGGACGGTCCTGTCCTTCGACCGGTTCACTGCAGCAACCCATTCGCTGCACGAGCTGGACTCGACCGCCCGGCCCACCGATGTCGTCTTCGAGATCCAGACCGACCGGGGCATGTACTACGGGCAATCTTCTCGCGTGGACAACTCGCACCACTTGCTGCCACGGGGAATGCAGCTTCAGGTGGTGGGGGCTCATTTTGTCCCATACGAGCGGCCCGGACAGCCACCGGGGGAGCGCTTGGTCGTCCAACTCGTCGATCACGAGACGCCATGACGAGTCGAGGCAGGCGTTCGAGACAGATGCAACCCACCGGAAGGAACACACATGACTGCGGACAAGCCGCGCCACCGGCGCCCCGACCTGACTTTTCATCCCGATATCTTCGGTGCGCCCGCGCAATTCAGAGTGGTGAAAGCCGCGCCACACGACGATGCGGATCCGACCGCGGACACAACGCAAGGGAAGGAGGGCTCCGGCGCCGACGCTCATACCGGGCGACGAGATGGCAAGGGGCTGTGAGCAGAAAGAGAAGTCGGAGGCCACCTGCAGGATGGTGTGCCTCCGACTCACCCGGTGCATTCTCAGTACCCATACCCTATTTGATCTTTCGCATCCGGTCCAATTCTCCACGCGCTGTCGGCCGATGTGGATGCCGGACTGGGTTGGCGCGGTTGTGAGTTCGGTCGAGTTGTACAGGTCCCTCTCTACTGTCGGTGATCGCACGACACCCTCGCGGTCATCGAGACAGTACTTCCGCCCTTGGCCGCCACATCCTCGGCAAAGGAGACATCATGGATTTCGCATCGATCATCGTCGGCGTCGCAGTGGCCGGCGCATCAGCCGCCCAGGGCGGCGGAGTGGACCCCGCGATCACCGACAGCGTCACGGCGGTCGCACAGGACCAGGCGCCAGCTCTCGTCCAGTATGTCCCGGACCCGCAGCCCTATCTCGACGACGCAGTCGATGCAGTACAGCAGGCGCAGGAGCAGCTGCCCGCCGAGTGGCATGCCGAGATCGAGAACGCCATTCCACCGGAAGTCCAGGATGCCGCTGCAGGGGCCAGGGAGCAGCTCCCGCCCGAGGCGCATGGCCTGATTCCCGAGGTGGTCCTGCCCGCCCCTAGTCCAGGACCCGGGCCCGCCGGCGGTGTCGCCAACCCCGCAGGACCCGCAGCTCAGGCATCGTCATCGGCTCCGCAGCAGGAGACGAAGCCGTTAGTTCTGCCTCCTGTCGTCAGCGGGGCATCCACCACTGCGGCCGGCATCCCCTCCCTGACAGGAATGCTCGCCCCGACCGCAGTCAGCGATCTGACCTTCGATCCACGCTTTCCCCGCAATCTCGAGTTCGCGCGTGCGGTCATCGAAGCGGCGATACGTGCGATCGGATTGCCCTACCAATGGGGCGGAGGTCTTCTCACCGGACCGTCGATGGGCGACGGCACCGGAGGAGCTACCGCCGGTTACGACTGCTCGGGGCTTACGCGTTTCGCCTACTACATCGGCACCGGAGGCACGAAGGTTTTGCCCCGCACCTCACAGGAACAGTTCCGGGCAGGCCAGCAGATCAGCATGGACCAAGCCCAGCCCGGTGACCTGCTGTTCGGGAACTGGCAGGCAGACGGAGCCAACCACGTCGCGATCTACCTCGGCGGTGAAAAAATGATCGAGGCACCGCAGACCGGCCAGCGCATCCAGATCAGCGCCGTCCGCCCGGACATGATCCCTGCCCGCTTCCTGTGACCCCAACCGGGCCAACGGGGACGGTACCCCGCGCTGATCCCGAAGCGGAACAATACGATCGCCACCATAAACCCAGACCGGCAACAAGTCGTGTCGCGACGTGCGGCACGACCGCAGAGACGAAGGAGACAGTGCCACATGACCATTACGCCAGCAGCCCACAAGAAGGCGATCGAGACCGCACGAAAGAATGCGGAAGCACTGGCGCAGAAGGCAATCGAAACACGAGTCGCGCTTGTCGGAGCCATCGGTGAAGCAGTGGAAGAGCTTGCCGCACTCGATTCCGCACGAGAGGCAGCAGTAGAGGCAATCAGGACGGCCCACGAGAACGCGATCGACGGCGGATGGACAGCCAAAGAGCTCGCGGCCATGGGGTACACCGCCCCGAAGAAGCGGAAGAACACCTCCGGTAAGGCCTCGCGTGGTGGCGTCAGTAAGGACGCGACTGAGACGACCGATGTCGCAGATGCTGCTGCACCGCAGGAAGGCGATCAGCCGCCGAGCGCCGACGGGCAGGTCTCCAGCGAGCGCGAACCTGAGCATTCCTACAGCTAGGAAGCAGTCCGGTGGTGTGGCCCCAGCCCTCTCGGGGCGCCGTCTTCCTGATCCTGGTCGGGAGACGGCGCCCGAGGGCTACCAGGAACTTTCGCCGGGGCTGGCATGTGTCAGAGGGTGCCGTCACGATGATCACGAGAAGGAGGTGGCATGACCAGTGCACAGACGTCTCCGCAGCAGTGGGCACGGGGCATGCTCGTCCCCGGCCGGGCCGCGGTTCTGGACGTTGAATCGACCAATTTGGACGGCAGCATCATCGAAATCTGCGTTTTGGACGCCGCGACCGGGGATCCACTGCTCGATACCCTGGTCGATCCGGGCGAGGTTGCGATCCACCCGGACGCGTATGCCGTGCATGGAATTGCCCCGGCCGATCTGATCGGCGCACCTGGCTGGTCTACGGTCCACCAGGCTTTGATTTCGGTGACCGCTGGTCGAGTGACGCTCAGCTACCACAGTGAGTTCGACAAGGGTCGCGTTCTCCATGATTGTGCTCGGCACGGTCTCGACCCTGCGCACCTCGCCGACCCCGAGATGTGGGGATGCATCATGCGGATGCGATCGCAGGCCGAGGGCACCGAGAAGAGCATTCGGCTCGATGGCGGACACCGAGCCCGCAGCGACGCCGCGGCCGCCCGCACCGTCTTGCTCGGCATCGCGGAGGGCACCTCGGCGCCATCCACGACCGTGGACCCCGCCACTACCTCCCATCGGCCGGCGTAGTCCACCGTGCCGCACGTTCGAGGCGGTTCCGGTAGCAGTCCCCTTGTGGGTCTGCTCTCTCGGCTGGTGCCTTGCTGGGTTCCGGGTTGTGATTTACCCTGGGATCTGGAGGTGGTTCGTGATGACCGCAGCACATCCCCGGCCGGATCTGGAGGCGTATAACCAGGCCGCCCGTATGTCCCAGCCCGAGCTGGTCACCGCGTTGCGGGAGCTGCTGGGCGCGAAGCTGGTCGCCTATCTGGGGCGCGTCAAGGAGACCCGTGCAGTGCGCCAGTGGGCAGAGGGCACACGGACGATCGGTAGCGACTCGGATGTGGAACGGCTGCGGATCGCGTACCGGGCGGCACGGCTGATCACCGCCCGCGACACCCCAACGGTGGCGCAGGCCTGGTTTCAGGGTTTGAATCCGATACTCGACGACCGCGCCCCCGCCTTGTTGCTGCGCGAGGGGGAACTCGCCGATGTCGGCCCGCAGGTCCTCGCCGCGGCCCGGCAATTCGCCGCGGTCGGATGACCCAGGGCGATTATGCCCTCGTCGCCACGGCGCAAGGGTCGATGTGGTGCGCCCACCGATATGGGTGCGAGGTCTATCGGGTGGGGTTCGCGCCGTCGCCGTGGGAATGGACACCGTGGGTGTACGCCACCGACGGCCGGTTCACCGGCCGGTGGGACGACCCGGACGGTGTGTGGCGCACCCTCTATGTCGGTGCCAGTCGATTGGCCTGCTACCTCGAGGTCCTCGCCTACGCCCGGCCGAGCGCGCAGGTGATCGCCGATCTGGACGAGATCGTCGTCGACGACGAGGATGCAGCCGCGTTCCCCACTGTCGAACCCGGCCGGGTGCCGCGGTCGTGGTGCGTGCCTCGCCTGGCCGCCCACGGCGCGCTGACGGGGTGGTTCGCGGTCCCCGGGCATCCGGAGACGCTGGCCACGCTGCGTGTCGGGTTTCGGTCGGCCGCGATCCGGCACGGACTCGATGATCTCGACGGCGCCGCGATTCGGGACGGCCGCCCGCGGGCGTTGACACAGGCAATCTCCAAGTGGATCAACACCCTTGGCGGTCCGGACGGATATCCGATTACCGGTGTCGAGTTCGACTCGCGCCACGGTGACGGGCTGCGGCTGTGGGCAGTCTACGAGCGACCGGGTGACCCGGTGGTCAGCCCCCACGTCACCGCACTGGATCAGATGCCGGTGGCACCCGACGACAGTGACCTTATCCGGGCGATGCGGCTGCTCGGACTCGAATGGGACGACACGTGAGTCCAGCCCCTACGTGATCACGAGATTGTCGCAAACTTCACGGCGGAACCACAGTCGCGGCACTGGTTGGGTGGGTGTGGTCACCTGAGTAGGCCCCCGTTCGGCCACTGATCGTCACGAATCCCCGGTCCCGGCTGAGGGGGCGGTGGTCCTGGACAGGTGGTGGTGCCGGGTGGGCGGCCGAGGTCCACAAACGACGCGCCACCGCGCTGACTCTCTTGGGCCCGGTACCGTGATACTCGCTCGCCCTCAGACGAATTCGCGGACCCGGGGGAGGACTTGGGCGAGTTCTTCGAAGAGCTCCGGCCATCCGCGGCGTAGGCGGGTGATGCGACCGTGTTCGAGGAAGGCGCCGTCGAGCATGTGGGAGACCCGTAGGTGCCCCTCGGGGGTGCCGAGTTGGCGGAGTTTGTCGTAGACGGGGTTCACCGGTAGCTGGTGTGTGGCGATGTATGCCCAGATCTCGTCGGTGTCCCAGTCCCAGACGGGCCCGAAGACACGGGTTCCGTCGGCTCGGTCGATGACGCCACCGTGGTGTCGGCGTTGCTCGGTGGTGTTGGTGCAGCAGCCGTCGCAGTCGCGTGTGACCTGGCTGCTGAGTGCGTTGTAGTAGAGCGACCAGCGTCCGGTGCCCTTCGCGGATTCGTCGGCTCGTACGCCCCAGATTTCTCCCGGCCCGTGTGCCGCGTGCGCCGCACGGGAGGGTGCACCGATGAGGATCTCGCGCAGCTTCTGGCTCATGGCCCGGGTGGGCTGTTGGTGGTCCCATTCGCCGGACTGGGCGAGGACGGTCAGCAGTGGTGGGTCGGCTCGGTGGGGTTCGAGGTTCAGGTTCCAGGTGTCGGCGAGTGCGGTGATGTAGGTGTAGGTCTCGGGGTACTCGAGGCCGGAGTCGAAGAACACGACGGGAATGTTCGGTTCGACCTGCCGGGTGAGGTGGAGTGCGACGAGTGAGTCCTTGCCGCCGGAGAAGGCGAGGTACCCGTCGTGGTCGTCGAGGTGCCCGGCGATGCGCCCGGTGAGGGCCCTGAGGTCGCGGCGGGGCCGGCGCAGTGCCCGGAGAGTGTTCAGGTCCAGGCCGTCGGGTTCGGGCTTGCCCGCCACACGCCCTCCTCACGTTGTCCGGTCGGTATCGAGATCTCGCAGCTTCTGTCACACAGTGTCCGCCCGGCGGATCTTCCTCCAGTCGTAGGGGCGGTTTCTTATTGCCTGGGCATGTGAGGAGTGTGGTGTGGGGAAACTGTGCGAGGTGGCCGGCCGGCAGGACGTCGTCGCCGCGGCATTCGCGTCGACGAAGACGCGCGAGGTAGTCGAGCTGGCGAGGGTGGGCCGGTGTGCGAGATGCGCAGCATCCTCGGTTCCGGTGGAGGCGGTGACCAAGGTGGTCTCCCGAACGTTCACGGGTTACGACTGCTGGAAAGCGCCTGCGGAGAGTGGGTTGTGCACGTCCTGCGCCTGGGCCTACCAGTACCCGGATCTGCGCAGGAGCATGCATGTGGTCACCACACGACCAGCAATGAGGGCAGTGACCGCGGCGGATCTCGAACGGATCTTGTCGCTGAGTTTCGTCAAGTGGTCTGGCCCCGTTGATCGGCATGAATTGCGGCCCCACTGGTGGGGTCAGGCGCGTTTTCGGTGGTGGGTCTTGCTGGTGCGCAGGCGATAGGATTGGGTGCCGGTTTCGAGGATGTGCGCGTTGAAGGTGATGCGGTCGACGATCGCGGCGACGAGCCGTGGATCGGGAAAGACGGTGCCCCACTCCGAAAACGGAAGATTTGATGCGATCCCGATACTCGCCCGTTCCTCCCGTTCAGTGATGATCTGGAACAGCATTTCCGCTCCACGGGGATCGATTTGGACGTAACCGAGTTCGTCGAGCAGCAGCAGATCCAGGCGCCCGTAGCGGGCCACGACGCGGGAGAGGATCCGTTCGTCGGCGGCCTCGACGAGTTCGTTGACCAGTTGGGCGCAGGTGATGTAGCGAACTCGGCGGCCTTGTTCACAGGCGGCCAAACCGAGTCCGATCAGCAGGTGCGATTTACCGGTGCCGGAGTCACCGAGCAGCACCACCGGTTCGCCGGCATCGAGGTAGCCGCCGGCCGCGAGATGCCCGAGTGTGCCCGCGGAGATGCCCGGCACGGCATCGACGTCGAAGTCGGCGAGCCGTTTGATGCGCGGGAACTTGGCGTCGTTGAGCCGACGGGCCCGGCGTCGTTCGGTGCGGTCGTCGACCTCGGCGGCGAGCACTTCGGCGAGAAACGCCAGATGTGATTGTTGTTCGCGGGAAGCGATTTCGGCGATCCGGACCGCTTCGGTCCGGATGGTCGGCAGATGCAGTTCGCGGGTGGCAGCGCCGATCGCGGCCTGGGCTGCGGCGTCGGAGGAGACCATGTGAGACCTCAGCTTCCGGTGAGCAGGGTGTCGTAGGCGGTCAACGACGGAACGGGACGGTCGTAGCGGGTGAGCACCCCGATCGGGACCGCGGGGGTGGAGTCGGTGCGGGCCAGCCGGCGGGCATCGATGAGGACGAGTTGGGGATCGACGCACCCGGTCTCGATGGACCGTTCGAGGGCCTGTCGGAGAATATCGGGCGCCAGGCCGCGGTGCGCGAGCAGCACGTCGATCAGGGCGCGGGTGCCGGCGCGGTCACCGAGCAGGTTGCGGGCGCTGTCCCAGTACCGCTGGTGGCTGGCGGTGAACGCCCCGGCCGCCTTGGCCTGCGCTAAGGCGGTCGCCCCGGGAAGGGCGCCGGGTTTGCGGATCAGCACCTCGAGGTAGTGATCGAGGGTGAGGACCTCGGTGAACCGGCCGAAGGCCCGATCGTGGACCGCGACCGTGCGGGACCCGTCGAGCACCTCGACCAGGCCCGCGCTCAGCCGCACCGGCAACCGCCGGCCCGCGTAGCGGGCGGGCACGGAATAGAAGTTCTGCCGCACCGACACCCGCGCATGGGTGTCGACCCGCGCATACAGCAGTCGCGCGCAGTCGAACCGCTCGGCAGGCAGCCGAAGCAACTCCGGTTGCTCGCCGGCGAACGCGGCCGCCACCGTCACAGGACGGCCCCCGATGACCCGGGCGTCGTCGAGCAGGTCCGCGGCGGCGATCTTCTCGTTGAGCTCGGTCAACGACGCCACCTTCGGCACCGGAACCATGTGCCGGCGCCGGAATCTGCCGATTTCGCCTTCGACGCCGCCCTTCTCGTGCGCGCCCTTCTGTCCGGGTATGCAGAAGAACGAATCGAAGCCGTAGTGGCTGCGCAGGGCGACGAATCGGTCCGACTCCACCCGGTCGCGACCCCGAAGTACCCGCACCACAGCGGGTTTGAGGTTATCGTAGCGGATGCGGTGCGGCACCCCGCCGTACCACTCGAAGGCCCGCACATGTCCCTCGAAGAACGCCTCCTGCGCCTGGGTGCCGAACACCGCGTGGCAGCCTCGTCCGGAGTGCGATAGGCGCATCACGAACATCCAGCACTTGGTCATCTCCCCGCCGATGACCGCGTAGACCTCCCCGAAGTCGACCTCCGCCTCGGCGGCCGGCAGATGGGTCTGCGGCACCGTCACCTCGATCTTGACCAGTCCCAACTCGCCGCGGCGGCGGCGCACGTACCGGGTCACCGACGCTTCCGACATCGTCGCCCCGTGCTCGGCGACCAACCGCTGCCACACCCTCCGCGCGGTATGTCGCTGCTTGCGCGGTGCCTGCTGGTCGGCGATCAGCCAGGAATCGATCAGCTCGGCCCAGTCGTCGATCGCCGGCCGGACCCGGCGGCGATACGGTTTGCGTGGTGGTGGCACCGCCGAGGCCAACGCCTGCCGCACCGTGCGTCGATGCACCCCGTGCCGCTGGGCTAACTCCCGAATCGACAATTCCGAATCCCGCCGATCACGGCGGATCTGCTCGAACAATTCCATCCGCGAACCCGATCTCTTCACCGGACCTCCCTCGCTGAAACACGTCCAACGAGGAAAATCCGAACCCGGGTGGGGCCAAGATTCGTGCCGACACGCCGCACCACCCGTCCGCGACCACCAGCCACCTCAGCCGGAGCCGGAATTCGTGACGATCAGTGGCCGAACTGGGGCCTACTCAGGTGACCACACCCATGTCGCGGCCACTCGAGCCGGACACCGCCGTGGTGGTGCCCTTGCGGCCCGGTCGAAAGCACATTCTGCCGCACGCGCGGTGGGGTGGGATTGCTGTGGAGGACACGTGCCTGCCGTGGACTGCGCGTGATGTCGCGGCGGTGACAGCGATGCGCCGACTGCGGGCGCTGGGGTTCGGTGCCCGGATGCTCGCCGAGCCTGCGGCCCCGTATCCGGTGCTCGCGAGGATCGCTCCCAGGCGGTGGCCGGCGGTCTTCGCGGACTGGGATCGTCTCGCCCCGTACCGCCAGGTCGGGCAGTGGTGGGAGCTCGCGCTGCGAGCCACCGTGTCGGCGAGCGCGAAGGGAATGAAATGACCAGCCCGACCGATCGATGGCTCGCGGCCGCACCGGCGGGGCTGCCGCCGCTCGAGGGTCCGGCGTCGACGGCCGAACGCCTCCTGTTGTTGTTGCACTACGGGATCGACTGGGATTCGGGATGGGTCGGCCGGCGACGGGAAACGTACTGGACCCAGCACCTGCCGAACCGTGTTCGGGTCGCCACCTATATCGGTGGCGGCGATCTCGACCGGTGGTGGTCGGTGGTCTCACGGTCCCTCGAATCGGAACCGACGAATACCGACCAACGGCTGGAGCTGGCGACGTTGCTGCGTGAGGAGTCCGAGCCGGTGCTGACGTTGCTGCGTGAGCGTCCCACGTCGTACGTGCTGCGCACACGGATCGTCGCCGAAGCCGTGGCCGCCGCTCGCTCTTCGGGAGGGAAAAATCGATGAGGTCGACGGTGCGCTGGGATGTCGAGCTGACCGCGTTGTCCTCGATCTCCCAGAAGGGGGAGGACTCCGGAACGACGACGACACTGTTCCGGCGCGAGCCGGTGATCCAGCCGGACGGAATGCCGGTGCTGGTGCCGATCGTATCCGGGAACTCCCTGCGCGGCGGGTTACGCAGGATCGCCGAGGAGCTGTTCCGCGATGTCATCGGCTACGAACAGCAGATCCCGCTCTCGGCCGCGCACGCGCTACGCAACGGCGGCTCTCTGACGAAGGTCACCGGCGACGGTCTGACCGGCCGCCGGCGGCAGCGACTGCGGGAGCTGGTTCCCCCGATCGGGGTGTTCGGCGGCAACGGCGGAGGTCAGCCACCGATCGACGGCTGCTTGAAGGTGGGCAAGGTCATCCCGCGGGTGCGTGAGACGGAGACGATCATGACCCGGGCGTATGACGGCCGGCTGATGAGTCAGTTCGAGTTGGTTTCCCTGGAGAGCTACAGCCGATTCGACGACACCGACACCCGGACGTTCCCCGAATCCTCCGCGGGGGGCAGAGCCGGCAAAGATGCCGGCTCGTCGATGCTGATGCGATTCGAGATCGAAACACTCCCTGCGGGAACCCGTTTCGAAACCTTCTTGCGGCTGGACCGGGCCACCTCACTCGAAATCTCGTTCTTCACCGATGTGTGGGGCAGATTCGCGCGTGACGGATTCCTCGGAGGGCGCAGCGCGATTGGTCACGGGCGGGTCCGCGCCGAATCGGATCGGGTGGTGTTGGCCGGCCCGGACCCGCAGTCAGTGGACTGGCGCGTCGAGCTCGCACCACTGCGCGATGAGGTCATCGAAGCACTGTGCTGGCTGACATGACGGGCACCGAGGAGATGGCACCGTTCGTTGTCCGGGCGCACTTATCGTCGGGACTGGCGCATGCGACGCCGTGGGGAATCAGTCTCGACGGGATCCTCGCCGCCGAACTGTGGGCCGATCACAAGGCCGCGGCACTCGACCGAGGCGAGGATGTTCCGGCGCTGACACCCGAGTGCGCCCCGCCCGACCTCGAGCTACCACTGGCGCGATGCGAGCTCGCCGGCGAGGACTGGCATTGGTGTGCGACGTGCTCGTTCCCCGAGGACCCGGCCGGTGATCCGGTGGTGCGGCACTGGGCGTCGCGGGCCGATCACCGCGGGCTCGAGCAACTCAGTCACACCCTGCCGGCGGTGATCTCTGATCGGCAGGGCCGCTACCGGGCCCGCTACATGCCCCTGATGATCACCAGCACTCGCACGGTCACCTGGCGCGGAGTCGGAGATCTCGACGCCGTCGCCACGATCCTGGGTGGCCTGGATGTCATCGGTAAGAAGCGGGCCCATGGTGAGGGCCGGGTCCTGCGGTGGGAGTTCGAACACTGCCCCGCAGCCGACCGGTGGGCGTCGGCGCACCTGCATAGCGACGGCACTCTCGGGCGCACCACACCACCGGCCTGTGTACCCGAGCTCTTGGAACCGGAATCGGCCGGCTTCGGGTTGGCCGGCCTGCGGCCGCCGTACATGCACCCAACCCGAATGAGGCATCTTCACCTACCTCGATGAGCCGCCGTGTGGTGCGGCTCGCCGACTATTCGGAACGCGGGAGGTCGGGCACAGCGACCGGTTCCGGCAACGTCCAGCGAGCAAGTGGGGTATTCGATCCGCTCGGAGGATAGAGCGCGACCTCGGTGATCGACACGTCATCGGTCAGCTTGTCCCCGATTCCGGGGAACAGGACGAGGCCTTCGGCGTGGCCGTCGAGGGCGTTGTTCCCCATCGCGGTGGGGACGTTGCCCCAGGAATTATTGCCGGTGATGGTCTGTCCGCTGAGCGTGCGGACCTTCCAGTTGGTCGATGTCGCGTTCAAGGTTCCGGAGTCGACGTCTAGCACGATCGGGAACAACAGTATCCGCGGCTCCCCCATGGAGGTCTTTTCGATCAGCTGGGGCTCTTTCACCTCGATGCGGGCGGTGACGTCGGCGGCGGTAATAGTCTGAGCGGTTCCGCCGATGGTGTCCAAAGCATCCGACGAGATCGTGGTCCGGTTGGTTGCTGCGGTCGTGGTCGTAGATCCAGTGGTGGTCATCGCTGCCGAGGTAGCGGTTTGACTAGTGACGGCGGTCTGTTCGTCGCCATTACCGCACCCGAACAGGGCAAGTCCCAGTGCGGTGCAGGCTGTCACGGTGATCGCGGTTCTACGGATGAGCATCGTTGATTCCCCTTTCTCCCCTGACTGACCGGAGCCCTGCGAACAGGGTCGTAGTCGGTCTCCATGTGCGTCCGGGATGTGACGCGGACGACGCCCTCGAGAGTAGCTGTGTGAGAACGGTGTCCTGTCATCGGTGTCGCGGAATGGGTTGACATGACTGTGAACCGGCTGAGACCTAGGCCAGGCCTGCGTCTCCACCTGTCCTAATGAGTATTGGGGTTTGTCGAGCGCGTTCCATTACGCGATGTCACTCACCACGTATACCGCGGACTTTCCTCCTAGTGACAACAACCTGTATTTCGTCGGAGAGGGCACCACGGATATGACAGATAACGCAAATCGAACTCGTCTGGGATTCGTCGCTAGAACATCGTGGCGCCTCAGAGGTGCGAGTTCGCGTTGGGTTGTCCAGGTTCGACGCTACCGTCCGCCACGCAGACACACCCTCTGCGGGAAAGGGGAGATGAGCGAGATGAGCGATACCGACACACGGCCCAGGATCGAGTTGGAAGGCCCGGAGTGGCGAGACTTCGCGCTCTGCCGAGTCACCGATCCGGAAGCGTTCTTCCCCGAAACGGGGGAGAACGGCCGCCCCGCGAAGCGGGTGTGCGCGGGATGCGAGGTTCGTGAAGACTGCCTCGCTGAGGCGCTGGCCCACGATGAGCGGTTTGGGATCTGGGGTGGGCTGACCGCGGCCGAGCGACGCAAGCGATACCCGAAGCGACACCGGTGACCGGCATGGCCGTGGACTTCGCACACACTAGCCACGCCGAAGGACAGCGACGCACCAACGCGATCCACCTCGCCCGGTACCTCTGGGATCGGGGCCTTGCCCCGGCCGACCTGCTGTCACTTCGGGCTGAACAGCTTCGTCGACCTGCGCGGACGGTGGGCGTTCATCCGCCGCGCTCGGCGGAAACCTGGTATGTCACAGCCAGGTTGCTGGAGCAGAAGACGCGGTTGGGCGCAGGCGCATCCGGAGCACCCCGCTGCTGCTCACGCCCGCTTGGACGAGCGGGAATTGTGGATCCCGTCGACGCAGCCGGATCCAGAGGCCGGTGGGGACCTGTTGTAATGGAGAACCGGCGAACGGGGGAAGCGATGAAGGTGTGCCCCTTTACGCCAAGAAGCAGGAACAGGAGATGAAATGTCGGAGCTGTCGTGGATCACTGCCCAAGAGTTGTACGACCAGGGATATACGGTCAATGGAGCGCGTCAGCTCTTCGGGGAACCAAGGACAAGCCCTGATGGGGCCGTCGGCTGGGAAGTGGATTGGATCGACCGCGCCGAGGAAAGAGCGCTTACCCCTGTGCTGCCCTTCATTATCGAACGTCTGCGCGGACATTCTGAGGTGGGAGAGGCCGCTGGCGAGCTGGTCAGGCTCTACGAGGAACTCAATCGTCGAGCTGGAATTGTCGGTGCACCCGATCCGCTCCATCACCATGAAATCTCCGAAGATGAGCTGGTAGAGCTGGGAAACGACCGTGATGCCCTGAATGCGATCTACGGGTCGCCGCACCGTTGGACGCAAGAGCCTGTGGTCGAGGGCAATCCGGTCCCGTTCACATCGCAGGCACCAAGCCGGTTCGGAGATGGGGCGCGGTTGGTAGGAAGCCGGACGCTTCGGTGGTGGCTCAAGAGTGCAGTAAGCGAAGTAACGAACGAGCAGATTGAGAACTCCTGAAAATGAAAATGACTGGTGCAGAGGGTATGTGATGATAATCGGAGTCATCGCGGAGTCGATGCTTGTGGATTGTGCGAGAATCCTGGCCGGCGGCCGCTGTGGCTACGGTCGCTTCCGGGCAGGCCGTGCGGGCCCGACCTGATCGCAGCAGCTGGTTCCTTCGCGACGGTGTCCGGTGCCGCCTCTGGGCCGGACGGCCGAAACAGTGGTGGGGTGTCGCCGCGCGTGGGGCGATGGTAGCCATCATCGTCTG
This sequence comes from Rhodococcus sp. NPDC019647, assembly GCF_044389235.1. NCBI lineage: Bacteria > Bacillati > Actinomycetota > Actinomycetes > Mycobacteriales > Nocardiaceae > Rhodococcus > Rhodococcus sp. NPDC019647. The sequence continues at coordinate 4,836 of NZ_JBIRXS010000055.1, read as the reverse complement.
CGCCGCCCTTGCCAACAACGCTCGGATTCAAGTGCGATGAACGCCGTTCCACCGGGTGCTGTGGGAGCAGGGTGGTCGGGGATTTCGACTCAGCTATCAACCGTTCGGGATCACCCGGCGGTGTAGTGGGTGGCGGGTTCGCCGGGGTGTAGTCGGGTTTGGCTGCTGGAGTCGGGGAAGCGGCCGTCGTGGTCCGCCTGTGCGGTGCGGATCGCCGCATCGGCCATCGGCGGAATCAGGTGATCGACCAAGGTGGCGTGCGCACGCCGTCCGGGTGCGGGGGGGGGGCGGTCCTACGACTCCTTCAGTACCGTACCCAGCGTGTGCTGACCGCGTGAGAGTTCGCGCCGGGCCCTGCAGCTGCTTGATCCGCCGCCCGCACTCGCTGCAGTTCTCCGTTGACCATCCCAGAACAAGCGTGGAAAACAGGGTCACGAGCCCGCCGTCTCGTCCGACTGCCGCGGACGCGGCATCGGCACCGAGATTCTCGCCATGATGTCCGCGATTGCTGGATCGGCGTACGGGTCCGGCTGAATCCACTGCACCGTGCCACGCGTACGCGCATCGAGATCGACTCGCCGGCGGGTGCCGTCCGGAGACTGCGCGGTGAGTTCGCCGACGGCGACCCATTCGGTGTCGTCGGCGCCGCGCGCCTTGTCGGCACGTCGCGTCTGAGCCGTCACCCGGGCAACGGTTGCCGGATCGTCGACCGGGATCAACTGCCGCTTGTTATCGAGCACCCGCACCGGGTGAGCATCGGGATCGACGCGCACCACACCGTATCGGCGGTCACCGCGCAGCTCCGGATGCATGGAGCCGACCAGGAACAGTCGCCCGTCGACGACGACGCTGCTCCCGCCTTCGGCACAGACGCGTTCAATGGTCAACGTCCCGTCCCCGGCACGGTCGCACCGGAACACTTCGTGTCGGGAGGTGATCCAGCACCCGTCGCGGTCGGCGTGGACCTTGCGGGTCCACTGGTCGGTCGGTGGCTCGATCGTCAGCGGCAGCAGATACTCGACGATTCGCGGTGCTGTGGACCTTGTATCAATGTGCAGCAGGAGAGGATTCGACCGATCCATCACCCACACGTCGGGTCCGTCGACGGAGACCGCGCCGGCGACGAACTCCACCTTGGTGGCCGGTGCGTCGTCGAGGTCCAGGTCGACTAGCACTCCAGTCCCCTGGAAGTGGTCCTCGGTCGAGGGCGTCTCCCAGTTCGACCAGAAGCGGTGCGGGGTGGACTCGACCTCGGTCAGTCTCTCGGTGCCGTCCACGGCGCGCAATCCATTGCTGGTGTGTTCGATGCGCTGTTCGACAAGCTGGACCTGTCGAACCCTGCCGCGAACCGGTACGGGATTGTCGGACCCCGTCCAGAAGATATCGGCGACGAGTCTTCCGGTGAGTTCGACTCGTCCTGTCCGGGGGCGGTCGGACATCCACTCGGCGGACCATCCGTCCCCGATGGCCTCGAGCGGCCACCGCAGTCCACCCTCCGGGTGGCTGTAGGGGGTGTTCCCGTACTCCGGCCGGACGGTTGCCCGCACGGTGTGCCCATATGGTGAGGGTTTGTGGCCGGTGGGGTGGAAGGTCAGCACGACTTCGACGACGTCACCGGGAGCGGGTGGTGCGAGCGAGTTGTCATCGAGAACCCATCCAGGGACGAACACAGCAAGAGTGCGATTAGCCGTTTCGGCGAGCATCGTCACGCCCCACGCACTCGACGAACCGATGGACGACGCCATCGGGCGCGGGGCTACCTTGCGCTGAAGAATACCGTGACGGTCAGAGTCGGCGATAGCTCTCCGTAGAGGATCCGCTTGCAAAGCATCGTCCGCCAGCGGTCGGGTTGAACTCGCTCGCCGTTTGTGTTCGTGTTCCGGCTCGATCGGGTGATGGACGAACCGGGCTGGATCGGTGGTCATGGGTGACCGCCGACGCGGTGTGAGTGATTGCGAGCCGCGCGCCGGCGACCTCTGATCCCCGGGATATCCGCCGGCCCACGGACGATTTTTCCGCGGCGCCGGGTGCGCTCGTCCCACGTCCCCGGCACAGGGTGCGCCGGGGACGTGGGACGAGCGCAGAACCTCCTGTTTGTGCAGGTCAAATCGTATAATCGAGGAGTCTAATTCGGTAGCGAGACTGACCAACTCGCTCGACTCTGGAGGATTTTCTGTGGCTGATTTGGCGACTGCTGTGACGGTGTTGGATGCGAATGGGCGGGCCGGTGTTCCGTCGTTGTTGATCTCGGGTCCGGGTATGGGTAAGTCGAGTCTGGTGCGGGGGTTGGCGGTGTCGGACGGGGTGCTGTGCGAGACGGTCCTCGGGTCGTTGCGTGAACCGGCCGACTTCGCTGGCCTGCCGGTGGTGCGTGAGCACGGGGTGACGTTGGAGGCTCCGGACTGGGCGAAGCGCATTTCCGCCGAGGGTGGTGGCTATCTGTTTCTCGACGAGTTGACGACGAGTCCGCCTGCGGTGCAGGCGGCGATGCTCGCGGTCGCGTTGGACCTGAAGGTCGGTGATCTGCAATTGCCGAAGGGCACGCGGGTGATTGCGGGTGCGAATCCTCCCGATTGTGCTGCCGGTGGGTACGAACTGGAAGCGCCGCTGGCGAATCGGTTCTGCCATGTGGAGTTCACTCCGTCTGTGGACGAGTGGTTGGACGGTATGGCGACGGGGTGGGCCACGCCGCCCGCCTCGCGTGCGGTGGCGACGGACGAACAGCGGGTGGCGCTGGTGCGTAGTTCGATCACTGGATATGTCCAGCGCAACCCGGAAGCGTTGGACGCGTTCCCGTCGTCGGCGGCGCAGAACGGGGGAGCGTGGCCGTCGCGGCGCACGTGGGCGATGTTGGCGGCGGTGTTGCCGCATCTGCGTGACGACGACAACGCGGCGATCAATGCGGCGGTGTTCGGGCTGATCGGTGAGGGGGCCGGTGTCGAGTTCCTGGAATGGCGCAGGAACGCCGATCTGCCCGACCCGGTGGCGGTGATCGAGAATCCGGAAGCGGCGTTCGACTGGCAGTCTCGTCCGGACCTGGTGTGGGCGGTGTTGTCGGGTGTGACGGCGTGGGCTGCGGGGCGGGGAACCGTCGAGGCGTGGCGCAGCGCGTGGGGTCCGCTGATCGCGGCTGCGGAAGCGGGTGCCCCGGATGTGGCGGGCGCTGCGGCGCGGACGTTGGCGAAAGCACGGCCCGCCAAGGCTGTGGTTCCGGCTGCGGCGAAACGGTTTGCCCCGATGTTGGTGGCTGCCGGTTTGGTCGGTGAGGCGGCGTGAGCGCGGTGCGGGTACTCGACCCGGACGAGTTGCGCGCGTTTCGGTTGGCACGGTTGGTTTCTGCCGAACAGATGCCGTACTTCATGCGGGCGTTGTTCGCGGCTAGGCCTGTGGCTGCGCCGGGGCTGGGCACGTTCGCGGTGGATGCGCAGTGGCGGTTGTATCTCGATCCGGCGTTGTTGGTCGGTGCGAATGCGTGGCCGGTCCCGGTGGCGGGTGCGGTTCTGTTGCACGAGGTTGGGCACTTGTTGCGGGCACATGCGGTGCGTGCGGAGTTCTTGCCGAAGCCGGTCGCGCACTTGGCGTGGAACTACGCCGCCGATGCGGAAATCAACGATGACTTGCTGGCGGCCGGGGTCGGGCTGCCGGAGGGGGTGATTACCCCGGAGTCGTTCGGGTGCGCATCGGGAGGCATCGCGGAGGACTACTACATGAGTCTGGTAGATCCGTCTGCCCCTCCGACTGCGAGCGAACCCGCAGGCGGCGATGGTGATCCGGGGTGCGGGTCCGGTGCGGGGTGCCCGGCTGTGCCCGGCGAGTTGGGTGTGGCAGGGAGTGAGGTGACCGAGGGTCTCGACGGCGCGGAGGCTGACCTGGTGCGGCGGTATGTCGCGCAGGCCGTTCGTGAGTGTTCGGGGAAGGGGCGGGGGAGCGCCCCGGCCGGGTTGGTGCGGTGGGCCGGTGAGGTACTGGCACCGCCGACGGTGGCATGGGATCGGTTGTTGCGTGCGGTGATCCGGCGCGTCTTGGCGGATCAGGCGGGGCGGACGAACTACACGTATTCGCGACCCTCGCGGCGCGGGATCCCGGGCATCATCGCCCCGGCGATGCGCGGCCCGTCGATCACGGTTTCGATTGTGGTCGACACGTCGGGATCGATGTCGGCAGATGATCTGGATGCGGCGATGAGTGAGGTTGCCGGGGTGCTGCGGGCTGGCGGTGTGGCACGTGATCGGGTGCGGATTCTGGCCTGTGATGCGTCGAGCACAACGGCGCAGCCGGTGCGGTCCATCGCGGACGTGAAGCTGATCGGCGGCGGCGGCACCGACATGCGGGTGGGTATCGACGCGGCGAATGCTGCGCGTCCGCAGCCGCATGTGGTGATCGTCCTGACGGACGGGGATACGCCGTGGCCGGATCGCCCGTCGCGGTCGCATCTGGTGTGCGCGGTGATCGGTAGTGACACGGCTGCGGGGCGTACACCGTCGTGGGCGTCGACGGTGTGCGTGCCGGTCGGTGCGGGAGTTCGCGCATGAGCGCGGCAGGAAGCGGCGACCTGGTCCGCTACGCCGACCGGGTGTTGGCCGGTACCGGGATCGCCGCCCATCAGGTCGCGGCGGTAGTGGCGGGTACGGCGACCGATGCGGCGGCGGAGGCATTGCGCGCCGGTTGGCGCTGCGCCGCGAATCCGACGCAGGCCGGGAGCGGCGAGGGGCGGGGTTCGGCATGAGTGTGGAATGGTTCGACGGGCGTTCCCCCCTGAGTGAGGACATCGTGAACACTGGATCGTGAAGGTCCAGAGGAAGAGATTCACTGATGGTCATGAAGGCGTACTCGGCG
>NZ_JBIRXS010000054.1:0-24501 GCF_044389235.1 Rhodococcus sp. NPDC019647 | reverse complement strand
GATTTGTTGTGTGAGAACTCCAATCTTCCCAGTTCAGGGGGCACTTTCTTCAGTTCGACACGCTGCTACGCAGCTGATCCTTCGGTGGAATCAGGCTAAGCGCTGGAGACCGGCATGCTGCAACGCAGGAATGGACGTCGCGCTGCTCCCGTACCCACCGTCCCGTCCGTGCTGTGGAAGGTGGCGGTGTAGTAACGGTCTCCCTCCTGAAGCGGCAACTTCACACCAAGGGGCGTGGAAGAAGAATGCCCAGCGTGTACGGCAGAGGACCAGACAAATAGGTGAGTTTGACCGCGGATGTGGATCGGTGCACGCGTTGCGGTGAGGGCGACGCGAAGTTGTGGTTGGTGCATCCGATGGTGGCCGCCGCGCCACAGCGGGCTCCACTTGGCCGAGGCAATCAGTGCCGCCGCCCGGCGTCTGAGACCTCCAGAGGCCCACTGCTTGGAGAGCAAGGAAATGTCGACCGAGTTCGGCTGCGGCAACGCTGCTTGTGGAAAGGGTGCTAGGCGACGTGGTGTCGCGGGAGGAATTGCACCACACGGCGTCTGTATTCAGGTCGGCCGGAGCGGGTCTGTCGTGCCGCGTGTTGCCGAACGTCGCTGTATGTCCGAGCTGAGTTACCGAGTGAGCGCCGACATCACCGCACGCTTGCGACCGGGCGGAATCGCGCCGGCCTCGCTGGTCGATGACGTACCCAGCCAACAGAGCGATCGTATTCCGAGGACTTGCCAAGCGCCGAGGATGCGGGCGAGGGCCATACAGATCACGCTCGGCTTCGTGGAGAAGCGGTCGATCAATCGTTCATGAAGATCCTCGGCGTAATGCATGGATGTGGCCGAGTCGTTGCGCTTGATCGCGATCGGCAGCTCGTATCGTGCCGAGGATTCCGATACGGGCAACCGCCTGGAGTCGATCGAGTGGCGGCGACTTGTTGTTGGTAACCCCGCCGATGCACACGCGGATGCCTACAAAAAAGATTGTTCTCGAACTTATGCGCGCAGGAACATGTCAGACCGTTGCCAAACCTAGCTACTTCGACCTGAGAAACGCGGAACCGCGGTGAGCATGATTCGGACGGTCGGCGTTTGGGTTGGCCACAGACTCCTCCGATCGGCGTCTTTACGCTTCCAGGGTGCTGATCTTGACCAGGTTGTGCGCCAGGATCCCGTGGCCTATCCAGATCTTGGCGCCTTCGGTGCTGTCGATGAGGGTACGGTCCCAGCTGTATCCGCGTTTGGAGGCGCCCGCTTGCCCGCGCACGGTACCGGTCCCGCGCGCGGGTCCGAGTAGTCGCTCCACCGGCAGCCGCGATCGGATTTCCGATGGCCGCGATCCGTCGGATTGCCTTGGCCAACAACCCGGAGTCGGTGGGGTAGGACACATTGCTGGGCACCACCGTCGTGTCGGCCCGCAACTTGGTGGTGCGTAGCACCTTGGCCCCGGTCGCCTTCGCCATCAGCGCCTCGTCCCGGCCCCTCCACAGCCGCCCGGCCACAGCGAGTGGTTAGCTTCTTCAACGTGGTCGGGTGCGGCACCGACCTGTCCAAGGGTATCCGGCCCAACTGCGCGAGGTGATCGAGTCGCTCACCTCGCGGCACAGACTCTCGTAGCCGAGCGGTGGAACTCCCGGAACATCAGCCGCAGGTAGGTCTCCATCGGCGTTGGCGTCGGCGTCGACGATCCGCGGGTCCGAAGTACGGCAGGAAGGGTGCCTAGAACGCCGGATCGTCCAGCAACGCGATCGCCGCCGGTATGGAAACACGATGGCCTCGATCCCTGCTCAACCGAGGGGGTTGAAGCCATCCTGCTGTTCCATGACCGGCCAATCACGCACCGCCATACCCCGACTTTTTCAGTTCGAAGTAGTCAGGAAGCTTCGCCTGCGACGACTATCCAAGCGTTTGGACAATCAGTGGGGTTCCGACTGGAGCGCCCACCACGTTCAGAGGCGTTGCAAAATGAACGCGTTCGCCATGCCAGCGGCTTCGCACATTGTTTGAAGTCCGTATTCGCCACCGTTCGATTCGAGCCCCGCAAGCATCGAGGAAAGTAGGCGAATTCCGGATGCGCCCAACGGATGCCCTAACGCGATCGCACCACCCCGCGGGTTGATCTGCTCAGCCGTGGCGGGGAATTCAGACTTCCATGCCAGTGGTACGGATGCGAATGCTTCGTTGATCTCGACCCAATCGATCTGCGCCATCGACATGTTTGCTCGTGCCAGCACTCGATGCGTTGCGGGAATGATACCTGTGAGCATGAGAACAGGATCATCTCCGACTACCGCAGAAGCTACGATCCGAGCACGGGGGCGGAGCCCCATGCGAGCTGCGCTGTCAGCGCTCATGATTAATGTCGCGCCGGCGCCGTCGGTGATCTGAGATGAGTTCCCCGCAGTGATCTTCCAGTCCATGCCGGGGTAACGGACACGCGATTCTTCGTTCTCGAATGCTGGTTTCAAACCTGCCAGCCGCTCGACTGTCGTGTTAGGTCGAATCGTCTCGTCTTCAGAGACCTTTGTACCATCAGGCAATGTGATGGGAGCGATTTGCGATGCAAACAATCCCTCGGTGCTCGCGCGGTGGGCGCGGGCGTGTGACTCTGCGCTGTAGGTGTCGAGTTGGCTTCTAGAGAGTCCGTATTTGCGTGCGATCAATTCGGCTGCGACGCCCTGAGAATCCAATTCAGGGAACCTGGCATGGACGCCTGGCCCTGGCGGGTCTGAGTTCTTTCGATTTGCACCCATAGGAACATGACTCATGGATTCGATCCCCGCAGCGATGACGACGTCATAGGCGCCGGCCATGACTCCTTGCACGGCAAAATCAATCGCCTGCTGGCCGGACCCACAGCGCCGCTCGATCGTTGTCGACGGGACGGAAATGGGAAATCCTGCGGACAACCAGGCGTGACGTCCAGGCGTGCCCGATTGCTCGCCGATTTGCCCGACGCAACCGACGAGGACGTCGTCCACGCGCGCGGGGTCGATCCCAGTTCGTTCGACGAGCGCGGTGAAGACCTGCGCTAGTAATTCGACGGGATGAAGCGCCGCGAGTGCGCCAGTATCTTTTCCTCGCCCCATGGGGGAGCGAACCACATCAACGATGACGGCGTCTTGCATGTTGTCTCCAGACTTTCGAGGGTTGTTACGTGTCAATTGGTAGCTGCGTGTCACCAAGGGGCACCCAGGGATTTGTGAGTCTGCCGGAGTGTTCTGCTCCTGAACGGCTGGCCACCGAATCTTGTCTCGGTCGAGCGATCACGTGTACTAAGGCATGATCTTCTGGGTGTTGGAATGAAGGGTCCCGCGCGACCATGATTCTGCTGCATCGGTTTCAGTGCCGCATGCCGTTGACGTCGCTCACTTTCCATCCACCCCAGTACCAATGCGATGCCGATGACTACAGACCCGAAAGGGACAAAGAGTCCGACGGTGACAGTTGTGCCGATCGAGTTCTTGCCGACCAGGTAGGGCCCGAAGAAGCCTTCGCCGAGCTGGGCGAAACCCACATTTGCCCGGTCGATGTAGGCGACGACGTATCTGAGGAACATCAGGGCATCACCCGCCGGATCACCTGGTGGATAACCGTTTGCTCCTCGTCATCTGACAGCTTTGACTCCCTTGGGACGAGCTGGACATAGCACTCCCGGGGAGTCGGTTTCGGCTGGGAAGCATCTGCCGCCGAGCACTGCGTTCGGAAATGCGAATAGACATTCATATTTAGGCTCAAGCATATGAGGGGCGCGTGCGTCGGTCAAGGTGCTCGGCGGGGAAGCTCGCGGCATTCGGTCGGCATGATCGCATCGCGGGGCTTCCTGGGTGCGCACTCAGTGCCTGGCGTAGCGGGGTCGACCCGACGAGCGCGCGCAATGAGATGTTGACCACATCTTCCAAGTGCTCTAGCCTTCCTTGAAATAGGAACACTCATTCGGATATATGAACCGTATGGGATCGACGATCACGAGAACTTTACGCAGCATGGCAAGCCTTAAGGAGCAGCTGTGATGACCAGCAACCAACTAGATCTGAGCCCGGACGAACAACGGGCGGCGCTGGCCAAAGCCTTTCGGCGCCTATTGCCGATCATCTTCCTGGCCAGCATGGTGTGTTACATCGATCGTGCAAATATCGGCTATGCGCAGCTTGGGATGGGAGCCGAGCTGGGGATTACTGCCGCCACATATGGGACTATTGCTGCCGTCTTCTTCATCGCCTACTTCATCTGCGAGGTCCCGAGCAACATCTTGCTGGAACGTTTCGGTGCACGGGTGTGGATCACGCGAATCATGATCACGTGGGGGCTCGTTACTGTACTTACAGGATTCGTGAACAACGTAAACATGCTGTACGTCTGCCGGATTCTGTTGGGAATCGCCGAGGCCGGATTTCTGCCGGGAATGGTTCTCTACCTGACGGTCTGGTTTCGTGCCCGTGATCGTGCCGTTGCTCTCGGGGCCTTGTTCGTTGCCCAGCCTCTGGCGTACATCATCGCCGGGGCGGGTAGTGGGCTCATACTCGACCACATCGACTGGTTTGGCCTCTCCTCGTGGCGTTGGGTCTTCATCATCAGTGGGATCCCGGCAGTACTCCTCAGCGTCGTGGTCTTCAAAGTCCTTCCTGACTCGCCTGCACAAGCACCATGGCTCAACGACAGAACCCGTGCTTGGATGGTGAAGACCGTCGAAGCGGAGCGCGGGCCAGCGGTCGACAAGAGTCTGCGAGCCGAACTCACGGCTCTCCGCGACTCCCGGATCATTCACCTGGCCGCAGTGTTCCTGACATATGGCGTCGGCTTCTACGGTTTCACACTATTTCTGCCGTTGATCGTCAAGCAGATCAACCCGTCGTATTCGGCTACCAACATTGGTTTCGTATCTGTTGTGCCCTACATCTTTGCAGTTGCGGCGGTGTTGGGGAGTGCCCGGTTGGCAAGAAACACCTCGCATCTTTCGGCGCTCACCGTGGGTTCGCTGATCGTTCTAGGAACAGGGCTGACCGGCGTCGTCACCTTCAGTGGACGACCCGGCTTCGCGCTCGTGGCTCTGTGCCTGGCGGCAATCGGTACGTTCGCCTTCCTTCCTGCCATCTGGGCTCTGTCGACACTCCGGATCGCGCCCGCATACGCTGCAGTCGGAATCGCGGCTGTTAATTCGATCGGTAACCTGGGCGGATTCTTCGGCCCGTATCTCGTCGGGCAAGGTTCGATCGGATCCAACGTCACAGCCGGCCTCTTCGCACCGATTGGATCGGTGGCCGTGGCGATCGTGCTTCTTGTCCTCTTCGTCCTCAGAGGTGCTCCCCAATCAGAGGGAGCAGAGCTACCGGTAGAAACCGGCGTCCAGCCGACACTTCTTGGCGAACGCGGCTGACATCCGCTGTGCCCTGTACGACCGTCTGCCGGTGGTACAGGGCGCTTCCGGCTTTTGGCCCGCCACGTAATGTGAATTTCGGCCATTGAAACCTGGAATATTGCCTTCCGCAAAGGTATTCCGCAACCTCAATTGCTCGCACATGTTTGGCTGATAACGATGTGACCGGCAGTTGAAATTCGACACTGCTTGCGTAGTCGACATGCCGATCCCACCGGGTGGCCACCGGGCGATGATCGGCAGGAGGAGAGGACCGCCATGCACTTGGGAATCAGGCTTCCGCACTTCAACAAGATTGCTTCGGACCCGAGAACGGCACCCAAGCAGATCATGACCGTCGCCATCCGCGCCGAGGAACTCGGATTCGACAGCATCTGGGTCGGCGACCACATAGTGCCCAGCCCCGATACGGCGGCCCGCTTCGGAACCGTCTGGTACGAAGCAGTCACGAACGCTCACCTATGCAGCGGCGGTGACCGAGCATGTGCGGCTCGGCACGAGTGTGCTGGTCGCGCCTTACCGTCACCCGTTGCTGATCGGCAAGATGCTAGCCACCCTCGACGTGCTCTCCGGAGGACGCGTGGACGCAGGATTCGGAACGGGCTGGTTGGAATCGGAATATCGTGCGCTCGGGCTCGATGCTCGAGGGTATACACCGAATCTCTGAGGACGTAATGCCGAAGATTGCCGGTTGACACCGAACCCTTAGCGGGCTCAGTGCCCCTAGCGGCCAACGCCTTTCTCACAGACCTTCAGAACGATAATCGAAGGCTGTTCCTGGCCGAGCCACCGGTAGCGGACTCCACCGACGCGTCCCCGCCTTCGCGATCACCGAGCCTGTGCTTCCGATAGTGCAGTGGAGCTGAGGGACCGACGAGTTCTTCCTTCGGCTGGACGGAAATACCCGGCACACAGAACTTCGCACCGACTGAGGTCTGCGCGTGCCGTTGCGGGCTTCGAAGCTGCGGTGCCGGTCACCGTTGCAGCGAGTAATGCGGTCCGCGCAGTGTTCGTCCAACCGGCTTCGCATACGCTGTCGGCTTCCGCTTCTGTCAGCGTATGGACGAACGTCGCGAGCCTGCTTCACAATTGCCCGCAGTGTCAGTTGGTGTGGGGGATATGGTTCCAGCCCTCGACGGACTCGGGGGTGCGGGGTGCGGGGCCGGTGTAGATGGCGGCGGGGCGGACGAGCTTGCCCAGACGTTTCTGCTCGAGGATGTGGGCGCACCAGCCGGCGGTGCGGCCGCAGGTGAACATTGCGGGCATCATGTGTGCGGGTACCTCGGCGAAGTCGAGGATGACCGCGGCCCAGAACTCGACGTTGGTTTCGATGGCCCGGTCGGGGCGGCGCTCGCGGAGTTCGGCGAGGGCGGCCTGCTCGAGGGCGGCGGCCGCTTCGTAGCGGGGGGCGTTCAGCCGTTTGGCGGTGGCGCGCAGCACGCGGGCGCGGGGGTCTTCGGCGCGGTAGACGCGGTGCCCGAAGCCCATCAGCTTGTCTTTGCGGTCGAGGATGCCCTTGACCAGGGCGCGGGCGTCGCCGGATTTCTCGGTGTCCTCGATCATCGGCAGGACGCGGGCGGGGGCGCCGCCGTGCAGCGGGCCGGACATCGCACCGATCGCCCCGGAGAGGGAGGCGGCGACGTCGGCGCCGGTGGAGGCGATGACGCGGGCGGTGAAGGTGGAGGCGTTCATGCCGTGTTCGGCGGCGGAGACCCAGTAGGCGTCGATCGCTTCGACGTGGGCGGGGTCGGGTTCGCCCTTCCAGCGGACCATGAATCGTTCGGTGACGGTTTTCGCCTCGTCGATGCGTTTCTGCGGGACGGCGGGCTGGTAGATGCCGCGGGCGGACTGGGCGACGTAGGACAGGGCCATCACGGAGGCGCGGGCGAGTTGTTCGCGGGCGGTGTCGTCGTCGATGTCGAGGAGGGGTTGGTATCCCCAGATCGGGGCGAGCATCGCGAGGCCGGCCTGGACGTCGACGCGGACGTCGCCGGTGTGCACGGGCAGGGGGAAGGGTTCGGCCGGGGGCAGGCCGGGGCCGAAGCGTCCGTCGACGAGCAGTGCCCACACGTTGCCGAACGTGACGTGCCCCTCGACGAGGTCTTCGATGTCGACGCCGCGGTAGCGCAGGGCGCCGCCGTCCTTGTCGGGTTCAGCGATATCGCTGGTGAAGGCGACCACGCCCTCCAGTCCGCTGACGAAATCCTCCGGTATCCGCGCGCTGCGGGTGATCTCTCTAGTGGTCATCGCTGTGGTTCCTCGGATGCTGTGGTGTCGGGGGTCGTTCGGCAGACGGTCACTCGCCGGGCACATGGAGAATCAGGGCGTCGCCCTGGCCGCCGCCGCCGCAGAGGGCGGCGGCGCCGGTTCCGCCGCCGCGTCGTTTCAGCTCGAGCGCGAGGTGCAGCACGACCCGTGCCCCTGACATGCCGAGCGGGTGCCCGATGGCGATGGCGCCGCCGTTGACGTTGACCCTCGATGGGTCGACTCCGAGTTGCCGGCTCGACTCGATGCCGACGGCGGCAAAGGCCTCGTTGATCTCGACGAGATCGAGCGCCGAGGGGTCAAGACCCTCACGGGTGCACGCGTTGTTGATGGCGTTGGCCGGCTGCTGCTGGAGCGTCGAATCCGGTCCGGCGACGACGCCGTGGGCGCCGATCTCGGCGAGCCATTCGATTCCCAACTCCTCGGCCTTTGCCTTGCTCATCACCACGACGGCGGCCGCGCCGTCGGAGATCTGCGACGCGGAACCTGCGGTGACGGTGCCGTTCTTGCTGAAGGCGGGCCGCAGCTTCGACAGCGACTCGGCCGTGGTGTCGGCCCGGACGCCCTCGTCCTCGGTGACGACGAGCGGCTCACCCCGGCGCTGCGGAATGGTGACGGGTACGACCTCGTCGTCGAAGAGTCCGTTCTTCCACGCGGCCGCGGCCCGCTGATGCGACGCGGCGGCGAAAACGTCCTGCTCTTCGCGACCGATCTTGTCGGTGTTCGCGTTCCGGCCCTCGGTGAGGGCGCCCATCGCCTGCTCGGTGAAGATGTCGTACAGACCGTCGTAGGCGAGGTGATCGACGAGGGTGGTGTCGCCGTACTTGAAACCGCTCCGCGAGTTCGGGAGAAGGTGCGGCGCCTGGGACATCGACTCCTGCCCGCCGGCGACGACGACATCGAATTCGCCGGCGCGGATCAGCTGGTCAGCAAGAGCGATGGCGTCGAGACCCGACAGGCACACCTTGTTGACGGTCAAGGCGGGCACCGACATCGGGATGCCCGCGTTGACCGCGGCCTGCCGGGCCGGGATCTGACCGGCGCCGGCTGTGAGGACCTGCCCCATGATCACATACTCAACCAGTTCGGGTGCCACCCCGGCCTTGTCGAGGGCGCCCTTGATGGCGATGCCACCGAGATCGGATCCGGACAGTGACGCGAGCGAACCCGTCAGCCGGCCGACAGGGGTTCGGGCTCCGGCGACGATGACGGACCTGGCGGAAGAAGTCATGGGATGTCCTTGGTGTCGTGACGAATGTCGCTCAGGAGAGCGCGGATTCGCGAATCTCGAGGGGGGTTCCGGTGGCGGCGACGACCTCGTCGACGGTGACGCCGGGGGCGACCTCACGGAGAGCGAGGGTGCCGTCGCCGACCACGTCGATGACGGCGAGATTGGTGATGATGCGGTTGACGACGCCCTGGCCGGTCAGCGGCAGGGTGCAGGCGTCGATGATCTTGGGGTTGCCGTCCCGGTCGGTGTGTTCCATGAGGACGATGACGCGGCTCGCGCCGTGCACGAGGTCCATCGCGCCGCCCATACCCTTGACCATCTTCCCGGGGACCATCCAGTTGGCGAGGTCGCCGGTGCGGGAGACCTGCATGCCACCGAGGACGGCGGTGTCGATGTGGCCGCCGCGGATCATGCCGAACGACAACGCGGAATCGAAGAACGCGGCACCGGCGTTGACGGTGACCGTTTCCTTGCCGGCGTTGATCAGGTCGGGGTCGACTTTCTCGTCGGTGGGGTAGGGGCCGGTGCCGAGGATTCCGTTCTCCGAATGCAGGGTCACGGTGACGTCGGTGCCGAGGTATCCGGGAATGAGCGTGGGCAGTCCGATGCCGAGGTTGACGTATTCGCCGTCGACCATCTCCGCGGCCGCGCGGGCGGCCATCTGTTCACGTGTCCATCCGTTGGTGCCGGTCACCGAGTGGCTCCTTCCGTGCTGCTGACTGTCCGCTTCTCGATCCGCTTGTTCTGGGGGCCGGTCTCGACGATGCGTTGAACGAAGACTCCGGGCAGGTGCACCTGGGCGGGGTCGATGGTGCCTGCGGGGACGAGTTCCTCGACCTGCGCGATAGTCACCTTTCCGGCCATCGCCGCGAGGGGGTTGAAGTTCAGGGCCGACTTGTCGAACACGAGGTTGCCGGCGGTGTCGCCCCGCAATGCGTGGACCAGGGCGAAGTCGGCGGTGATGCCGAGTTCGAGAACGTAGCGCTTGTCACCGAACGCACGGGTTTCCTTCGGGGGCGACGAGAGAGCGACGGAACCATCGGCGGCATACCGCCACGGCAGTCCGCCGTCGGCGACCGCGCTGCCCACACCGGCGGGGGTGAAGAACGCGGGGATGCCCGCGCCGCCCGCCCGGAGGCGTTCGGCCAGCGTGCCCTGCGGGGTCAGCTCCACCTCGAGTTCACCGGAGAGGTACTGACGGGCGAATTCCTTGTTCTCGCCGACGTACGACGCGGTGACGCGCCGGATCCGGCGGGCACCCAGCAGAATTCCGAGCCCGTGGTCGTCCACACCGCAGTTGTTGGAGAAGACCTCGAGGTTCCCGACGCCGGAGTCGGCGAGCGCGCAGATCAGCGAGTCGGGGATTCCGCACAGGCCGAACCCGCCCACGGCGATCGACGCGCCGTCGGACACGTCCGCGACTGCTTCTTCCGGGGTGTCGAACACTCTCGATCCCATGTGCATCCTTTCTCCTGGCCGCCGTACCGGCGATACCGTCTTCCGCATCGATGGTCCATTGAGTGGTCGTCTATCCGTGGGGTGACTCCACTTACTAAAATGGGTCTTTACATGCAATTCAAGAGATTCATCGACATTGATCGCAGTCTGGACGTTGGTGCCGCGAGTGTTCACTGAGTGGACGTATGCAGCGGCACCCGGTGCTCCCCACATCGCCCGACCCGCACTACTCACGACGGGGTGCGGAGACTGAGCGCCAATCGGCGGCAATACAGTGCGGAGGGCGTTCTTGTGGTTCCCGCCTTCACCTTCGTTACGAGCACCTCGGCTCGCGGTTGTCTGAATAGCACGTAGAGGTGGCCCTCTTGTGAACTCAGATTTGTGCCCGAAATGGACCAAACAGAATCAGACGAGCACGCTGTGGTATCGGTAGAGCCGGTTAGCTGAGCGGCTTTCGTGAGTTCCTTGGCGCCGGCGGGGACGGATTGACCCGTTTGCGGCGGTCGGGCGCTGGACGTTCGGCCAGCGGCTCGCGATGAACCGGGCACCCGCCAGGTCGCGCGGTGCCCGGTTACCACGGTCCGACGTTCTCGTGCGACGTGCATTGATCAACTCAGCAGACGTGTTAGTTCGAATCGTGCGCCTGCTCCACGACCCAGGCCGCGATCTGTGTCCGCGAGGTGAAACCCAGTTTTGCCAAGATGTGCTCCACATGCCCTTGCGCGGTCCGAGGTGAGATCACCAGGCGGTCGGCGATGGCCTGATTCGTCAGGCCTTCGGCGATCAGGTCGGCGACCTGGCGTTCCCTCTTGGTCAGCGATACCGACGCGTCGGTATCGCGTGCGGAGGAGGCAGGCGGTTGCTCCTGGAGGGCATAAGCGATCGCTTCGTCGAAGCCGAGATGTTCGCCCTTGTAGTGAATCGCTTCGAATGTCTTGTCCCCAAGTTCTCGAAGGGCTTTTAGTTCGCAGTTCTTATGGTAGACAAGCAAACTAGAGTATACGACTGCGGAGCTTCCCACCGATTGTGCTAGCCCGTCCGCGGCTCCCAGCAGCACCGCAGCTCTCGGTGCGTCGCCTAGTTCGCACGCGATCCAGGCCAGCGCCTCGAGGCATGAGGTGGCGACGCGAGGGCTATGCACGTGCCGGGTCAGCTCCAGCGATTGTTCGAGGAGTCGCACCGCCCGATCGGTATCGCCCTGTCGCCAGACAGCAATACTTAAGGCCCACAGTGAGTGCGACCGATACATTTTCTCGCCGTGCACTTCAGTTATCGTGAGAACACGCTCATGGCACTCGATCGCCTGATCCGTCAATCCGCAAAGTCCATACGCCAACCCCAACGGATACAAGACACTCACTTCGAGCGTTCTATCCTCGCGTTCGCGGAACTCAGCGAGTGCAGTTTCGAGGTGCGAGTACGCGCGCGGGAGATCACCGCTGTAGAGGGAGAGCATTCCTTCGGCGTAGGCAACGAGAGCGCGCATCATAGGGTCGCTGCTGTGCGCGGTGAGCGCGCGTGCCTCCTCGACGAGTGCGGCCCCGGATCCGAGGTCCCTCTGCACATTGGCCATCACGCTGTCGCAGTAGAGCGCCTTGACCCATTCGAGGGTGGGTGGGCCGCTCCGGCGAGCGAGCAGTTGGTCGAGCCAGCGCCGCCCCTCGTTGTAGAGGCCCTGGGAAGTCCAGAACAAGTAGAGTGCGGCGGCGGTGCGCAGGCCGGCGGCGGGATCGTCGTCGATGTCGAACTCGAGGGCCTCCCGCAGATTCGGTTGTTCCCGTTTCAGGCGGGCGATCCAGTCGAGCTGGCGGGCGCTGATCCACTCGGCCTCCGCGTCGAGTGCCAACGCCTCATACCATTCGCGGTGACGGCGACGCATGGAGATGTCCTCGTGGGTCTGCTCGAGCTTCTCGTAGCCGTATCCACGGAGAGTCTCGAGCATCCGGAACCGCACCACCGACACATGCTCCTCGCGGATTAGGATCGACTTCTCCACCAACGAGGTCAGCGTGTCGAGCAACTCGTCCGGGCCGAGGCCTTCGCCACACACCTGCTCCGCGGCATCGAGTTCGAAGCTTCCTGCGAATACCGCCACCCGCCCCCACACCAGTTGTTCACCGGCGGTGCACAGCTCGAAACTCCAGTCGATACACCACCGCAGCGTCTGTTGCCGCGTCGGCGCACCTCGGCTGCCGCGGGTCAGCAGGGCGTAGCGGTCAGTCAACCGGCCCAGGATCTGCTCGGGCGACATCGCCCGCAACCTCGCCGCCGCCAATTCGATCGGCAGCGGTAACCCGTCGAGCCGGTGACAGATCCCCGCCACCGCCGCCGCGTTCTCCTCGGTGACTTCGAATCCGGGAACGGCGGCAGCGGCGCGTTCTACGAACAACGTCACCGCATCGTATTTGGGCAACCCGCGCAACGAGGTCTGCCGCCCGGGATCCGGGACGGCCAGCGGCGGGACCCGCAGCACTGCTTCCCCACCGATTCCCAGGGGTTCACGGCTGGTGGCCAGGATCCGCAGGCCCGGGCACACCCGCAGCAGAAGGCCGGCGAGTTCGGCGACCGCGTCAACCATGTGCTCGCAATTGTCAAGCACCAGCAGCAATTCTCGCGGTGTGAGGTACTCGATCAGGACTTCACGCAACGGCCTGTCTGAGTGGTCCTGCACCCCCAGTGCGGCGGCCACCGCGTCGACCAGCAACGACTCGTCGTGCAGTTCACCGAGCTGGATCAACCTTATACCGTCGGCGTACTCGCGTTGCATTGCAGCCGCGACCCGTATCGCCAGTCGCGTCTTGCCGACACCGCCGATCCCGGTCAAGGTCACCAGCCTCGGCCCGGTCAGCAGGTTCTTCGTCTTGGTGAGCTCGTGTCGGCGGCCAACGAAACTGGTCAGTTCCAGGGGAAGATTCGCCGTCGCGCTTCGAGGCGAAGACCCCGCTCGGCCGGATACTGGTTGTGCGTGGTGGTCTGCCCGACCTGGGGTGGTGTGTAGGGCCATCTCGTCGACCGGGAAGCCGTGGTTGCGTTGCAGCCCTCGCAGCTGTTCCCCGAAGTCGGCGGCGGTGGCCGGGCGCGCACTGGGCTCGCGGGACATCGCCTTGGCGATCACCGCGGACACGTCGTCCGGTATTCCGTGCTCGCGCAGGTCAGGCACGTCCTGCGTGGTGATCCGCAGGAACTGCGCGACCACCTGCTCACCGCTGCGACGTTCGAACGCGGCATGCCCGGTGAGGGCACTGAACAGGGTGGCGCCGAGCCCGTAAACGTCCGCGGCCGGACTCGGTGGATCCCCGCCGAGCACCTCCGGTGCGGTATAGGCCGGCGATCCGGTGACGGCGCCGGTCGCGGTCTCGAAGCCGCCGCTGATGTGCGCGATGCCGAAATCCGCTAACTCCGGTTCACCGTAATCGGTGAGCAGGATGTTTGCGGGTTTGATATCGCGATGCAGGATGCCGAGCCGGTGCGCCGTCTCCATCGCTCCGGCCATCTTCACTCCCAACCGCAGGACCTGATCCAACGGGAGCGGACCGTCCTTCCGGACCCGGGCCTCCAGCGAATCCTGCGGGTGATACGGCATCACGATGTAGGGAAGGCCGCTGTCGGTTGCACCGACCTGCAAAATGTTGACGATGTTGGGGTGCCCGGTCAGCCGTCCCATTGCCCGCTGTTCCCGGAAGAAGCGGGCCCGGTTCTCGTCGTCGAGTTCGACGGTGAGGACCTTCACCGCGACCGTGCGATCCAGGTCCGCCTGGGTGCAGCGGTAGACGACGCCGAAACCGCCGCGGCCGATCTCCTGGGCATCGTCGAAGCCCGTGCCTTCCAGTTCCGCGGCCGGGGAGGGCGGGTACCGCTGCGTGTCGAGCGGATCACCTTCACCCATCGGACGGTCTACTCACTCCGCCGGCTCGTGGTTCCGCGCACTGGCCCCGGCGGCACGGCCAGTGGAAAATCGAACTTGAATGTACCTTTCGATCTGGTATTCACAAGGATATCTCTGCGATCGGCTGTGGCGTGCGGTCGTTTGGTTATCGCGACCTCGAACACCCTGACCGACTGGCCTGGCCTGGTTTGCGTGTTTGGCTCAGTCGGGATCTTGCAGAGGGCGATTGGAATCCGCCTGACTGGACAGGGCGGCGCGGAGTCAATGGACGTCGATCTGGTTCCAATCCTTTCGGTAGTCGGATAGTTGCTGGCCACGGCGGTATAGGTAGGGCAATGTAGCCGTCTTCATGTTCGGTAGGAGACACGGTGTGCGTGCCCGACGCCGAACTTCTCACTGTCTGCATGGTTCGCCGGCCGACCGCTCAGGGGTTGGTCACAGTTCCGTCTGATCGATTGATGCAGCTGGCGGCCTCCTTTGCGGCCTTGTCATGGTTGAATCGGCCCGGATGCCTTCCCCGGTGGGGGACGCGTTCCGCCAGTATCTCGGGCCAGCAAGTCGCGAGTGACGGGCGCGAGCGCCTCTGCGAAGTCGAGTCAGCACTCTGCAGAATGGCCTCGGGCGCCAACGACGTCGACCTCGTTTCGGTCAACCTCCGCTGCGGCTCGAAGGCGATCGTTCGCCGCTACGGATTTTGGGATACTCAGTGCTGAGGGTTCGCAACGTATCTGGGTCGACCGAACCTTGCGAACAACCTCTTCACCGCAGATATACGAATCGCGGGTGCGATGTTGCAAATCGGACAAAGATTTCGTCTTCGGGTGAACCTCCGTAGTACGTCAACGAGTAGGAAAATCGGATGTTTACGTCTTGATTGGTGGAGGCATTCGCACGTTGCCGTTCTTGGTGCAGCCGTTGGCGCCGCTTCTTCCGATAGACCTCACCTATTCCAGCGGGTCCGTCACTGGTGCTCGAATGCAGACCTGCTCTACGCCGGAGTGGAGGGCGACCGTGCGGCGACTGGGTTGATCACCTTGGATGCCATACTGTATTTCGGTGAATCACGCGGAATGCGTTATGGCGGTGAATCCTTCGGATGCTCTACCGACTAACCTGCCGAATGCAACAACGCTCAGTGCGAGATGGGCCGATCGAATGTGTCGGCGGCGGGGCATATTTTCCGCGAAACAGTCGCCCACGATTCCCTGTCCCGGTGTCATCGGGAACTTCGCCAGGATCCTGCACTGGGTACGCCGAAATGGCAGAATTTTGCCCTGCGCCGTCGTTTCAGCACGTCGGGGGATTCGAGATCATGACGCTCACGCGGTGTCTGCGGACTTTGACGTTCGGTGATGACAATCACGATCTCTCCATCTTCCACCGAAACCGGCCTGCTTCTTATGGTGCGTCGGAAACCCGGCTGTAAATCTCGTTCGTGGCTACGAATTTTCGCGCGCTGCGATCGGGCCCGGGTCGGTGGACCCGACAGCGTCGGCCTCGGCGGTGCCAAAAAGAAGGCGTTGTGGAAGCTGCAAAATTTGCATATTGCAAATGGGTACAACTGTGAGCATGAAAATGGTATCGAATGCGTCAACGTCCGTTCGGCAAGGTAACCGTGGCAAAGATCTCTGTGAGCGTAGTTCTGCGAGGCGCTTTGCGGATCGGAGCGACAGTATCGACGGAGCAGCAGCGCTGTGATACCCACCGCCATCGGCTCTGGATGCCGTCTTCAACCGATCCGAGTGGTGATCAGCCGGATTGCTTCGTGGCGTATGCGCTCTGCGTTGGCGCGTTGACCCGATGTTGATTGGGGGCGGGGGTTTCCGGCTGTGGAATCGGAGCGGACTCGAGGAGAAGGCTGGCTACGGCAGCCAGCAACAAGACCAGCGCAGCGATCAGCAGGCTTGCGTGCAGGCCTTGCGAAAAGGTCGCCTGATCGGCGACGAGGGCGCCGAAGACCGCGACGGCGAGTGCCCCACCGAGTTGGCGGCTGGTGTTGAATACTCCGCTGGCTGTACCGGTGCGCTCCGCGGGCACGCTGTTGATTAGCAGCGCGGTCGCCGGGGGCATGGCAAGCGGGCCACCGAGTCCGACGGGGAGCATCAGTACGGCCAGGAGCCAGGTCGGCGTGGATGCGGGCGCAAAAGCGAGAATCGTTAGCCCTGCGGCCATCATGAACAGGCCGGAGGCGATCGGCAGGCGGGGTCCGAAGCGCTCGGCGATCCTAGCGGACAACGGGTTGAGAAACGGGGTCAAGACGGTCATGGGCAAAAACACGAGTCCGGTCGCCAGCGAGGACAGGCCGCGCAGCTGTTGGAGATACAAGCTGAAAAGGAACACCATTCCGTAGAAGCCGGTCATGAACGCGAACCCGGCGCAGGAAGAAACAACCACGGTGCGCGAGCGCAGTAGGTCCAGCGGGACCATCGGGTGCCGTCCGCGTGCCTGGGCCACGAGAAATATTGCCAGCGCCACCACCGTCACGAGACCAGCCGCCCACACCTTTGGAGCGGTGAAGCCAACGGCCCCAGCCTCTATCGCACCATAGGTGAGCGCGCCCATCGCGAGGACGGCAGTGGCCTGCCCGGTGATATCGAGGGGCACAGGTTGGCGCGGCGAGCGCGCTGTGCGGGCGAGCAACGCCAGTGCGATGATGCCGGCGGGCAGGTTGATGAAGAAGATCATTCGCCAGCTTATGAGGTTCAATGCCCCGCCTGCCACTGGCCCGGCGGCCGCAGCCACCGCGCCGCCGACCGCCCACAGGGCGATTGCGCGGGCCCGTTTGACAGGGTCGGCGTACGACTCACGGATCAAGGCCAGTGAGGCGGGCAGCATGACTGCGGCGCCAGCGCCCTGCACCAGCCGCGCCGCAATCAGAATTCCGAGGCTCGGTGCCAGGCCGCACACGGCCGACGCGGCGACGAATACAGCAAGGCCGACGCCATAGGCGCGGCGGGCGCCGACCCGGTCTGACAGTGCCCCGGCCGAGAGCAGAAGGGCAGCAAACATCAGGGTGTAGCTGTCCACAACCCACTGCAGTCCGCTCATGCCGCCGCCGAGATCGTTGCGGATTGCAGGCAGAGCAACTGTGACCACGAGGGCATCGAGGGTAATGACGAACATGCCGAGCAGCGCAGCCGCCAACGCTGCACCCGAACTCACGCCGAGCAGGGGGGCGCGGTCGGACGTATGCCCGGTGCAGCTGCTGTTGTTCGGCACAGAGCGTCTCCAGAGGGTAATTGGTTGCAGTGCATGTGTTCCGGGAACGTTCGCACAGGCTTCCCGCACGTCAGTCGACATGCTCCAACAACGGGGTCAGCACAAGGGTCTCCGCTGTGCGCCGCTTTCTCGGAACACGGCGTTCCGATTTGCGAATAAGCATATGATATTGGAAACGTTGAGGTGTGGCAAAGGGGAGTGTGGTCGTCGCCGGGAAAACTCGTCATGTCCAAATCGTTGTTCATGATTGCGAATGGTGGTACGTTATTCTGACCGATGGGGGTGGCGCGATCTAGCCCAGCCTCCAACGTCGCCACGACCGGAATGCACGCGCTGTCGCTCAACCCTGACCAGCGCGTGGCTCACAGCCCGCGAGTCAGAGCTAAGACCTCGCCGAGCCTGACGGGCATTCATCGACGAGGAAGGACGCACTGGATATGACCCACGCATCGACCGAGGCCCGCATTGCAGTGGACACAGGACTGGCCAGGACGACGTGGCTCTCGGGTCTGCGGGTCGTCTGCGCTGGCGACTCGCTACCGCTACAGATCGCGGGCCGGACCCTCTCACAGATGGGGGCGGAGATCGTCGCTATATCTCCGAGAAACGCTGCAGGCGCGGTGGCCGAACTGGCCGGATATGACGTGGTCCTTGTCGATCGGATCGAGGAGGCTAAGGACCTCCCGGGCCTGCCTGCCGGTCGTGTCGGTGACTACCTGGAGTTCGTGGCGGAACACAACAGGGCGGTGTGGGTGACTGCCAGCGCGTTCGGGCTGGCGGATGCGCGGGCGGACGCCTTCGTATCGGAGCTGACTCTGTTGGCCGCTGGAGGGATCCTGGGTCATTCATCCAGCGGTGACGACTTGCCTCCGACGATACCGGCCGGATCCATCGGGCTGAAACTCGTGGGCAATGTCATAGCCGTCGCGGCTCTGCATGGAGTGCACGCCAACCGGTCAGGCAATGGGCCGCTACATGTAGACGTTTCTGCTCAGGGATCGGTGATCGCTACTGGGCTCTCGCTGGAGATGGGGCATGCTCTTGCCAACTGCCCGAACGAGGGTGGCAGTGCGCGATACGGCGCCCCAACCGGCTTCTTCACCTGCACAGACGGTTCGGTCTACGTCCTGGTGCTCGAGCAGCACCAGTGGACCGGATTCAGGGAGGTGCTCGCACCCGAGCTCGACTCCGTTCCCACGCTCGAGGACGCACGCCAGAGGGCAGAGGAAGTGAACGCCGCGATGGCCACATGGGCCTCGACTAGAACGACCTCCGAATGCGAACACATCCTGCAGGCGGCGGGCGTCCCCTGCACAACGGTCAACACCGTCGAAACATTCATCGAGAGGGCGCATGCGGTAGGGCGGCCGCTCGACCTTACGGGACCGAGCGCCGCGGCACTTCCCGCGCTGGTAAACGAGGTCCCCGAAAAGCAGCCCGAGGGTCGGGCCGACGGCCCGATTCCGCTGCACGATCTGCGCGTACTGGATGCCGGACACGTCCTAGCCGTTCCCCTCGCCTCCGCGTGGCTCGGTGCCATGGGAGCGCAGGTGACGAAGCTCGAGGATCCTGCCCGTCTCGATGTGTACCGCCGCAGAGGCCCGTTCGCCTCGGGTATCCCCGGTCTCAACCGCAGCGCCTACTTCAACCACATCAACTTCTGCAAGGCATCTCTCGACGTGCAGGTCGATGCGTCGGGTAGTTCACTGAACATCGAACCCTACGATGTCATCGTCAACAACCTGAGCCCTCATCGAGCACGGCGGGTCGGGGTCGACGCCGCGAGTGTGTCGACGGCCATGTCACCCAAGTTGCAGCTGTCCTCCAGCGGATTCGGGCTGACGGGCGAGTTGGCCGGGTATCGTGCCTACGGAACAAACATCCACGCCTTTTCCGGTCTGGTTGCCGCGTCCCAGAACGCGCGGGGGGAGATGGCGAGCGTCGGAACCCCGTGGGCGGACCCACTCACGAGCGTGGCGATCACCGCGTGGATACTGGCGTGGTCGCTGGCTTCTGAACGGTGGTCGACCGTAACCGTCGACCTCTCGATGGCCGAAGTTCTTGCCGCCCAACTGGTCGAGCTGATGGGTCATGGACCGGACGACACGTACCAACCCGCAGACGTCGGGGGCGATTTCTTCCTCTCACTCCCCGGAACAGGTCGACGGCTCGCGGTGACACTCGCCGACGCGGATGATGTCGACAAGTTCGAGGCGCTGATCGGGAGCCGTCTACCGAGTCTGCAGCGACGCGGCCAGTTGCTCGAGCTCGCGCTCGGTCCTCTGGCCGACATGGACGATGACGCGCTGCAGAGGCACCTGCTCGCGGCGGGTCTGAGGGTCTCTATCGTCTACACCGCTCATGACCTGGCAGAACAGCAAGAACTCCGCGACAACGAGCTGTTCCAAGCGGTGGAAAGCTCGGCGCTCGGCCGCTACTTCGTCACCGGGTTGCCCTGGCGGTTTGCAGGTCTTGCCAAGTCCCCCCTGTCGGCCGCTCCGGAACGCCCGGAGAGCAACGGTGTCTAGCGCCGCGGCGGAACTCGTCACCTACGAGAGCGGCGATGACGGGGTCGGTCGCATCACCCTTCGTCGCGACACCGTGCTCAACGCGGTCAACGGCGCCATGATGTGCGACCTCAGGCGCGCGCTCGACGCGTACGACGAGGATCCGACCACTCGTGTGGCCCTCCTGTCGGGCTCCGGCCGCGCCTTCTGTGCCGGAGCTGATCTCCGCGACGATCCACCCGCCGGATCGGCGGAACCTGCCGAGGACCGATCACGCCTTGCCGAAATCTTCCTTGTCCGAGAGCAGTACAAGCCCATCGTCGCCGTCGTCCACGGGCACGCCGTCGGCATGGGGCTGCACATGGCGCTGCTCAGCGACTTCGCGGTCTGTGCGGACTCGACGAAGTTCCGAGCACCCGAGATCCACTACGGACTCAACGGCGGCAACTACTGGTGGCATCTACAGTCGCGAGCCGGCGATGCATTCGCAATGGATGTTGTTGCTACCGGCCGAGTGTGGTCGGGTCGCGAGGCGGGCGAGCGAGGCCTTGTCACGCGCTCGGTGTCCGAGGAAACCCTGGGCAAAGAAGCCGACCAACTCGGACACGCCATCGCCGAACAACCACCAGCCGCGATGGCAGCTCTCGTCGAGACCAGGCGTTCGGCCTTGCGGCGAATCGAGTTGGAGTCATGGCACACCCGTGCGAGAGGACTGGGCCGGCGTCACCCGGCGGCCCCCCACTGAGTGGAGTCGGCCCGTTCGTACCCGCGCTGGTGCGCTGTCGTGATCGGCTCAATCTGCGTAGACATACCGGCGGGGGCGCATGACCGCCGACGCCGCCCTCGGCAACGCCGGAGGCGGCGTCACCTCATCAGTCGATACGAAAGTAAGGACCAGTGGGTTCCCGGCAGCCTCGAGGACTAGGTCGCGATCGCATGGGAGCGGCGCGAAGTCGTGGCCGTTGGGTTGGCGGTCTGATCCGAGACAGAAAGGCGTGGCAGTAGATGGCTGTTCTAGTGACCGGTGTCGGTTATGTCGGGGGTTACGCGGTTCGAGACCTGGTGGCTGCGGGGGAGCGGGTCGTGCTCTTTGGTTACCTCGGCGGTAATGGCGATGCGGCTGGTACCGACCTGCCCGAGCTCGACTATCTCAATTACCTCGTCGGTGGTGATCTTCGCGAGAAGGTGGATGTCGTGGTCGGCGACGTGAGCGACCTTGACGCCATGACGCGTGCGGCAGAGCGCTACGGTGTGCGCTCCGTCATGCACTTTGCGACCCTTCTTTCGTCTGCAGCGCAGAGTAATCCGTTGCTGGCTGCGCACGTGAACGTCATCGGCACTGTGAATGTCTTCGAGGTAGCTGCTCGACTCGCTCTCGAGAAGGTTGTGTGGGCCAGTAGCACGACTATCTTCGGCCCGCGCTCGGTTCCGGAGTCGGGTGTCCTCACGGACGACTGCGTATACGACCCGGAATGGATCTACGGTGCATCGAAGGTGATGTCCGAGAAACTCGCGGTCGCGTATTCAGACAAGCACGGCACCGACATCACAGGTCTACGGCTCAGCCGGGTCTACGGCTTCGGCGAGTACATCAAGATGAGTCGCGGCGGCGGAAGCTCGTGGCTGGCCAACCTGCTGTACACGCCGGCGGTCGACGGCGGTCCGACCATGGTGCCGTTTGGTCGGCGCAATCTGGACTTCCTCTACGTCGAAGACGTTGCCGACGCTTTCGTCAAGGCCTTGAACTTTCGCAGCGACACGGGGTCCGGAAACTACATCATCAGCGGTGACTACCGGCCGATCTCCGAGGCCGTCGACTTCGTGTCCCGACTGCTTCCCGACGCCCAAATTACTCTGAATATGGAAGACCTGGCACTTCCCCCAGGTTCCGGGCTCGCTTTCTCACAGCATCTCGACTCCAGCCGGGCAGCAATGGACTTCGGATATCGCAGCCGCTTCAACATGGAGGCTGGTGCATATCGCACGGTCAACAGAAATCGCGTCTTCGCCGGCCTGCCGAGCATCCCTGACCCGTTGCACGGTGAGTCCTTCCTCGACAATGCGCGATGAGACGGGGGAAACGGGCATGACTTCTATCCCGGATTCGATTCAGGCGGATCTCACACAGCTTCTGGTCGAGGATCGGATCGAAAAGGTGCTCGTGGCCTACTGTCAGGGCGTAGACCGGAAGGATTGGGAGCAGGTTCGGGCGTGTTACCACGACGACGCGGTGGACTCGCACGGACAGTTCGTAGGCTCGCCCGATGAGATGGTGACCTGGATGCAGGGCAATCACGTGCCCGTCACCACGTCGATGCATGTGCTGACCAACGTATCGATTCGACTGTCGGATGACGGTCGGCTGGCTCGCGTCGAAAGCTACTGCCTGAGTTTGAAGACAGTGTCTTCTGCGGCGGACGACCCTTTTCTCGGTGCGAGTGGCGGTCAGGGGCTGGCACGTCGGACGGTTGCGTGTCGGTACGTCGATACGTTCGAGGATCGACCGGGTGTTGGTTGGCGCATTCTGCGTCGACAGGTGGCCTTCGACTGGGTGCGGCGTGAGCCGGACGAGTTGTATCTGCCTCTCGACGCGAACTGGACGGTGTCGAGAAGGGATCGAAGTGACCCGTTGTACGCGCCGATCGTGTTCTAGCCCTCCCTAGCTGTTCATACGCAATCACATGTTCAGAATTACCCCGCTTTTCGAGGAGAGTATCCATGCGCGTATTCCAGGGAATCGCCGACGTCGAGTCCGCAGTCGGCGAATATCTCGGCCACAGCGATTGGCTCGAGATCACGCAGGACCGCGTGGACGTGTTCGCCGACGCCACCGGCGACCATCAGTGGATCCACGTCGATCCCGAGCGAGCGGCCCAGGGCCCCTTCGGTGCTCCCATCGCTCACGGCTACCTAACGCTGTCACTGCTGCCGAAGCTCGGCGCCGACCTCATGCGCGTCGACGGCGTGAAGCTCATGATCAACTACGGTCTCAACAAGGTTCGCTTCCCCCGGCCGGTAAAGGTCGGGGCGAAGGTGCGGGCCGGTGGAGAGATCGTGTCGTTCGAGCATACGAAGCAGGGCGCGCAGGTGGTCGTGAAGTACACCATCGAGATCGAGGGTGCGGACAAGCCGGCGTGCGTCGCCGAGACCGTCCGCGTCCTGGTTGCCTGAGACAGAAGAAAAGAACATACGAGCAGCGCCCGGTCCGCACCGCGGTCGACCGTTTCGGCGCACTGCGCGACGTCCCGGCAGAGACCGTGGCAGCCGCCATGATCAGAGAGACTGTGGAGCGGTCGGGCATCGATTCGGAATTGATCGAGGACGTCGTGATGGGGAGTCTTACGCCAACTCCGAGGCCCAAGTGGCCGCTGGCCGCCCTCGAGGCGGGGCGGTCGATTCGGTTGCCCGGGCTGCAGGCGTCCGTCCGAGACCACGCCTGAGACTTTGGCGCAGGTGGCACAGTGCCCTCTGCGTATCGTATTGTTTTTGAGCCCGAACGCCACCATGTTCCGGTCGTGGGGGAACAGCTTAGTGGTCTGACCCGTTAATTCGTCGGGGGTTGTTGCCAGGCGGTCGGGTCGCCGAGGTAGAGCCCACACGCGCAGTCGAGCGCGTCTTCGGGACTGCCTGCGAAGTTCCCGCTGGGCAGGACCGAGTCCTGGTACTTGCCGCTGCTGCCGAGGTAGATCGCGAATCCCCACATACTGGCGGATCCGCCGTACCGCAGTCGCATCAACGGGATCACCGTCCCGTCGGTCAGCACGCCGTCCACGTAGGCGAAGTTGCTGCGGAATCGGGTGTTGATCGTGGCCAGTTCCGGCCACCTGGTCCGGGCCCGATCCAGCAGTTTCCAGCGCAGCGAGCTCTTCGTCGATTCCGGTGGCGTCGGCATATTTGTGATGGTGCCCGATCAGCGTGACTTTCGTGGCGGCCGGCGTGTCGTTGCCTCGGGAATTGCTGTGGCCGGTGTGGTATTTGTGCCGTGAGTGATGGAAGTAGTTCTTTCTCGGATGGTGTGTCGTGGTGATGGTCAGCCCGTACCGGGTGGTGTTGGCGGGCACCGACCGCGAGGTGCTCGAGGGGTGGGTGCGGGCCGGGCGCACACCGCAGAGGACGGTGCTGCGGGCGTTGATCGTGCTGATGGCCGCCGACGGCGATTCGAACGCCCACATCGCGGCCGAGCTCGGTGTCTGCGTGGACACGGCCCGCAAGTGGCGGGCCCGGTTCTATCGCCGAGGGATCGAAGGACTCACCGACGCGCCGCGTTCGGGGCGCCCGCCGAGGTATTCCCCGTCGCAGGTCGCCGCGGTCAAGGCGTGGGCATGTCAGCTTCCCGCCGAGCACGAGCTGCCCCTGTCGCGGTGGAGGGCCCCGGAGTTGGCCCGGCAGTTGTTGATCGACGGCATCAGCGCCTCGGTCACGACGGTCCGACGCTGGCTCGCGCCGAACGCCCTCAAACCCTGGCAGTACCAGTCGTGGATCTTCATCCGAGACCCGCAGTTCGAGACGAAGGCCGCCGTCGTCCTCGATCTCTACGCCCGAAGGTACGACGGAGTCGAGTT
>NZ_JBIRXS010000053.1:0-28441 GCF_044389235.1 Rhodococcus sp. NPDC019647 | reverse complement strand
CGGCCCTCCGCAGGATCTCCCGCTCGGTTTCGAGCTTCCGGATTTGGGCCTTGAGCTGCCTGTTCTCTTCCTCCAACACGGACTCGGACGATACCCCGCCGGCCCGCGATGCCGGCCGCGCCGCCCCACCGGACCGGAGCTCGGCCGCGGGAGCGCCGGTGCGTTTGCGTTCGGCCCGCACCCAGTTGCGCAGCGTCTCACGGCTGACTCCCAGATCCTTGCCGATGCCCTCGAACGTGTGGCTCGGATCGGACAGGTACAGCGCGACGGCATCGGCCTTGAACTCCGCCGAGTACGCCTTCATCGCCGTCAGTGACATCTCTTCCTCTGGGACCTTCACGACCCAGTGTTCATGATGTCCTCACTCAGGGGGGAAGCCCCATCCGCCACCGCCACCGCCGTGGCCCTCGACCACCACCTAGTCCCCCGGACCGGCGAGTTCGGTCGGGGCGTACTCCTCCGGCCGCTACGCTCGCCGCCTGCATACCCGCACATCTGCAGGTCGCCGGGCGCACCGGTGGGTCAGGGTTCGCCGACGGCGGCCGATTGGGCGGTCTGTGCGGCGGAGGTGGATCGAAGGAAGGGGACGATGCGGTCGGCGATCGCCTCGTTGTAGGTGACCGGGTGCTGGTTGGGGTTGGCGTGACCGGTGCCGTCGAGTTTGACCACCAGCAGGGTGCCCTCCGGCCCGCCGGAGTGGTCGATGAGGATTCGCTGGCTGTAGTCGACGTCGACGACCCGGTCCGCGGCGGCAACCCGGGGACGCAGGAACACAACCGCGGGACGGGGTTTGCGCTCGCGCAGGTCGGCGAGCGCATCGAGGTTGTCGATGGCGCCGGAAGCGACGATGACTCTGAATTGGGACTCGATCAACCCATTGCTCGCCGCCCGGCGAGAGAGGATCTTCTCGCGCAGGACCTCGCCGAGAACCTCACGCACCTCGGACGGGTCAATGCGAGGGTACCAACTCGAGGGGTCGACAAATCGGTGCTGTCGGGCGGCGACCTCCACGAACAGCCGCAGCACCCGGCTTTCGCGGGCGCCGGGAATCCAACCGATCCACCTCAGCAAATCTTCGCCGGCGTCCCGGCTCTGTGCGCGGACCGCGTGCAAATCGAGGGGCGTGCAATCGAGGATCACCGCGTCGACGGCCAGATCGGTGTCGCGGTAGAGGTGTTCGGCCACTTCGAGGGCGATGACGCCGCCCATGCTGTGCCCGGACACCACGACGGAGCCGACATCTCGGTCGCGGGCATGGATGGTGATCAGGTCGCTGATCACCTTGGTGTCGATACCGCTGTTGTCGTAGCGCACCGCCCAAACCTGCCCGATGCGTGAGAGCGTGGGCAGTGAGGTGGCCGTGCGGGTGGCATCGAGGTTGCCCAGTCCGACCAGTTCGACGACCGCGGTGTCCCTTTCCGACGAACGCTGGGCGTCATACACCGGATGGATCTGCGGTTGAGTGGTGGCGAGCCGGACCTGCTGGGGCAGCACGTCACGCATCCAATACACACTGCTCGCGCACAGCACCGGTACCAGTACCCATACCGCCAACCACACCAGCACGCGGCGGGTGCGCCCGAACCGGACCCAGTGATGCCCGGTTCGGGTCTGTCGCAACCGTGCTCGGCGGAGCTCGTCACTGTAGTCGGCGACGGTGGTTCGGTGGCGTGGGAGCAAGGCAGGCATGGGAATCGGTGCAACAGACACGGTGGGCGGGAGCACGGGGCGGGTCGGTGGGCTTTCTTTCACTGTAGGACCTTGGAGAGGATTCCGATCTGCACCGGGTGTACGACGCCCGCAATTAGCGCCACAATCATCGGCCGTCGGATCGTCACCCACACCGGCGTCCCGTGCCCGAACTCGTCGGATACGCCGCAGACGACACCCTGTGCCCGGCGCAGGTGGGATATTTCCTCGACGAGAGACAGCAAGACTGGTCAGTCACCGCGCAGAATCACTGCGGCGTGACACTGCAGACGTGGTTGGCAATAACCGCGGCCGGTGACGTCAGCGATTTCTCACAGCGGAGAAACCGCTCTCTGTGTACTGGGACGGGGAGTCCTCTCCACCGAGTTCGGCGCGGAGAGCTTGAATTTGCTGGGATAGTTCGGCGACCTGTTGTTGGGTGGCGGCCTGGTTCGCCTCATCTTGTTCGGCCACCTTCTGCACCAGCCAAGATGCGAGGGTGGCAGTGACGACACCGAGTAAGGCGATCCCGGCCACCATCAACCCCACGGCGATTAGCCGTCCGGTAGGGGTGACCGGCGAGAGAGCACCGTATCCGACGGTAGTCACCGTCACGACCGCCCACCACAGGGCATCGGGGAAGGTGGTGATCGTCGCATCGGGGGCGTCACGTTCGGCGTCGAGCATCGCCAACGACGCGACGGCGATCAGCAAGGTTGTACCGGTGATCGCGTAGGTCACCACACGTCCCCGCAGCGCCCCTCCGACCGAGCGCTGAAGGAAACTGACCACCGTCAGCAGGCGAAGCAGGCGCAGCGGCCGAAGAATCGGCAGCACCACGATGGCGAGTTCGTGCAGGTGGTAGACGAACCATCGGCCACGCCGGTCGGCCAACATCAACCGAGTCAGGTAGTCGATGATGAACAGGATCCAGATCACCTGGACAGCGTGTTCGGCCAGTGCGGCGGAGGTCCGCTCCGGCTGCCCCAACACCGTCCACGCGTAGATCCCCAACAAGCCCAATGCGGCGCCGCCGAGTGGCCACTCCGTCTTCCGTTCCCATTGCGCATACGTCATAGCCGCAAGATACGGAGTGGGCGCGAGGAGGCCACCACCGGTCGGACGGCTACCGCCCAAGTGTCGCGGCGAGAGGGAACCCGGGGGACTCGAATTCATCACCATCCGAGCCGGTATCGATTTCGAGCGGGCACGTCCGGGCGTTTGTGGAAGGATGATTGTTGCCCTGATCCCGCGATCTCCCCAAGAGGTCTCGGTGATTCGCGTTCGGCACGTTCCGATCCACGCCGATCCACGCCGCTTCGCGCGCCTCGTTGGCCGACAGAGGAGACCGCCCATGCGCACCTTCGTCCATCTGGTGCTGTTCGTGTGTGCCATCGCGGTCGCGGTCGGCGCGTTCCTCCCCGTCGCCGGTGAAATACAGCCGAGCAACGTCGCGCTCGTAGATCTGCGTGACGGATTCCCCGCCGGATTCACCGTCGAGCAGGTCGAGGACCAGACCGTCGACTTCTACCGATCGATGACGGTATTGCTGCTGGTCGCCGCGGTCCTGCTGCTGGTCGCCGCCGTGGTGGGTTCACGCGCGGCCGGCTGGTTGGCGGTGCTCGTCGGGGTCGGCACCATTGCGGTATTCGGGTGGCGGCTAAACGACCGCTTCGGCGATCTCGTCCGCGACAACTACGACACCTTGCTCAGCGGCCGCTGGGGGTTGTACCTCGCCGGCGGTGGCCTGATCGTCGCGCTGTTCGCCCTGCTGGTGCCGAAGGAACGACCGGCCACCTGAGTCGAGGGCGTTCGACGGTGTGCTCCCAGCTCAGAAGTCCTCGTCGATGCAGGCCAACCGGTCACCGGCCATTCCGGCCTGGCCGGGACCGGTCATGGTGCGCTGCGCGTGCAACACCACCGAGTGGGCCTCGTTGTCGCGCACTTCCCAGTCGACGGCCGTCGTCGCCTGCGCGTCGCCGCTTTCGTCGGTGGTGATGTCGAGCCAGATCTCGTTCTGCGGGTTCGCGTAGGCCGGATCCGTCGACGGGGATTGCGGCGTGGCGGCGGGATCGACATTGTTCTGATTGTGCGGTCCCGAATCCGAGGGTGCCGGCCCGCACGGCTGGGTGTGTGCGTGTACACCGAAGTCGCGGTTGGGTGCCAGGCCGGTCGCGTCGAGGGTGACCGTGGTGCGGCCGTCCTGCTCCTCGGAGTTGATGGTCACGGTCGAACCCACGGGGACAGCAGCTTCGTCGTAGGTGAAGGCGTTGTCGTCGTCGCCGACTTCCCCAGGCAACTGAAACGCCGCGCCCGGTGTGCCGGGCAGCGGAGTCGGGATACCGGTATTCGTCGTGGTTTCGGCGGACGTGGGGGGTGTTTCGACCGTCTCGGTTGATCCGTCGTCGCCGCACCCCGCGGCGACGAGCGCGGTCAGGGATATGCCCGCGATCAGGGCTGCTCGTGGTGTACTCATGCTCGGCGATTACCCCGCGGCAAATGTTGGAATCACACGACATCGCAACTCGATTGGCCGACCAGGAACCCGCGGCACGGAGATGAAGAAGTGGGTGCCCCGAAGCGTCCACAAGTAATGGTGGCGGTCAGCACCCGCAGCGCCGGGTCAGCCGGGCGAGACGGAGGACAGCACGCGTGGGCCCGGTCAGGAGCTCGTGCCAACCGAGCGGGATTACGAAGTGCGCTGCCACGCTGGTGCCAGAGGAACCGGGGCATCGCGGCCCAGACCCGAACAGCATGGTGATGGCGCTGACCCGTCTGTCAACGGACACGAGGAAGTCCGGGCCGGGGATCCGTTGGTGGCAGCGGGCGTTTCGGTGTTGTCGGGCGACGTTCTCCACGAGCGGCCGCGGAACCGCTTTCGCGGGTCTCTGTCACTGCGAAGACGGTGGCAGAAGTTCGCGATCTCTCCCGTGTTTGCGGAGAAATGGTGTGCGGCATTATCCGATGCCTCGTCGCCGCGTGGATGCCATCGCTTGCGGATCCGTTGATGACGCAGGCATGTGCCGGGATGTCCCGGGGTACCCGCACAAGAGAGGCCACCTGAATCGGATGTGACGGGCACGGCACCGTACGACGACCGCGCGGGCGCAGCGAGAAAGGATCGCATGATGCTCGGATTGGGAATCATCGGCTGGATCGTCCTAGGCGGACTGGCCGGATGGATCGGTAGCAAGATCATGGGCACCGACGCCCAACAAGGCATTGTCCTCAACATCGCGGTCGGCGTCGCCGGCGGGCTGCTCGGTGGGCTACTGGTGGGGCTGTTCGGTGTCGACGTCGCAGGGAGGGGACTGATATTCAGCTTTCTTACTTGCCTGTTCGGAGCTCTGATCCTGCTCTTCGTGGTCAAAACCGTCATGGCTCGGCGCACACACCGCTGACAGCGCCGAGGTGGACTCCGCCGCCCCCGTCGATCGCTACGCGGTGGACCACCCGGGCGGTCGGCTCCCCTGTGCGGAGATGCTGACACATAGTCGGGCTCCGACGTGGTCGACGAAACCAAGCCTGCCGCGGATCGGCGCCCAGTGCGCGTCGGATAGTGATCATTGCGCGATCATCCTGACCTCGGGTGCCGGAATCACGTAACACCGGAAGAGCCGGCAAGATCTTTGCGGCAATCTCGGTGCCGCGATTGGTCAATCCCCTGTTACGGCCATCGTGGTCGGGTCACCCGGTGTCGCCGGTGGTGGTGAGGGCGGCGCGGGCGTCGAGGTGGCCGAGTGCCGTGACGGCGAGGACGGTCACACCGATGAGGACGTCGTTGATGGTGGCGGGGGTGGCCCCGCTACCGAATCCGTAGTCGAAGAGCAGCGGGGAGACGATCAACCAGCCCCCGGCCAGCCCACCGGCCGCGGTCGCGGTCAGCACCCGCAGCGGCCGGGTCAACCGGACGAGGCCGAGGACAGCGAGGGCGGACCCGACCAGGAGCTCGTTCCAGCGGGCGGGGGATAAGAAGTCGGTGCCGGGCTCGTGCCAGAGGAACGGCGACATCGCGACCCAGACGCCGAACAGCATGGTGATCGCGCTGACCATGCCTGGGGTCTGTGGGCCGGGGAGCCGTTGGTGCCAGCGGGCGCTTCGATCGGGGCGTTCGGCCGGATCGAACATCAGCCGTTCGACGAACCCGCGGTGGCCGCTCGCCTCGATCAGGGGTAGCGGTCCGGTCGGTGGGTGGTGGCTGCGGATCATGTCGTTCCTTGTCGATTTTTCCCGATTGTCCCGGGGTTCGGGTGGTGGCCCGGCTCTGCGGTTGTGAAGCGCGCGGCGGGACATCTCAGTGGACGTCGACGACGACGGCGTAGGTGCCGACCCCGACCAGGCGGACCCCCTCCACCTGCCCGAGGGAGCCGAGCAGGGCGGTGATCGCCCCGGAGCCGGGATCGAAATCGACGTCGGCGACGGTGCCCCACTCGTTTCCGGCGGTGGTCAGCACCCGTTTGCCGATCAGGGTGTGGTCGCGGCCGGTCAGCGCCGCGATCGCCGCGTCGGGTTCACCGACCGCACCCGGCCCGCCGACGATGACCGCATCGGCGCCGAATGTGCCGATGTTCGCCCACGGCACCACGGTGCCGTCCCCGGATTCTTTCACCCGCACCGCGACCACCCGCCGCACCGCAGGGTCGACCACGAAACCGGCGACCTGCCCGATCGTGTCGGCGGCGTCGGAGCCGACGACCTGCCGGCCCACCGCGGCGGAGAAACGCATCAGGATGCACCTCGTAGTTGCGTCCGGAACGCGGCGACGGCGGCACCGAACCCGGCCAGGTCATCACGGACGAAACCGGTCGCGCTCGCCGGCACGATCAGATGTTCCCCGGACGCGGCCAGCGTGTCCGGCAGCGGCAGCAGCATTTTCGTTCCCGTGCCCCGCACGGCCTGCGACGATTCGATTTCGTAGCCCACGACATCGCACCGTCCGCTGACGGGGTCGCCCACCTCGACGATCACATCGACCACGGCGCCGAGCACGGTGCCGGTGTCGGTGAGCACCTCGGCGCCGAGGACGTCGCTGCCGGATCCGCGGCGGGACGAGGCATGCGCGAGGGCACCCGTCAGCGGGCCCAACGCATCCTCGTCGGCGATCATGACCGCATCGGCGCCGAGCGCGGCCACACGCCCCCACACCAGGCCTCGATCGAGGGGGCCGGAGAACGGTCCCCGCCCGGCGAGGGTGAACCCGGCGACCTGACCGCCGGTGGGCGCATAGACGATGTCCTTGACCTGGGCCACGGCCTCACCGGCCATCGTCACCACCGGGCGGGCGATGATCTCGCTGCAGCGCATCAGTACGCTCATCGCCGACCCCCACCCCCGGCATCCTCAGGGTTGTCCGGGTTGTCCGGGTTGTCCGGGTGGGCGATGATGACCCCACCGGTGCGGCGGCGGGCCTGCACGAGCAGGAGCACACCGATGATCACCGCGACCACTGCCGCGACCACGATCAGCCAACTCCACCACTGCATCAAGATCATCCTTCGACTGCTTCTGTTTCGGGAGACCGATGTACCTGGTGTTTTCGAGCGTACTCTCCGCACCGCGGGCCGGGGCTCTCGAAATGTCGCGTTTTTTCACCGCTGGTGGCGGACCGGCGGTGGGACGGCCATCGTGTTCTGCTGCACCCTTTTTCGCGTCGGCGAGAGGTGGAACGGCAGGACTGCGCGGGAGCCAGCCTTCCAGATCATGCCTGTGTGGATACGGTGCTGCTCCTAACATGGGTTTCATGGAGGGCATCGCGCAGCCTTCGACACCTCTCGGCGACGTTCTGAAGGTGCGTCGCCGCCGCACCTACGTCGGCCGCGAGGGTGAGCGTGAATTGGTTCGGGCCAGGCTGGAGGCGGCCGATCAGCAGCTGTCGGTGCTGTACCTGCACGGCCCCGGAGGCATCGGGAAGACGGCACTGCTCGACCTGCTGGCGGAGATCGCGGCAGACGCGGGTGCCACGGTCGTCCGGCTCGACGGCCGCGACATTCCCCCCTCCCCCACCGCCGTTCTCGACGTACTCGGCGAAACCGTCGACGTGCCCGTCACCGGGGCGATCGCGCGCGGAGAGGAACGACTCTGCGTCCTCGTCGACACCTATGAGGTGCTGGCACCCATCGACGAATGGGTGCGTACTCGGTTGCTGCCCCGACTACCCGCGACGGCGCTCACCGTGATCGCGTCCCGGACGCCGCCCAGCCCGCAGTGGCGGGCCGATGCGGGCTGGTGCAATCTGTTACGCGTGGTGTCGATGCGGAACCTCACCCCGCGGCAGTGCCGCCAGTACCTACGCGAGGTGGCGGTGCCGCCGCAGATGCACGAGCGGATCTGCCAGACCACCCACGGGCACCCGCTGGCGTTGTCGCTGGTGGCCGATGTCGCATCCCGGGGCGGCGAGATCACCGCCGACCCGTTGACCCCCGACCTCATCGGGGTGCTCATGCAACGATTCATCGATGTGGTGCCCAGTCCCGTGCACCGGCGGGCGCTCGAGGTGTGCGCCCTCGCCCGGGTGACCACCGAATCCCTGCTGCGTGACGTCCTCGAACTCGACGACGCGCATGAGGTGTTTGCCTGGCTGCGGCACTTGTCGTTCGTCGACACAGGCCCGGAAGGACTGTTCCCGCACGACCTGGCCCGCGACGTCGTAGACGCTGATCTGCGGTGGCGCGACCTCGACTCCTACACGACCGTGTTCCACCGCGTATGGCGACACCTCCGCCGCAGGCTGACGTTGTGTAGTGGGCGCGAACAGCAGCGTGTGATCTTCGACCTGAAGTTCGTGTTCCGGAATTTGCCCGGGGTCCTCTCCCCGGTGGACTGGGAATCGTGGGGCCATCACTATCCGGAGCCCGCACGCGCAGAGGATCGCGAGACGATCGTCGAGATGGTCCGCTCGCACGAGGGGGCAGAGTCGGCAGAGATCTGTGCCGCGTGGTTCGGCCGCCAACACGACGGGTTCTTCATCGTGCGCCGTCCCGACGGCGGCGCGCGCGGGTTCTTCGGCCTCCTCGATCTCAGTCGCGCGTCCTCCGCCGACCTGGCCGCAGATCCCGGTGCCGCGGCCGCCTGGAACTTCGCCCGAGCGCATGCGCCGCCGAGAAGTGGGGAGGCGATCACCGTGACCCGGTTCGTCGTCGACGGCACCACCTACCAGGACCCGTCACCCACCCTGAACGCCATCCCGATCATCACCATGCAGCGGTACCTGTGCACCCCAATGCTGTCCTGGGACTTCCTCACCCTGGCCGAGCCGGACCGGTGGAACGAGTATTTCGCCGTCGCCGACCTTCCCCGCGCAGAGGGTGCCGATTTCGAAATCGGTGCGCGCCGATACGGGTTGTTCGCACACGACTTCCGGCGCGTCCCGGTCGATGCCTGGTTCGAGCAGGTCGCCGTTCGCGCACTGTCGGAGACTCCCACTGCACCTGCCCTGCCGGCGGCGCACGTGCTGGTGCTGTCCCAGCCCGAGTTCGAGCAGGCAGTCCGGCAGGCGTTGCACGACTGGCACCGCCCCGACCTGCTTCGGCAGAATCCGTTGATTCGCACCCGGCTCATCTGCGATCGCGGCGGCGCCGAACCTGATGTCGCCGAGCTCGACTCGTTGCTCCGCGACGCGGTAGACGCCTTGGCCGACGATCCCCGCGACGACAAACTGGTACGCGCGGTCGACCGGACGTATCTGCGCCCGGCCGCGAACCAGGAGGCCGCCGCCCAAATGCTCGGGTTGCCGTTCAGCACATACCGGCGTCACCTCACCCAAGGTGTTGCACGGATCGTCTCGTGGTTGTGGGATCGCGAAATCTACGGGCCGGCAAGTGAACAGAAGTGAGCAGTAATCGGACTGGTGGTTGAGCACCGAATTCTCGCATTCTCCTCGTAGTCGTTGGCCACATCCCGAGGAGGCTCCCATGACCACGCACATCGGAGACCGAGCAGTCGTGCTCGGCGCCGGCATCGCCGGCTTACTCGCAGCCCGGGTGCTGTCCGAGGCGTACGCGCAGGTGATCGTGGTAGATCACGATCACCTCCCAGCCGACGCGGTCCCGCGACGCTGTGTGCCCCAGGGGCGCCACACCCATGTCCTGATCGAACGCGGTCAACAGGTTCTCGAGGAATTATTTCCCGGTTTCACCGCAGAACTGATCGGGCAGGGGGTCCCCACGCTCGACAACGTGCGCGACGTGCGATGGTGCCTGAGCGGGTACAGGTTTCCGCAACCGAAGAGCGGAATGACCGTCCTCAGCGCCAGCCGGCCCTTCCTCGAAGACCGAGTGCGTGCCCGGGTGAACGAACTGCCCGGTGTCACCATCGAGGACCGCTGCGAGTCCCTGGGCCTGGTCACCGCCCCCAACCACCACCGCGTCACCGGTGTCCGGGTGGTGCGGAATACCGACGGCAGCACCGAGGAGGTGCTCGATGCCGATCTGATCGTCGACGCGACCGGGAGGGCGTCACGCGCCCCGAGGTGGCTGACCGAACTCGGCTTCGACCAACCGGACGAGGACAAGGTGCATGTGGGTCTGGGCTACGCGACCCGGATCTACCGGGCCCCGGCGGTCGGGATGGGTAGCGATCTCGGCGTCGTGATCGGTCCGACACCCGATGCTCCCCGGGGAGGGGCCCTGCAAATGCTCGAGGGCGACCGCTTCCTGGTGACGCTGATGGGGATGCTCGGCGACTATCCCCCCACCGACCCGGACGGTTTCCTCGATTTCGCCCGGTCACTGCGTCTTCCGGATCTCTGCGTGGCGATCCGGAACGCCGACCCGATCGAGCAACCCCGCTCGTTCCGATTTCCGGCGAGCATCCGCCGGCGGTACGAGCGCCTGTCCCGATTCCCTGCCGGGTTCCTCGTGACGGGAGACGGCTTCTGCAGCTTCAACCCGATCTATGCGCAGGGCATGACCGTGGCCGCGCTCGAAGCCATCACGCTGCGCCGTCACCTGAACCGCGGGTCTGAACCGGACGCACGGGCGTTCTTCCGCGACATGTCGAAGGTGGTCGACGTGCCCTGGCGTCTGTCGGTCGGAGCGGACCTGGCCTTCCCGGAGGTGGTCGGAGATCGCAGCCTCGGCGTGCGGATCGCTAACGCCTACATCCCGCGGCTGCACGCCGTGGCCGCACACGATCCCGTGCTGGCAGCCGCCTTCCTCCGCGTCGCCGCCCTGATCGATCGTCCCGAACGGTTGATGAGCCCGAGGAACATGCTCCGCGTTCTGCGGCAGAATCTGCCTCACCCCGGCCCCCACCACTCGCCACCGAGCACATGCGGTGAACGTCCCATGACCGGCATCCCGACCCCGGGCAACGCGGCGCCCGCCCGAGAATGCGCATCACCCGCGCGCCGTGATGGCCACGCGCATACC
This sequence comes from Rhodococcus sp. NPDC019647, assembly GCF_044389235.1. Lineage (NCBI taxonomy): Bacteria > Bacillati > Actinomycetota > Actinomycetes > Mycobacteriales > Nocardiaceae > Rhodococcus > Rhodococcus sp. NPDC019647. The sequence continues at coordinate 17,384 of NZ_JBIRXS010000053.1, read as the reverse complement.
CCAGGGCGCATGGCTGGGCCCGCGCATCCTCCGTGATCAGCACCGCAATACCTTTTCAGTGGAGCCGTACGGGGTGACGTTACTCAGCGCGAATCGCAGGCCTGTGCGCCGCCGACGGCATCGACGGCGGTCACCCCGACGATCTGTGACTGCCGACGAGCCAGAGTTGTGTCGAGCCGGGAGTTCGCCGGATGGTACTCCATTCGGGTACGACCAGGATCACCTACGAGGCGGGCTGAGGGTATTGGCAGTCGACGGTGGGGTTCACGCCGGCGTAGTTCAGCGGTCCGGCCACGATGGTGACCGCAATGGTGCCGACGCTGGCGCAGTGGGTCGACGCGTCGTCGTAGTATCCGCGTTGCCCGGCGGCGACGGCGCCGATGATCAGCCAGATCAGCACCAGCACGCCAAGCAGGCCGGAGAGCCGGCTTCGGGTTCGCATCGTCTTCTCCTGTCTACGAGGCTCAGTTGCGGATTCGGCGTGCTGCGGCAAGGGCCTCGTCGACCGTGTCGCAGCACCCCAGCGTGGCGTCGAGGCCGGTCAGATTCAGTATGCGGCGCACCTGTGGTTGCGCGGCCGTGGTGAGGGTGGCGTTCCGGCGGCGTACTCGGCTCGCCGCGGTCTCGAACAACGCCATACCGGTACATCCGAGGAACGGCACGCGTGTCAGATCAAGGACCAGGTCACCGTGGTCGGCGGTCACCTTCCACAGGTACGGCGCCAGCACGGGCACGGTGGTGATATCGACCTCGCCGCACACGACCATCACCGCGATACCGCCATGGCGGTTCTGGACACCAACCTGCAACGGAGGCTGCGTGCTGGTGGTCTTCGACACAGAGTCCGGCCACCCGCATAGGTCTGGGGCGCATGCTGAAGATGGTTCGGGGTTCACCACGAATTCCGTTCGGTGCGAGTCGGCGCTGGGAATCAGCGTGCCCACACATGCAGACCCCAAAGACACAGGCCCGGGCCCAGTCTGGCGTACCGCGTGTGTAGATCGTCTCTGCCGTCCACGCTAGCGATCTGTGACCACGATGGCCAACGCCGAGTGCCCTGGACCGCGCATGGTTATGTGATTGCAATGCCGAGTCAGCTCTCGGTCACCATGTCCGGCGCGCTGTCTTCCCCCGGTGCTGACCACCGGGCGCCCGGTAAGGATGCATCATCGAATAACTGTAGCGAGCAATACTTGGTGTGGCGTTCATATCACCTGTTGCCGGGTTGATATATCGGTGAATTGGGAATCCGGTCCGTAGTTCGATGGTCGTGGTCGTGGTCGTGGGACTCGGGACCATCGTGACATTCAGATGGCGGCTGCTGCGACCGCTTCGGCGATATCGTCCGCGACAACAACGACACCTTGCTCTGCGGCCGTGGGGTCGCACCTGCCCCGTTCCTTCCCGTCGGGCTTTGCCATCAGCTCGGTGAGCCTCGGGGCCGTTTGCTGTTAACCGTGGTTTTCGGGGAACTCCCTTCCCTGTGACGGCATCAACCACCACCGCAGGGCCCGCGCGGCCGCTGGCCACAGTGGGTGCAGATGAGAAATCGGACGGCCCGGCGTGCCGAAGCGTCCGCCGTCCTCACCATCATCGGAGAGTCCATAGAGCTTTCCCTTGTCGTCGAGGTATCTTCTTGGGTTCTTCAGAATGCCGCGCTCGGAGAGCAAGCTGCGCCGGACCTTCGACGTCTCCACCGGCGCAGATATCGGGTACAGAAGCCGGGGACGGAGCGGGGTCCACCTCTGCTCTGAGCAGTTGTGCGCCGACCGCGGATGATCTGTAGTGACCCGGCCGCCCGGGTATTCGCCGATCATCGGCGCGCTCAACCGAAAGGAGAGACGCCCTGCCCTGCAAGGCCGTTAGATCGACATCAACTCAGCGGCGGATACGGGAATCACTCACCCACGACATGTGCCACACTCTGCAGCATGGCTGTCGATCCTGGTGGTGCCGACCTGAAACGCTTTCTCGCCGAGGACCCTGGTGGCCCGGTAGTGATGCTGAACCTGCTGCGGTTCGTCGACGGCGGACGTGCACTCTACGACCGTTACGCTGCCGCTTTGAGTGAGACCTTCCTGCCACGTTACGGCGGCGAAGTCCTCTACGCGGGTGACGGTGCGACAACCCTCGTCGCCGAATCCGGGCAAGACTGGGACGCCGTGTTGCTGGTGCGGTACCCGTCGCGGCGTGCCTTCTCTGAGATGGTGGCCGATCCGGCCTACCAGCGTGTCACCGCATGGCGCACCGAAGCGCTAAAAGAAGCCGTCTTGCAAGCTACCGTGCCCTGGCCCACTCGGCCCTGACCACTGATCGGCAGCCGTCGCCGAGGAGCACGGCGGGCACCGCTTCCCTGCCCGCCGGGGAGTAGACGAGGGGACTTTCGCGCCGGAGCCTCGACCGGAAACGGCCGCCGTCGCGGCCGCGTACCGAAATGACTCGGATCTCTTACAGGAATCGCCGATGTTGACTTGCAGCGATGCTCGACAGCTATCCCCAGGACGTCGGGGGCACACCAAGGCGTGAATCGAATACGTCCAGACTTGCACTTTATTCGCCGACCGCCGTACAGAAGATAGTGTGCCGGGCAAGTGCATGCTGCTCGTTGTGGTGCTACGTCGCAGGACTGTGATTCGAGCGCCATCTCGGCGCGGGAGACAATCCTCGTGGCGGCGGTGGTCGAGACGTTGCGCCGGATGTCACCTGGTCCCCGGCGCGCGCAGGTCATCCCGAGACCCGACGACGGCCGTACGGTGACCCGGTGCGTCGGCATTGGGGTTCAGAGCTGCCGGCGTACCCCCGGCTCTCGGGCCAGCTCGGTGAACTGGGCGGCCGCGTTGCCGTCCATAGCGGTCGCAGCGGACCCACGCCGCCATAGCGGTACGCCACCTGTGTTCTGCGCTTCGAGCTCGAATCCGAGGGCGGCGTACCAACTCACGACCGCGAGCAGCACACCGATCCATCCCGCCGCACTCTGCCAACCGGAGGCTCCCGTGAGCTCCGCGAGCCCGGTCACCGCGAACCGTACCGCGCTGAGCGCCATCACCGTCGCCGCTACAGTCTTTGCGCGGCCTGCCAGGGCAGGGACCACAACCGCCGCTCCCGCGGCAATCAGTACCACTCCAAGGGCGGCGCTGTCCGCGCCGGGCGGGGACTGCACGGTTACCAACCCCACCGCCGCCCACGTCCCGGCCAGAAGCCCCATTCCGGTTCCCGCCACCGGATCGCGGGCCAGGAACCCGAACACACAGGCGATCAGCTGCACCGGAACAGTCAACCCGAGCACCGCCAACGCGATCATCGTTCCCTGCTCTGGTGGCACCCATCCCAGTTGCAGGCCGGCAAAGGAGAAGGTGGCCACACAGAGCCCCAGAAAACCGAGCGGCAGTGGCGTACCAAGCGGACGAAGATGGATACGAACGGCGGCCTGCGGCTCGAGCGGGTCAGAGGACGGGAGATAGCGCCCCGTGGGGTGGTGGGCTTTGAGGTTGAATCCTCGGTGCCTACTCGCCACGGTTGATCGCGGCGATGGTTTCAGTATCGCCGCTGGGGCCCAGCAACGCCATCGACCCCTCGGAGAGGTAGCGGCGCTCGCCGGACTGCCACTCATCGTGCATGTCGGCCAGGACCGCACCGACGAGCCGGATCACGGCCGCCTCGTTGGGGAAGATGCCTACCACGCGGGCTCTGCGCTTGATCTCTTTGTTTACCCGCTCCAACGGATTCGTCGACCAAATCTTCGACCAGTGCGCCCGCGGAAATGTGCTGAATGCCAGTACCTCTGACTTCGCCTGGTCCATCAAGGGACCGATCTTGGGGAACCGGCCGGCCAACTGATCACGGACCTCGTCCCACGTCGAGGCGGCGGTCGCGGGATCGGGCTGGGCGAAGATCGTGCGAAACACCGCGGCGACCATGTCGGAGTGCGACTTGGGAACATGCGCTAGCAAATTTCGCGCGAAATGCACACGACACCGCTGATGCGCCGACCCCTGGAACGAGCGCCGCAGTGCCGCGACCAGGCCGGCGTGCTGGTCACTGATGACCAGTCGGACACCCGACAAGCCGCGTTTCTTCAGCGCGGCGAGGAAGCCACGCCAGAACACCTCGTCCTCACTGTCCCCGACATCGAGGCCGAGGACCTCACGTGCACCCTCGGCGGTGATCCCCGTGGCGACCACGACCGCCATCGAGGTCACCTGCGAAGAGGAGTTGCGTACGTGGAGATAGGTCGCGTCGAGGTAGACGTAAGGAAACGCGGTGTGGTCGAGCGAGCGGGTCCGAAACGCGCCGACAACTTCGTCGAGGCCCGCGCAGATCCGCGACACCTCGGACTTGGAAATACCCGAATCGATTCCCAGAGCCGCGACGAGGTCGTCGACGCTGCGGGTGGAGACGCCGTGGACGTACGCCTCCATCACCACCGCGTACAGCGCTTGGTCGATCCGTCGACGGGGTTCAAGGATCGAGGGGTAGAACGAGCCCTTGCGCAGTTTCGGGATCCGCAATTGGACGTCGCCGGCCTGGGTGGCCACCAACCGGGGCCTGGCCCCGTTGCGTTCGGTGGTGCGGGCCTCGGTGCGTTCATAGCGGCCGGCGCCGATCTGTTCGGTGGCTTCGGTTTCGATCAGTTCTTGCATGACCATCCGGACCGATTCACGGATCAAATCCACGCCTTCTCCGGCGCGGAATGCGTCGAGTAGCTCGGACAGGGCAGACTGGGACAGGGCCATCGGTGGACCTCTTTCTTCGATGCGTGCTTGGCCGTACACACCGAAGATCCCGCCGATGGCCCTCTTTACGTCGGAGCCGCGCCGCTCAGTCCCAAACCCCACCACTCCACGGGACGCCTACGGACGGGATGGTCATAGACTGAGGACTACCCATGCATTGAATGAGCAAACTACCCCTCATTCCACGAAAATTGGTCGCCAACAGGGTCTCTCCGCTGGAAAGCGGATCCACGCTCGGGAGGATCCGTGCGGCATGCTGCAGTTCAATGATCCGTCCACGACACGATTTCTTATCGTCTAGCCCGGCGGCCGCCCTGCAAACTGCCTCAGCCGCAGGCGAGACGTTAGCAACTGTTCGATACCCACCCTCGGACGGACATGTGCAACGGTGATGAGTTCATCTATCAATTCCGGCTCTGTAGCACCTGTCGACATGCGGAGTATCGAACCGCTGCCCACAGCCGCGCACGAACAGCTCGATAGGCCTCGCAGTGCCTTCGATGGGCTCGGGTCAGGCCGAGACGGTAGCTGTTCAGCTCGCGAGGAATTGGGGCGAAAGAATTTTGAGCATGGCGTTGGCCCAGCGCATCTGGCGAAGGGTTTCCGGGTGACACCGGTGCGTCAGCGCGAGCAGTTCGGTGTCTTTCGCGCCCTGGGCGCCCTGGGCGAGCAGCTCCCAGTCCAAAGACACTCCGGCCGCGACGCGGTGCAGATGCCGCAGATCCATCAGCAGCGCCAGCGCCGGTTCGGGTCGGCGCCCGAGCAGGTCGGCGAGCTTTTCCTGGATCGGCGCGGTGCGGGCCTCGGTACGCGGGTCGCTGTTCAGGTTCAGGCCGTAATCCTTGCCCACTACCGCGAGTTCGCGTATGTGGCGTTCCGACCAGCCGGCGATATCGCGGGCAACATTGAAGATTTCGTGGTCGGCCTTGTGCCGCGCGGCGAGCGTCGAAAGGTCCACGGCCAGCTTCCGCTCGGACCGATACAGCTCCCGGATAGCGAGACGCAACTTCACAACCGTTCTCCCATCGGCGCGAGCGATTCGTCCGTCAATGCCGATGCGCCACCGACGGTCGGCGGTACCCCCGGCCCGACCGGCGCCGAGGCGGTCGTCGTCGGCGCCGCAGATGGCCCGTCGCCGGCGTGGATACGGCGAAGCCGCGCGGCCGCGGTCTTGAAGATCGGCTGTTTCGACGCCGGATCCCAATCGGTGAGAGTCAGCTCGTTCGCCGCCCGGTCGTGATCGCGGTCGGTGGTGTCCCAGTAACCGTAATGGAACGGCACGAACAGCACCCCCTGCCGGATTTCACTGACGCGTACCCTGGCCCGCATCGAACTGCGGGGAGAGGAAATCTCCACCACATCACCCTCCGCCACATCCAGTCGACTGGCGTCCTGCGCCGACACTTCGACCCACACTTCCGGTGCGGCGGCATTGAGTTGCGGGGCACGCCCGGTTTTCGTTCGGGTATGGAACTGGTACAGGGTGCGGCCGGTGATCAGTGCGAAGGGGTACTCGGTATCCGGCACCTCGTGTGGCTCGAGGTATTCGGCGGCCTTGATGATCGCCTTCCCGGACGGGTTCATCGCCCGATACTCGGTCGGCTCGAGTGGCGCCCCGGTAACGAGGTCCTTACCGTAGGACTCGCAGTACTCCGGTGAGCTCCAAAAATTTCCGTCGACATAGATGCGTTCGGTGCCCTCGGGATTCTCGGCGGTGCAGGGCCATTGGATACCCGAGCCGCCTCGGAGCTTGTCGTAGGTCATCCCGGTGTAGTCGCACGGGCGACCCGCGGAGCATTTCTTCCATGCCTCGAACGCCGACTCAGGATCGTTCCACGACGGCAGCGGGTTGCCGTCCTTGTCCCGAAAACCCATCCGGCGGGCGTAGTCGAGGAAAATGTCGAGGTCCGCCCGGGCCGACCCGGGCGGTTCGACCGCCTTGTCGGACAGATGCACCGTGCGGTCGGCATTGGTGAACGTGCCGGTCTTCTCCCCCCACGTCGCGGCCGGAAGCACAACATCGGCCAGGGCAGCGGTCTCGGTGAGAAAAAGATCCTGCACCACCACAAACAGGCGCTCCTGCGCCAGGATCGATCGGATACGCCGCAGTTCCGGGAGGGAAACGGCCGGATTCGTGGCGCTGACCCACAACATCCGCAGGCTCCCCTGCTCGGCGTAGCGGAACATCTGCATCGCGTGAGTGGGCGGCGCGTAATGCGGGATCTGGTGAGGGTCGATGTTCCACAGTTCGGCGAGTTCGGCGACGTGGGCGTCGTTCGACCAGTTCCGGAACCCGGCCAGGTCCCCATCGGCGCCGCATTCGCGGGTGTTCTCGGCCGTGGGTTGCCCGTTCATCTGCAGTATCCCGCAACCGGGTGCGCCGAGCATTCCACGCAGGAGGTGAATGTTGTTGACCTGCACCGCGGCCGCGGTGGCCTGATGGGACTGGTAGAAGCCCTGCAGCACCGTCGACAGCAAGGCGTTCGCGGTGCCCAGCAGCTGAGCGGCACGACGAAGATCGTCGGCCGGCACATCGCAGATCTTCGCGACCCTCTGCGGCGGGTACTCCGCCACGCGGGACTTCAGTTCCTCGAACCCCACCGTGTGGGTGTCGACGTAGTCGGAATCGACCCAGCCGTGGGCGATGATCTCGTGCAGGAGCCCGTTCATCAACGCGACGTTCGTTCCGGGCAGCGGGGCCAGATGCACGGTGGCGTGCTGGGCCACCGGTGTCGGTCGCGGATCGACACAGAGGATCGCCGGCGGCTTCTCGCTGGCGAGCCGGTCGAGGATCCGGGCCCACAGGACGGTTTGGGTTTCCGCCATGTTGTGGCCGAACAGGGCGATGACGTCGGCATGATCGATGTCGGTGTAGGAGCCTGGCTGTCCGTCACAGCCGAACGATTCCTTCAACGCCTCCGCCGCCGTCGCCGTGCACAGACGAGTGTTGCCGTCGACGTGGTTGGTGCCGATCGCCCCATGCGCGATCACCCCCAGCGTGTAGTACTCCTCGAGGAACAGTTGCCCGGATGTGTAGAAGCCGATCGCACTCGGGCCTTGCTCGGCCAGAAGGGTTTTACTTCGCCGCACGATCCGGTCCATGGCGGTGTCCCAGTCGGTTTCCACCAACTGCCCGTTCTCACGCACCAACGGCCGGGTCAACCGGTCCGACGACGCGTTGGCCTGCCACCCGAACAGATCCTTCGGACCCAACCTCCCGTGGTTGACCCGGTCTCCCGCCCGCCCGCGAACCCCGACGATGGCGTCGTCCTTCACCGCAATGTCCAACGCGTCCCCGTTCGAATGCAGAATCGACGCCGACTGCACCCACCGATCCACCTCCGCAGCCGTGACCCCTTCCGCGAGATGGGTATCCACCCGGGTAGGCCACCGCTCACCGGGTCGATAAGGAGTACGTTTCCCCCACGGCTCCGCGATCCGATCCCTCCACACCATGAGTCGGTGCTTACCCGAAACATGCACAGGTAAACAGTTCCACACCGTACGATTCCGGGGAAGATCCTCTCGACGCGTGTCCCTGATGACCCGGGTTGCGGCGCGAGCGGCCACAGTCCGGCACTTCTCGTCGCGGTAAACCAGCCGGGAACTTCTTGGGTTTTCGCTTGGTTCGCGGCGAGATCAGCGATCCGGGCCGTAAACGTTACTATTGCCCTGCATGACACGGTGGATCCGACGGGGCCCCCTACCCGGCGGGCGGCAGGCTCAACCAAGACTCAAATTAACGGCAATCCGCTCGGGCGGACGTATAAACCCCCGACGTACCCCCACCACCGACCCACCCTACCGTCAACTGAAGCCACCGCCGTCGGGCGGTCACCGTTCCTTCGACCGGTGACCGCCCGACTGCTGCCGATCGGCCTTCCCACCGCGGCGGCGCACCATCACCCACTGACCCGCGAAGACGACCGCGGCCACCACCACGGTGGCAATCACCGTGAACAGATCCGTGCGCGCTTTCATCACCACGAACGGGGCGAGCACGAGCACATCGAGCACGATCGCCACCCCCGGAATCCACGACTTGATCTGGACCTCGTCGCGCAGACGACAAATCATCCCCCAATGGATGGCGATGTCCATCGACAGGTACAACATCGCACCGAGCGAGGCGATCTGACTCAAGTCGAACAACGTCGCCGTCACCAGCGCCAATGCGGCCGTGATCAACAACGACTGCCGATCAATCGATCCAGGCAACCCGGGCACCTGTCCCATCTCGCGCAGCATGCCGTACAACCGTGACACCGAAAAGAAGCTCGCCACCAACCCGGACAGGGTCGCGACCACCGCCACCGCCACCGTCAACCACATCCCCCAGGACCCGAACAATGGCTCGGCGGCCTCGGCCAGCGCGTAGTCCCGGGCGGCGACGATTTGCGGCACCGACAGACTGCCGGTGACAGCGACGGTCAGCAGCAGATACAGCACCGTGCACACCGCGATCGCGATCACGATCGAGCGAGCGATGTTGCGCTCGGGATCGCGCAGATCGGCGCCCTGATTGGTGATGGTAGTGAACCCCTTGTACGCCAGGATGCACAACGCGATGCCGGCCAGGAAGCCGAGTGGTCCGCTCTCGGGCGGCGTCGCATCCGCACCGCCGGTGACCAGCCGCGAGAATGCCGACACGCCGGTGGCGGCGATCCCGGCCACCGCCAGTGCCGCAATCCCGACGATCTTGATCGCCGCGGTCGCCGTCGCCGATCCCTCCACCCACCGGTTGCCGATCAGGTTGACCATAGTCGCGGCCACGATCGCCACCACCGCCAGAACCGGCACCCATACCGCCGAACCCTGCATCCCGAAAGGGCGCAACAGGTACGTGCCGAAGGTTCGGGCCAGCAGGCTCTCGGCGAGAATCATCGACACATACATGAACAGCGAGAACGACCCGGCCACTAGTCCGGGGCCGTAGGCAGCCTTCAAGATCATCGCGATCCCACCCGAGGACGGATTCGTGCTCGAGTACCGCACATACGAATAGGCACTGAACGCCACCACCACCGCGCCGGCGACGAACGCCCACGGCACCCATGATCCCGCCAGCTCGGCCACCTGCCCGACCAGTGCAAAGATCCCCGCACCGATCATCACCCCGGTGCCCAGTGCCACCGACCCGGTCAGCGACAGCTTCTTGTCGTTCTCGGTGTCCGACGGCACCGGCGCCCCTCGTCTCCCACTTCTAGCGGTTGCCCGACCCACGCCCGAGGCGGCCGGTTTCTCACCCGATGGCTTACCCCGGCCGATACATCCAAAACCGTCGGGCCACAGATGTGAGTCGCCACCGAAATGTCAGTGGTGGTTCGTCGCGGTGATGTCAGTGGTCCAATTTGCGAGTGGAGGGGTCCGGGAGGGGCAGTGACGCAGGATATTCGCCACCCTGGCCGGTCCGCGAGTTCGCGCAGCTCAGCTGAAAGGCCTCACAAAATTGTCAGCGGGTAAGCAGCATGGAAATGTCACCAACGGACCCATATCCGTTCGACGTCTCCCCAGCTCAACGACCGAATCCTGCCCAAACACTGCTGACATTCCGTGCGGCCTGTCGCTGACTTCGAGTGACGTTTCGCCAGGTCAACCTGCTGGCAATCTCGCGCGGCCTCTCAACAAAACACACTGTAGGTTTTCGCCGATCTTGTCAGTCGCACGCCGCACTGACCTGCGACGTTACAAAGACTTGCCACCAAGAGATTCTCACTAAATTGTCAGAATCCTCGAACGGTCCGGAGACGACCAGGTCGCTGAACTGGGGTAACGCCGAAAGCTTGCGGCCTACTGACACCAAATTGAGAAACTGACACGGCTCGCGAAAACCTACACACACCGCGCACCGGCATGCACACCGCTACCGCTCCAGGTCACTCATGATTTGTGAGCACTTGGGCGCGATAATTTCAATTATCGCAGCGTCGGGCCCGAAACCGCACGTCACCGCCTTTTTGCTCTGCAACGTGTCGGTGCACGCCGGTAGCCTGCGCCGGTGACGATCGAGCCGGTGGATGTGGCCCGGACGGTCCTGTGACGGCGCCCGCGGGCCCGATGTTGCCGGAGTGACAGCGCGGGCTTGCGGCGTTCGCGCTCGCTGCGGTCACTTATGCCGTAGACCGCCATAATCGACGCTCTGGTCGCCGGTATCGTGTGCGGAGCCGTCGTTCACTCTGGAGTGGGAACCGGGTGCCTCGGCACGTCGGGCCTTAGTCATGAGCTCCAACAGATTTAGCACAGAAACGGCGCGAGCCACAGGCCTCGTCGTCCGGCGAGTAATCCTGCGGCCCACTTCCGATCCCACCGCGATGGGATGGTCACACCACAACTCTAGCGAGCGCAGGCATCGTTCCGCCGCAACCGGGTGAACGCGACGCACCCAGTCTTGCTTTGTTGCAGTCGGGAAGAACGGTGTCGAGCAGTCGAGTCGTCGGCCACTCTGTGTGACCGCGGTTTCCAACAGCGTGAGGCCAGCCCGGGTGGGTAACCGGCGGCAGTCGCGGTGCGCTTAGGCCGAGACGACCTCGTCTTCCCGTGCTGGGGCGTGCAGCTAGTTAAGTTCGACGACCAGGGACAGGACTCGCCCGGCTGCCGGGCGATCCCTCCGGGCGCGGAGGTAGCCCGGTGAGCGGGCCCGAGTTCAGTTCCCCGTGGTGGCTGTTCGCGATCGCCGCGGTCGTACTCGGGTAGCTACCTGTGAATGCAGCGCGTGCGGCGCCGGCACATCCTGCGGTTCACGAACCTCACGCCCCTCGATAGGGTTGGCACCAAATCGTCCCGGCTTCGAAACGGCACCCTCCCGATCGCACTGATCGGTTATCGGCCTACTCCTGCTGGCAGTCGCCCTGGCCGAACCCACCGCCGACGAGAAGGTGCACTCGCGCGAGTGTTCGCGCAGGAGGTGCCGGTAGGTGTGGTCACCGCCGCTGATCGGTGTTCCGGCGTTCGCCGTCATCCTCTTCCGCATATGAAAGGCTCGGAGTCCTCATCGTGACCGCTAGTTCTGCCCCGCGAGAACCACCACCAAGACCGCCATCGTCGGCCGAGTAGTGACACCCTGCAGTGCTGACCGCATGCCATTCCATGGGACCTCACACGAGAATGCCCCACGGCTGTGGGGTGGCCTGGGGTGTGCCGGCGACCCGCAGGGACAGCAGCCGGTTATCGTCGGATACCTGTAGAGAACCAAGGGGGATCGATCATGGCATCACCAACCACGACCGACATGTCGACGCTGCTGATGATCGATTCGGCATCTGCGCGGGACCGGGACGACGCCTTCTCGGTCATCCCGCTCGCTGGTGGCCGCGGGTGGGCGGTGGAGGTTCATATCGCCGGTGTCGCCGACGTCGTCGGTCTCGGGTCGGTGGCTGACGAGCAGGCGTTTCTGCGGGCCGAGACCCGCTATCTGCGCAGCCGCACCATTGCGATGCTCGGCGACACGGCCGAACAGGCGGCCACCCTGACCACCGAAGCCGTGCGGACCAGCCTGCGGGTCACCGGCACGATCACCACCGACGGCCGGCTGGTCGACACCGCCGTCGGCCGCGGGCACATCCCGACGGGCCGATGCGTGGCGGTCGATCATGTCGAGGTGCCGAACATCCTGACCGACCCGGCACATCCGCTCCACGCTCAGCTGGCCGCGGCGGATGCTGCCGCACAGGTCCTGCTGACCGCCCGGCGTGACGGCGGGGCGCTCGCGTTCTACGACCTCACCCAAGGTTGGGCGAGCAATGAGGACGGCGCGATCGTGGCGATCGCCGCCGAACTGTGGACCGTCGCCTACGTCATCGTGCAAGAGATGATGATCGCCACCAACGAGGCGGTGGCGTTGTGGTGTGTGGAGCGGGGCCTGCCAATCCTATTCCGCAACCACCGGCCCAACCCGGTCGCCGGCAGCACCGACGAGCTGATGACCGAGATCGCCGCCGCCGCCGGGGACCCGGACCTGTTCGCGAAACTGCGGGGACGACTGCTCTCGACACTGCGGGCCGCGACCTACGACCCGACGGTCCACGGCCACTACGGATTACGGCTTAGCGCCTACACCCACGTCACCTCACCGCTGCGCCGGGTGGCCGACCTGATCAACCAGCGGATCATCTTCGCCCACCTCGACTCCTCCCCCACCCCGTACACCCCGGATCAGTTGGCTGCCCTGGGCGCGGACCTGAACCGGCGCACCCGCGCCGCCCGGGAGGCGAAGAAGAATCACTTCAAATACGCCGACCAACGCATCGTCGCCGAGCAGGCGGCCACCACAGATCTCACCACCCTCGATTCCCGCACCTTCCACAAGGTGCTCAAATCCGCAGCCACCACACCACTTCGGGCCGAACTCGCCGCCGAGCTCGTCCGCCGTGTCGACGCCGACCTGGTGACCGCCCCGGACGTCGCGGTCCTGATCGACGCCGCCGACCCCACCTGGCTTCCCCTCCAACTCCGCATCATCGACACCCTGACCGATACTCACCCGGAGATGGGGCCGAGCGTGGCGTCGGTGTGGCGGCAAACCCACCCCGACCAACCGCCCACCGACGTGGAGATTCGGCGCAACGGCGCCGACCACCACCCACTGTTCGCCGCCCGCGCCACCCACCAAGGCGTCCGCGGACCCTGGGCCACCGCAACTGCGAAGAAACCGGCCGAACAAGCCGCCCTCTGGGCGGCAGTCCGCGCGCAACTAGTCGGCACCGACCACCCCGACACGGAACCGGACTGGCCGACCACCGCACCATCCCCACAACCCACGACTCCCCCACCGGCGCCGCAGGAACCCGGCTCCGCCATATCCGCGGAACCACACCGTACGGCCACGCCGGCTGCCCTGAACCTGGACGGGGCAAAGAAATCCAAGGCACTGTCCAACCCCACCGCCTGGCTGATGAGCCTCGCCCAGAACAACAATCAGGCCCCGCCCGAATGGGAAGTCCGCACCGACGGACCCGCGCACGCACCCCGCTTCACCGCCACCGTGCACCTCGCCGGCCACACCGCCACCGCGGAGGCGACCGCGAAAACCGCGGCGAAGACCGCATCGGCCACCGCGCTCGTCGAGGCACTATTCGGCCGGCAGTGACGGCGGCGCGCGGTCTTGGGTTTACCGCGACAACACCGTGTCGGGGCGCCGGTGCGGCTGAATCGCTGCCGGTTAGTCTCCGGCGAGTAGCCGCCTGAGGCGCGCCGATTGAACGGGGACGGCACTCACGTGGCGGCCCGGAGAAGTACCCCGTCGATCGATCGGAGCATCGACCTCCCGACGCCCGTCGGTCCGAAAACAGAACGAGGCACAGGACCCGTGCCGGGGTTCGGGCGAGCGCAGGTCGTCGGGCAGGCGGCCGAGACCACCGCGGATGCGGGATTCCCGGCAGTGCCCGCACCGCGGCGTTGCGGTGCCGGTGACGACCGACCGGTAGCGCCGACGTCGGCGCTACGGGCCTGATCGAGTGTCTTTGAACCCGCTTCGGTGCCGCTTTTTCACCCCCGCTCCCCCGCATCGACAACGTGTTTAACGCCTTTGAACTGCAACTATGCTGCCACTCCCCCACTCCCCACGAGCAGTCGACGCATCGCGAGAATGTGTGTCCCGGTTCGGCGACGAATACGCTACGGGACGGGAACCGGTGGCTGGAGAGTATGGCCCGGCTCAGCACAGGGAGAACTGGGTGGTTGCCGGTGGCCTCGAGCAGAACCACCTGGGTCATTTCGAACGTGTAGGAGCTCGAACGCCGGATCGAAGCGCATCCTCTCCAGCCCGGTCCCACACGCTGGATGTCACTGCTCGAGCGAAATTCCGAGATCCCGACCTACGCCGCTCCGTTCCGCCGAAGAACTACGGGAGCCTCGGACCTTGGAAGGGAGGAAAGCCGCCGACACTACCTCGGGCACCCGGGTCCCCGGCTGCGCACCGACCATCCGCATCGTCTCCACCAGCCTGCGGGCCGCGCTGCTCCGACTCTGGAACCTGTGACCGATCCGCACGTTGCAGGCTCGACCCCATGACTATGACATGCCCCGCATCGACAGCGTACCGACCTCGCCGCGGGCACAGGCTGGAGTGATCAGACCAACGCCAGCACGGGGAGGGCGCTTCCCTGCACCGGGGGCACCCACAGATCCCCGGCCGACCGGTGCGCGAGGTCGGACTAATCCTTCGCGCTGTCGATAGCTGGTGGGTTCCACCAGTTGTCACGAACTGTGCACCAGGAGCACTCCAACACGCGTCGACTTCCGTGGCAGATCGTCAAAGAGGTTGACATACTCGAGTTAATGACTATCCGGGCAGTACGTGACGGCTTTCCTAAGGATGTGATTTCGATGCGGGCACACCGGTCCGCGGCCTCACCTCTGCAGCTCTACGCCGACTTTCGCCGCCGTCACCCCGCAGTCCTGATCCCCGTCGACTACGTCACCGAATGCGGCTTCCGACTGGGACGCTGGCAGGACCGCCACCGAGTGGCCCGCATGCTCGGCACCCTGCCGCCGCAACGCATTACGCAACTCGATGCGATCGGCTTCGTGTGGACCGAGGACAGCGCGCCGCTCCCTGCCGTGCCACCGGCCGACGGTAAGCGGCGACGGATGCTCACCGAAATCGCCGCCTACCGCGAAGAACACGGCGACGCACTCGTCCCCGCAAACTACGTCACCGCAGACGGTGAGCAGGTGGGCCAGTGGCTCTACCGGGCAGTGAAAAAGTGGCGAGCCAACGCACTGCCGGACGACGAGCGGCGCCCCCTCGCAGTCCTCGGGGTGTCCCCCGGGCCGCGCCCACGGGGACCACGACTATCAGCACACCCGATGCGATAGCCCCCCACCACCCACTGCCCCTTAAGACATTTCGACACTTGCGCCATGAGGTGGACAGGCGGTAGCGCCTATCCCAGACGGCCACGCCCACGACGAGGTGAAGGGCACAGCGTCCGGACCAGCATCCCGTGCACATGCTCCGGTGCTCGGCGAGGTGAAGGACTATCAGAGTCCCGTCGGTGTAGACGGATTCGATGTGCACGGAATAGATCAGAACTGATCTGCTGCACTCCGGGACGGCCACTGACCAACCCTACGTCGGCCCCGTAAGCCTTCGGCACCCAGCCGGAGAAGTAGTCGTTGAATCACACGCAACTGTACTCGCGTGTGTGTGCACGCACTGTGACACGCTCCTCACCACACACGGCTTCACGTAAATCAACACGCTGAGCGTCACGTAAGTCTAACCGCAGCATTTCACGCACGCCGTCACGCATCTATCGGGTGGTCACGGATACGTGTGGACCGCATGGGGAAGTGCCGGTCCCCAGCGCACCCGGTGCCGGGGACTGCCGGCCGAACGGGTCCGTCCGGACCGTCCAGCCGCCAGTTCCGTTAGTCAGCGCCGTACAGTTCGGCGGTGTAGTGGACCGCTCCCCTTCGCTGCGCTTCGTCCCAGTCGACGCCCATCGCATCGGCCAGATGGTGCAGATCACCGAGGAAGTCACCGAAGACCGTCATGGTCTCCTCCTGATCGGTATTGCATGTGCGGGCATAACAGATCAGTCCATCGCCTGCCCGCAGCGCGCGGACGCCGTTGTCGTGAACCTGAGAACCGTCGTCGTAGTCGTCGGTGAAGTTCGGTCGGGTCTTCCTCGCGGATGCGGTCGCCAGCTGGGCTGGCGAGTCGATGTCCGGCAGCCGTTCTGCGCGGAACTCGGTCATGATTTCATCGGACATTGCCCAAATCCCCTTTCATTGTGGTGGGTTGCTACACAGCGGGAGTGCGGTGCAGCGCGGCCAACAGGGCGGTATTGGCGGCGTGCGCGGTCGAGGGTTCGGTGTAGGCGAGTACATCGGCGCTCGCGTCATCGATGACGACGCTCATGTGGGCGCGGTGGCGGGAGAGCATCACGCAGGCGCGGCCCGGATCGAGGCTGAATGGCTCGGCGGTGCGGTATCCGGCCAGCGGATGCAACACCACCACAGCGGCACGCTCGAGCCCTTGCAGAGAGTTCGCGGTGCCGACCAGCACGTCCTGGTGATCAGACAGGAGGGCGCGGATCGCCGCCGCCTGCGTCACGTGGGGAACCACCACCGCGATATCGGCGGCGCTCATAGGTCGCTGGTCCTCGGCGGTGACCAGCTCCGCGCCCGTCAGCTCCCGCGCCCGCTGTGCGCATGCGGTCACCAGCGCCGGATCGGACGGGCCACCGGAAACCGTGACGGAACGGTGCGTCAGCTCGGGCAGCACGACTCCGCCAGCGTCGGTCAGGTGCTCCGGTGGTCGGCGGGAGGTGAACGGCAGGTCGGGGTAGAACAACGGTTGAATCAGGGCGGTGGTGTCCGGTCCGAGTCGCCAGGTGTGGCGCAGCCGGACCACGCCCACCGCGTCGCCGTGCGCGGCTTGCAGCGCAATCGGTCCCGGCAGGTTCGGGGCGGTATCGCTGCCGTCCCAGCGAGACACGTCGCCGGTCACCACCGGGTCGATCTGGCCGGGATCGCCCACACAGACCACCTGCCTGGCCATGGCGCCGAGTGCGCCCAGATCGGCGTAGGTGCATTGCCACGATTCGTCGACTTCACTGCTCAGCCCGAAAGATTCTGGGGCACAATGCCACGTCAGAAGTCTGAAGCGCTGTGTCATACATGTGTGCGACTGACATTCGGCGGCCC
>NZ_JBIRXS010000052.1:0-30412 GCF_044389235.1 Rhodococcus sp. NPDC019647 | reverse complement strand
ACCAACTCCTCGGCACCACCGACGACCCCCACAGCCTCATCACCACCCAACTCCACTACTGGAAAAACACCCTCCACGCACTCCCCGACCTCCTCCCCCTCCCCACCGACCACCCACGACCACCACAACGCACCCTCCGCGGGGATCGCCTCGGGTTCCGCATCGATCCCGAACTGCATCGTCAACTGCGTTCGACGGCGCGCGCGAGCAATTCGACGCTCTTCATGACGTTGCACGCCGCGTTCGCCGCCCTGCTTGCCCGATCGACCGGTACCGAGGACATCGTCATCGGTACACCTATCGCGGGCCGCACCGAACCCGCCCTCGACGACCTTGTCGGGATGTTCGTCAATACGCTCGTGCTGCGTACTCGGGTGACGGCAGCCGCATCGTTCGCCGAACTCCTCGCCGACACCCGGGAAGTCGACCTCGGCGCCTTCATCCACGCCGATCTGCCGTTCGAGCAACTGGTCGAGGCCCTGGCTCCCGTCCGCTCCACCGCGCATTCCCCGCTGTTCCAGGTGTCCCTCGAATTCGACAGCAGCGCACCGTACGACCTCGAGATCTCCGGTGTCACCGTCCATCCGGCAGAAAGCACACCGGCGACGGCGAAGGTGGATCTCGAGTTGGTGATCACCGAGGAACTCGACACCGCGGGGGAGCCGTCGGGGATCACCGCCGGATTCACGTACGCCACGGACCTGTTCGAGCCGGCGACGATCCGGAATCTCGCGAACCGGTTCCTCCGTGTCCTCGAAGAGATCGTCGCCGAACCTACGGTCGTGGTCGGCGACATCCGACTCGGTGACGAGCAAGCACCCACCGCAGGACCGCGCGGGTGCACTCCTCAACTGTGGCCCGAAATTCTCTCCGCCGCCGCGCGGGCACGTGAAGACGAGGTGGCCGTGTCCTGCGCAGGCCGCCACCTCACCTACCGGGAACTCGACGAACAGTCCAATCGACTGGCGCGGTGGCTGGTGCATCGCGGAGCCGGTCCGGAAAGCGCTGTGATATCGGCCCTTCCGCGCTCGATCGAATCCGTGGTCGCTCTGTGGTCGGTGGCGAAGTCCGGGGCCGCCCTGGTGCCCGTCGACCCCACCTATCCCCCTGCGCGCATCTCCCACATGCTCGACGACTGCGGGGCGCGGCTCGGCATCACCGTCTCGGAGTTCCGGGCAAAGCTCCCCGATGAACTGTCGTGGCTGGTTCTCGACGAATCCGGTTTCGACGACCGTCTACGAGGTTTCCCGGCTGCCGCCGTGACCGACGCCGACCGCACGGCGACGCTCCGCCTCGACCACCCCGCGTATCTCATCTACACCTCCGGATCGACGGGCACCCCGAAGGGCGTCGTGCTCACCCACCGCGGTCTGGCCGATCTCGCCGAACAGGAACGGGCGCGGCTGAAGGTGACCGCCGAAGCGCGGGTGTCGCACCTGGCGTCCCCGAGCTTCGATGCGTCGATCTTCGAGATGATGATGGCGTTCTGCGCCGGTGCCCGCGTCATCATCGCGCCCCCGATGACCTACGGCGGGCCCGCGCTGGCCGAGTTCTTCGTTCGGGAAGGGGTCACCCACGCCTTCATCACACCCACCGCGCTGGCCACCCTCGAACCCGGCGGACTCGGCACGGTGCGGGTCCTCACCGTCGCGGGCGAGTCGTGCCCCTCGGCCCTCGTCTCCCGCTGGGCCTCCGGCCGTCGGATGGTCAATGCGTACGGTCCCACCGAAACGACCATCATGTCGCACATGAGTGAGCCGTTGACTCCGGGCGACCTGGTCACCATCGGCCTGCCGACCCGCGGATTTGTTGCCGCCGTGCTGGACGACCGACTCCACCCCGTCCCGGCGGGCACACCTGGCGAACTGTACCTCGCCGGTCCAGGACTCGCCCGTGGATACAACGCCCGGCCCGCGACGACGGCGCACCACTTCGTGGCCTGTCCCTTCACAGGGACCGGTGGCCGGATGTACCGCACCGGCGACCTGGTGCGTGCACACTCCGACGGCACGCTGGAGCATCTGGGACGCACCGACTTCCAGATCAAGGTCCGAGGCTTCCGGATCGAACCGGGCGAGATCGACACCGCGCTCACCACTCACCCCGACGTCTCCTTCGCTGCAACTGTCAGCAGACCGGGTCCGGGCGGCACCCCCGTCGTCGTCACCTACATACAGTCCGATACCGGATCGGCCGATCCGGAGGCACTGACCGCATACCTGTCCACACTGCTGCCCGCGCACATGATTCCCGCCGCCATCGTTTCGCTCGACCACATCCCGCTCACACCCGCCGGGAAATTGGACCGAAGCGCCCTGCCGGAGCCGGCGTTCCGTCCGGAATCCACCCCGTCCCGCAGTCCTCGAACCGCCACCGAACGCGTCGTTCTCGACGCTTTCGTGGAGGCCCTCGCACCGGACAGCGGTGACACCGCCGCCGGACGGATCGGTGTGGACGACAACTTCTTTGCTCTGGGCGGCACCTCGTTGACCGCGATCGGCGTGGTCACCTCCTTGGAGAAGCGGCTAGGACGCACGGTGCCTCTGCAGGCGTTGTTCCTCGATCCGACGACGGCAGGGCTGGCCGCGCGGCTCGATGCAGAATCGGAGGCTATCGGCGAGGCCGTCACCGTCGACGCGGCACTGCGTGTGCTCGTTCCGCTTCGACCGAGCGGATCTCTCCCACCTCTGTTCTGTGTGCATGCCGGGATCGGACTGGCCTGGGCATACACCTCTCTCGTGCGCCACCTCTCGCCGGACCGTCCCGTATACGGGTTGCAATTGCCCGCCATCAGCGGCGGCTCCGAATACGAGTCGATCGACGAACTGGCCCGGCGGTACATCGACGAGATCAAGGCAGTTCAGCCGGACGGCCCATACCATCTCCTCGGCTGGTCGCTGGGTGGGACAATCGCTCACGCCATGGCCACCGCACTGCACACCGGCGGTGACCGAGTTGGGGCGCTGGTTCTGCTGGACAGCTATCCGGGCAATCCGGACGAGGAACACGCCGCGGCACTGCCGATCCCGGAGTTGCTCGCGGGACTCGGCGTCGACGCCGGCATGCGATCACAGCAAGAGGAACTGACGTACGACGAGGCCGCACTCCTGATACAGCGCGCATACGGATCGGCGGTGGCCGGGCTCACCGCCGAGCATCTTCGGCGAATCAATGAGGGATACGCCAACTCCACCCGCATGCTGGGCCGGTTCACGCCCGCATCATTCTCCGGGGATCTGCTGTTCTTCACCGCGAGCGGCACCACACAGAACGGCGGTGCCGTACGCGCCGTCGATGCCTGGCGAACCGCGGTTGACGGCACCATCCACGAGCATGCGGTCGCGTGTAGTCACAACGACATGATGCAGCCGGAACCTGCCCGGGAGATCGGGGCCGTCGTCGAACGCTATTTGTCCACCGGGTCCGCCGGGTCCGCCGGGTCCGCCGGGTCCGCCGAAGGATAGAGTCTGTCCAGCGTCTGGCAGATTCCCCGGATACTCGGCCGGAGATACAGTTCACGCATCGGCAGTACCGGTAGGCCGAGTCTGCGCATCATGCTGTCGGCCTTGATGGCGCACAACGAGTTTCCGCCGAGCTCGAACAGGTTGTCGTCGGCGCCGACGGGAACCCCGAGGACGGACTCCCAGATGTCGGTGAGAGTGGTAGCCAGATCGTTCGTCGATGTCACCTCCGGTGCCCGCGTGGGCGGCGGCGGGAAAAGCCTATCGGGCACCGGAAGTCGGGCAGTGTCCAATTTGCCGTTGATCGTGAGAGGAAGCGCGTCGACGATGGTGATGGTGCGCGGCAGCATGTACTCGGGCAGGAACGTGGCAGCGCGTTGACGTATCGACGCCGGTGTCCCGCCGCGCGAGACCACGTACGCATCGATGCCCGGTCCTGCCGGATCGTCGTCGGCGTCCGTGGCCACCACTGCCGCAGCCGTGACCTGAGGGTCGTCGAGCAGCACACCCCGCACCTCACCGAGTTCCACCCGAAATCCACGAATCTGCACCTGAGTATCCAGCCGGCCCAGGTGCTCGAGAGTGCCGTCGCCGTGAAGGCGTCCCCGGTCGCCCGTGCGGTAGAGCTTTTCGCCGTTCCGCCAGCACACGAACCGTTGCTCGGTCAGTTCGGGCCGGTTGAGGTACCCGAGCGCGACGCCCGCTCCCCCGACATAGATTTCACCGGTCACACCTGTGGGCACGGGACGGCCACGATTGTCGAGCACTCGCACGGACCACCCCTGCAACGGCCTGCCCACCACCTTCGAATTCGACAACGCGTCCCGCCGCGTCACGGTGTGGGCGGTGACGTGCACGGTCGTCTCGGTGGTCCCGTACATGTTGACCAATCGGCATGTCGACTCCGGGTAGCGGTCCATCCACGACACGAGCATGCGCGTGTCGAGCGACTCCCCACCGAAGACGACCAACCGGAGGTGGTCCAAGCTCGGCAGTTCACGGTCGGCCACCATGAGTTGCCCGAAGGCGGAGGGTGTTTGGCTCAGCACGCTCACGCCTTCCTCCTGGAGGAGGGTGTGGAATTCGACGGGTGAGCGGGATATCCAGTACGGCACGATGACCAACCGGGCGCCTGTGAGCAACGCACCCCAGATCTCCCATACCGAGAAGTCGAACGCCGAAGAATGGAACATCGACCAGGTGTCATCGGGGGCGAGAGCGAATTCTGTGTCGGTCGCGGCGAGGAGAGCGAGCACATTGCGGTGGGGAATGAGCACACCCTTGGGACGGCCCGTCGACCCGGATGTGTAGATCACGTACGCCACAGCGGCGGCCTCGCCCACATCGGCCTCCGGCCCGGGTGAGCGGGCCCCGTCTGGGTAGGCAGCGCTCGCCGCGGCCTCGAGATCCTGCGGAGACACCGCGCGTATTCCGTCACCCCAGCTGATGTCCGGCCGGTCGGTGACGACCAGGCGAATCCCGGCGTCACCGGCGGTGTACTCGAGGCGGTCCGGTGGGTGCCGGAAGTCCATGGGCACGAACGCCGCACCCACCTGGAGAATCGCCAGCATCGTGACGATGAGCTCGATGGATCGGTCCAGGCACACGCCGACACGATCACCGGGCGAGGCACCACATTTCCGGAGTCCGGCTGCGGCCCAACGTGATTGCTCGTCCAATTCGCCGTAGGTGAGTGTACGGCGGCCCTGCACCAGCGCGACCGAGTACGGCCTCTCACGGGCTCGCTGCCGGAACACGGTGTCGATCCGCTGCGACCGATCCGGCACGCCATTCGGTCCCGTTTCGGCCACCGCGAGGCGATCATCTTCGGACACGAACACGTCGTCATGCTCGGAGCCCGAACCTTCGACGCCGAGCCGGCGGAACATCTCGACCACGTGATGCGCGAATTGCCGTGCCGCCTGTTCGTCCACCACATACGGTTGCGCATGCACCTGCAGCGATGCGTCCCCCGATTTTTCGACGACCACGGCGAGAGTGAGCGGAAATGGTGGGGTCTGGCAGGGCAGCCATCGTCGCTCCGAGCCAGGGTATCCGCAGGCCCCGCCCAGGACGCCGACCGGAACACTGCCGGCGCTCTCGCGGTCAGGGTCCGAAGAGTCGGTACTGGTTTCGGTGTCGTCATCCGCCGCCATCGGTGGTTGCGAAACATGTTCAGGTGCAGAACCTTCGGCACAGTCGATCGACAACACACCGAATTCGTGCTGTCCTCGCAACACATCCACGGGTCTTTCGGGAACCGGCGACCACAGACCGACTCGCACCGTGTCGAGGTCTTCGTAGCGCCCCAGGACCCTTCCGGCCGCGAGTGCGACACGGGCTGTGTCCTCACACTGTTGCCGTCCCAGCGATACCTCGACCAACGCGGGGTGTGGACTCGGTTCCCGACCTGCCATCCAGGCGAACCGGGTGCGTCCCCCCGGGATCGTTGTCGGCGGTGGCAGCAGGGCACGCCCGTCGGGGCACCGCCGCACAGGTTCCGCGGTGAGGGAGTCGGGATCGCGGTTACCCAGAAGGACATCCACCACCGTGCTCAGAGACGGTGGATCCAGGTCGCGGCGATCCGCAGTGACGACGAGATCGGCCACGCCGTCCGAGTATCGCAGCAGCACAGCCCGCATCACCGGCCTGTCGATACTCATCGGCCTGCGCAGTTCGGCATCGAGTTGTCGTCGTGCCACCGAGTCGGTGGAAGCAGCGTCGACGCGTTCGATCCACAGCCGCGGTTGCGGCACTTCGTTGCCCCACCACCGGTTACTCGCCGCCTCGAGAGTGCGTGCGAGGGTATCGCCGTTCCACCGCTCTCGATTCAAGCCTTCGTCGGCCGAGGAGCCCAGGGGAATACGCACCGACAGTGCATGGCCGTACGCCGTGCGCGCCAGCCCAGCCCGACCCCAATGGGATTGGTGCATGGGTCGATTCTACCGAAGAAACGTTCCGAGGCGCCTGCCGAGAAGCGCCCAGGGCGCACCGCGGACCTGCCCCCTGGATTGGTCGTGTCACCGCGCCGAGAAGCCGCCGTCGACCGTGACGACCGATCCGGTGACGCGCCGTGATTCGTCGGACGCGAGCCACCGGGCAGCCGCAGCAACATCCTCCGGATCGATGAGTGCATTGTTCGGCTGGGACTGCACGAACACGGACTCGTGCTCCTCCACTCGAATGCCGAGCGATCGAGCGATCTCGGCCAGCATCCGGCCTTCGAAGGCGGGACTGTCGCGGACCGATCCGGGGCACAGCGCATTCACGCGGACACCACTGGGCGCATAGTCCAAGGCGGCGGCCTTGGTCAGGCCGACCAATCCGTGTTTGGCGGCAACGTAACCGGCGAAGCGTCTGTACCCGACGATGCCCGCCGTGGAACTGATGTTGATGATGCTGCCGCTGCGCTGCGCCACCATGATCCGGCCCGTGGCGGCTATCGCCCGCCACGCCCCCGAGAGGTCGACGTCGATCATCAATTGCCATTCGTCCTCGTCGATCTCGTGGACGAGCGATCCCGACGGTGCCGCGATTCCCGCGTTGTTGACCAATACGTCGACGTGGCCGAAACGTTCGTGTGCCGCGTCGACGGCAGCATCGATCTCGCTGCGCACCCGCACGTCCACCGCGCGCGTCAGCACCGCAACTCCGTGTCCGCGGCACAGGTCGGCGGTGTACTCGAGCTGGCTCGTGGAGCCCAGTGGGTAGGGAACGCCCGGAATGTCCCCGCACACGTCGAGCAACATCACGTCCGCCCCGCCCGCAGCGAAGTCGATCGCACAGGCGCGTCCGATGCCCCGCGCGGCACCGGTGACGACGGCGGTCTTGCCTTCCAGAGAGGGGCTCATCGCGGTTCGGTGACCGAGAGGCGGGACGCGACGAGTCGTAGGAGGGCATGCGGATGGTCGGTGAGGTACATGTGACCACCGTCGAGTTCCACGACCGTGCTCTCGCCGGTGGTGACCTCTTTCCACTGCGCTGCCTGTTCGGCGCTGACGAGATGATCCTCGCGTCCACGAAGCGCGGTGACCGGGATGTCCAGCAGCGGATGCGGCGGCGGCCGGTAGTTCTCGTGCATCTCGACGTCGGCGCGGAGGACCGGAAGGAGAAGTTCCCGCAGTTCGGGATTCTCCAACGCCGGGTGCGAGTAACCGGCGAGTTCGTTTACCTGCGCGAGGAAACCCTCGTCATCCAGGAGCGACGCACGTATCTCCCGGACCGTCGCCGGACCGGGCGACCCGCTCACGAACAGATGGGTGAGCGGCACACCGCCTTGACCGGCGAGTCGATGGGCAAGCTCATAGGCAAGGACCGCGCCCAGGCTGTGACCGAAGATCGCGACCCGCTCCGCACCTTGCCCGATCGGCAGCACCCGGGGCAGCAGGTCGTCGACGGCCTCCGCGACCTCGGTGAGAGGAGGGTCCACGAACCGCTCCTCGCGCCCGGGTAATTGCAGCGGCGCGACCTCCAGCCCTCGCGGAGCGAAACTCCGCCACCCTCGGAAGAACGACGCACCGGAACCGGCATACGGCAGGCATACGAGCACGGTCTCACTCATCGCGCGTCTCCGTTCGACGAAGCTCCTCGGGTCCGGCGGTTCCGGCGCTCCGCCGCGCGGATGCGGGCGAGCCGTCGAAGTGCCGGGCTCTTCCTTCAGCCTGCCCGGGTTCGCGCTCAGATAAACGGGCGACATTTCCCGGGTCGGCTCACACTGGCAATGTGGGGGCAATAGGGTGACGGAGGCCATAACACCGGAAGCCGTGCCCACACCGTTCCCCTGCCACACAATGACGGCGGGAACGATGGAAAGGAGATCGAGATGGCTCTGAAAGCCGCCCCCGAACCCGAGGTCGAATATCTGAGGACGGACCCCGATCTGCCACCTGTGGGAGTCGTGGACCGCACCCCGATTTCCCCGACGGCACGGATCGTCTTCATCGTCCTGGGCATTCTCGGCGGCATCGCGTGGGCGATGATTGCGTTCGTCCGCGGCGAGAACATCAGTGCCGTGTGGTTCGTGGTCGCTGCCGTCTGCACCTACCTCATCGCCTACCGTTTCTATGCGCGGCTGATCGAGAGCAGGATCGTCAAACCCCGTGACGACCTGGCGACACCGGCCGAGATTCTGGAGAACGGCAAGGATTACATGCCGACGGATCGGCGGGTGCTCTTCGGGCACCACTTCGCCGCCATCGCCGGTGCGGGACCACTCGTCGGCCCAGTACTCGCCGCGCAGATGGGCTACCTACCCGGCACCCTCTGGATCATCATCGGTGTCGTCTTCGCCGGTGCCGTGCAGGACTTCCTGGTCCTGTGGATTTCGACGAAACGGCGCGGGCGCAGCCTCGGGCAGATGGCACGGGACGAACTCGGACTGGTCGGTGGTGTCGCCGCCATGATCGGCGTGTTCGTCATCATGATCATTCTCATCGCCGTCCTGGCCCTGGTGGTCGTCAACGCGCTCGCCGAAAGCCCCTGGGGTGTCTTCTCCATCGCGATGACGATCCCGATCGCCCTCTTCATGGGCGTCTACCTGCGATACCTCCGACCGGGCAAGGTGGCGGAGGTATCTCTCATCGGCGTGGTCCTCCTGCTCGCCGCCATCGTCGCCGGCGGCTGGGTTGCCGACACCGCCTGGGGCGCCGACTGGTTCACACTGTCCAAAGTCACAATCGCGTGGCTGATGATCGCCTACGGATTCGCGGCGTCGGTCCTGCCCGTGTGGCTTCTACTCGCACCGCGCGACTACCTGTCGACGTTCATGAAGATCGGCACGATCGTTCTTCTGGCAGTCGGAATCCTCGTCGCCCGGCCCACCATCAAGATGCCGGACGTCACCACCTTCGCGATCCAGGGAAACGGCCCCGCGTTCGCCGGATCGCTCTTCCCGTTCCTGTTCATCACGATCGCGTGCGGCGCGTTGTCCGGCTTCCATGCGCTCATCGCGTCCGGCACCACCCCCAAGTTGCTGGAGAAGGAAAAGCAGACCCGCCTCATCGGCTACGGCGGCATGCTCACCGAGTCGTTCGTCGCCATCATGGCGCTCGTCACCGCCTGCATCATCGACCAACACCTGTACTTCGCCCTCAACGCCCCGTCCACCCTGACCGGTGGAACTCCGGAGACCGCAGCCGATTACGTGAACGGGCTCGGACTGACCAGTCCCGACATGTCCCCCGGCACCCTGTCGGAAGCCGCCGAGAACGTCGGTGAGGAATCGATCATCTCGCGCACCGGCGGTGCACCCACACTCGCCTTCGGAATGTCGGAGGTGCTGAGCCAATTCCTCGGGGGTACTGCGCTCAAATCGTTCTGGTACCACTTCGCGATCATGTTCGAAGCGTTGTTCATTCTCACCACGGTGGACGCCGGTACTCGTGTCGCCCGCTTCATGCTCTCCGATTCCCTCGGCAACTTCGGGGGACCGGCCCGCAAGTTCAAGGATCCGTCGTGGCGCGTCGGCGCCTGGGTGTGCTCGCTGGCTGTCGTCGGACTCTGGGGTGCCATCCTGCTCATGGGAGTCACCGACCCGCTCGGCGGCATCAACACACTCTTCCCGCTGTTCGGAATCGCCAACCAGCTCCTCGCTGCCATCGCCCTGACCGTGGTCCTCGCCGTCGTCATGAAGAAGGGCCTCTTCAAGTGGGCGTGGATTCCCGGGGTGCCGCTCGTCTGGGACCTGATCGTCACGATGACGGCGTCGTGGCAGAAGATCTTCTCGGGCAACACCTCCATCGGCTACTGGTCCCAGCACGCCGCTTTCAAGGACGCCAAGGAAGCCGGGAAGACGAGCTTCGGTTCGGCGAAGACACCGGACGCCATCGACGCGGTCATCCGCAACACCTTCATCCAGGGAACACTGTCGATCGTCTTCGCCGGACTGGTCCTGGTCGTGGTGGCTGCCGGACTGCTCGTGTGCATCAAAGCGTTCCGGGCCGGCGGTCTACCCACCACCGAGTCGCCCGAGCAGCAGTCCAAGATCTTCGCACCCGCCGGTTTCGTGCCCACCACCGCCGAGAAGGGGCTCGAGAAGGAATGGAACGACCTGATCGCCGAGGGCGTCGTGCGCGCGCCCGGTGCGGCCCACGCGGTCACCGGAAAGGCGCATCACCATGACGAATAGGGTTGTCGGAGCTCTCCGGACGGCCTGGTGGTGGACGGGCTCGTTGATGGGCGATCACGACTATTCCCGGTATGTCGACCACCTCCGCCGATGTCATCCCGGTGCAGCCGTTCCGAGCGAACGCGAGTACTGGCGCGCCCGGTACGCCGACGCCGACGCGAATCCGGGTGCCCGCTGCTGCTGACCGCACACGGCGGCGCTGTCAGTACGATCGGCTGGACGGACAGTCGGCACACGCGGTCAGTGCCGTCACCGGTCCGCCCTCGCGGACCGGGGCGATACGGCGGATATGTCTGTGAGACGAGGGAGGACCAACTGTGGCGGAGCAGGAAGCCCCGGCAGCGCCCGGGCAGGAGATCACCAAACCCGATCGCGGGCATCTCATCGGGCTCGGCGGTATGTGGTTGGCCAAGTGGTCGCTCGTTCTCGTTGCGATCGCGCTGGGAGCGTTGCTGTTCGGGTGGATCATCGAGAAGCTCTGGGTGATCGTCCTCCCAGTGCTCCTCGCGATCGTCGTGTGCACCGTGCTGTGGCCGCCGACGCGGGCAATGAGCAAACGAGGCATTCCACCGGCGGCCGCCGCCGCGACCACACTCGTCCTGTTCATCGCGGTGCTCGCGGGCATCATCGCCGGCATCGTGCCCTCGGTGGTCAGCCAGGCTCCTGAGCTGGCCAACAAGGCCACCGAGGGCATCAACCAGGTGCAGGACTGGTTGCAGGGTCCGCCGATCAACCTCAAGGACGACCAGATCGACGAGGGTATCCACACCATCATCGCGAAGGTCCAGGAAAGTGGAACGGTCATCGCGTCCGGCGTCTTCACCGGCGTCAGCACCGCGAGCTCACTGCTCCTCACCCTCGGCCTGGTGCTGGTTCTGTCGTTCTTCTTCATCAAGGACGGACCGCGCTTCATCCCCTGGCTCCACTCGGTGAGCGGCGGCCGGGCCGGCCGACACCTCGAAGTCGTGCTCGGCCGGATGTGGGACACCCTCGGCGGATTCATCCGAACGCAGGCGCTGGTGAGCCTCATCGACGCGGTGTTCATCGGCGCCGGACTACTCATCCTCGGGGTGCCCCTCGCACCGGTCCTCGCGATCCTGACCTTCATCGGTGGCTTCATCCCGATCGTCGGTGCCTTCGTCGCCGGGGCCCTCGCCGTCCTCGTCGCCTTGGTGGCCAACGGGCTCACCACCGCAGTGATCGTGCTGATCATCATCCTGGTGGTCCAGCAGATCGAGGGCAACGTGCTCCAACCGGTTCTGCAGAGCAAGAGCATGAAACTGCACGCGGTCGTGGTGCTGCTCGCCGTCACCGCGGGCGGGTCGGTATTCGGCATCGTCGGCGCCTTCCTCGCGGTGCCTACCGCCGCCGTGGCCGCCGTCGTGGTGCGCTACATCGGCGAACAGATCGACGAGAAGAGTGCCGAGGCCAACATCCCCGACGACGTCGCCGCCGACGAGGACATCGACGATGCCGAGCGGGAGGGCGTGACGATCGACGAGGCTGCCGTGGCTCCGAAAGGTATCGCTCCCAAAGCGATCACACCGCAGGCCGAGTGATCGGCGCTCAGCCCGCGATCACCTCGAGCGTCGAGCCGGTGCGTCCACGAATCACGTGAAGGCGACTGGGGATTCGCTGACGCATCTCGTCGACATGGCTGACGATACCGACCACGCGACCACCGTCCCGTAGTTCGTCGAGCACGCCCATCACCGAGTCGAGCGTGTCGGCGTCGAGGGTGCCGAACCCTTCGTCGATGAACATGGTGTCGAGGACGACGCCGCCGGACTCCGCCGCGACCACGTCGGCGAGACCGAGGGCCAGCGACAGCGAGGCAAGAAACGACTCGCCGCCGGACAGCGTCTTCGCCGACCGCACGACGCCGGTGTAGTCGTCGCGGATATCGAGTCCGAGGCCACCACGACGCCCACGCGGGCCGGCCTCGTCGGTGTGGACGAACGAGTAGCGGCCAGCGGACATCCGGCTCAACCGGGCGGACGCCGACACCGCGACCTCCTCGAGCCGGGCAGCGAGCACATAGGAGCGCAGCGACATCTTGCGTGAGTTCTGACCACGACCGGCGATCACCTCGGCGAGCGCGGCCAGTTCCTCGTGTTCCGCCTGCATCGGGGCGATAGCCGCGGCAGCTCTCTCGAGCTGGCCGACGAAACGCTCGAGGTCGAGTAGTCGTCGTTCGGCCTCCGACGCCACCGCCACCGCGACGTCGACCGCCTCCGTTGCGGCGTCGTGTGCTTGCTGGACGGACACCAGATCGACCGGCGCTGCATCTGCGACCGCGGCGATCTCCGGTTCGTCGAGTATTCGGCGGGCACCCACCTCGGCATCACGGGCAGCGGTGAGTCGGGCGTCGATTTCGTCCTGTCGGGCAACGGGACGCACCGCCGCCACCGCGTCGCTCGTTCGGTCGAATCCTGCTTCGCGAGCGAGTAATTCGGCCTTCGCGGCCAGTTCCTGAGCTGAAGACTCGGCGGCTGCTCCCTCGTCCCGGGCGTCGAGCAGTTCGGACGCGGCGTCCGCCAGCACCGCGATGCGGGCGCGGCGGGCCGCGGGACTCTCGTCCTCGCCTGCGGCCTCACGCACCCGCGCCCGGATCTCCTCGAGCTGCGCGGCACCCGAGGTGATTTTCTCGGCGACGGTGGCAGCCTCGACCGCAAGGTCGTGCGAACGAGTGTGCAGTTGCGTCTCACGGTCGCGGAGCTCACCGAGATGGCGGGCCCGCGACGCGGCCTGCTCGCCGAGGTCGCTCGCGTGGCGGAGTGCCGCCTGCGCGGAGGCGAGTTCGGCCCCGAGGTGGTCGGCGTCGCCGTCCCCGCAACGCTGGACCAGAACGTCGATTGTGCGGTCTGCCGTTGCCAGAGCCTCCGCCGCGGTGTTCACCTTCGCGGCGGCCTTCTGTTCCGCTGCGAGGGCCGCATCCTCATCTGCCTTGGTGACCGACAGTTCGGACTCCGCCGCGGGGTCGGGGTGCTCCACCGAACCGCACACCTGGCACGGTTGACCGTCCTCGAGCGTGCCCGCGAGTTCGGCGGCCATCCCCAGAATCCGGCGCTGCAGGAGCGTCAGCCAGTGTTCGCGGGCATCCTGGTGCGTTCGCCGGGCGTCGAGCACGGCGCGCTCGAGTGCGTCGCGGCGGTCACGGCACTGCCGAAGCTCTGCGGCGGCCGCGGCGGCGTCGGCCGAGCGAGCACGAACATCCTCGAGCCCCGGTAACGACACACGAGCCTTCTCGGCCTCGTCGAGCGCTCGCTCCGCGACCCGAATGGCGCCGGGCAGCTCCTCGCGTTCGCGGGCAAGCTCCGCGCGGGTGTCGGCCAGCCCGACTTCCCGGGCGCGCAGCCGGCCGAGTTCGACTTCGAGCCGGTCCCCCACTTCCGCCTCTGCGAGCACACCGTCGAGGCGGACGACATCGTCGCGCCACGACCGGATGCAGGATCGAAGATGTTCACGCTCTTCACTGTTCGGCGGCCACGACAATTGCTCGACCACCTCGGCGCCACCTGCCGTCGAACACAGCCGGTCTGCGATGGCGGCAACCCGCCGCGCCGCGGTCGCCGCCTTGTCGCGGGCAGCGTCCGCTTCGCGGACGACGACGGCAACCGGCTCCGCCCGCCGCGCTGCGGCGACCTCGGCGGCGAGAACCGCCCGTTCCGAAGCTCCGGCCTCGTAGGCGGCGAGTTCGGCCTCTGCCCGGGTACGCCGGTTCTGGAGTTCGAGGACTCGGCGGGCCTGCGCCAAAGCATCTCGCGTCAGGGCCGCGTCCGACTTGGCCTTCTCGAGCTCATCGACGGCAACATCGCGGGTGGCGCGCGCCTCTTCCTCCAGTTTGTGCGCCCAGGTGACAGGATCGGCGTCCGCACCGCCCTCGATACCGGCTGCCGTGGCGACCTTGGCGATCAGCACGTCGATGGAACGCTGATGC
This sequence comes from Rhodococcus sp. NPDC019647, assembly GCF_044389235.1. Taxonomy (NCBI): domain Bacteria; kingdom Bacillati; phylum Actinomycetota; class Actinomycetes; order Mycobacteriales; family Nocardiaceae; genus Rhodococcus; species Rhodococcus sp. NPDC019647. The sequence goes on along the minus strand of NZ_JBIRXS010000052.1, from coordinate 15,885 downwards.
TCGTCCAGGTCATGAGCGCTCGCTCGCCGCCGGTTCAGGAACCACTCCTCCACCGTCCCGAACCGCGTGGTGTCGAACAACCGCTCGAGGAGCTGTCCGCGTTCTTCGTTGTCGGCACGTAGGAATCGGGCGAACTCACCCTGCGGGAGGAGCACCACCTGGAAGAACTGGTCGGCGCTCATCCCCATCAATCGGCCGATCTCCTCGGCGATGTCGGGGATTCGGGACAGGTGTTCTCCTCGCCCGTCCAGCCAGGTGAGAGTCGCTTTGGCGTTCTCCTTGATCGTTCCCGAACCGCGACGTTTCGGGCGTTCGAATTCGGGACTGCGGACCAGCCGGAGGCGGCGACCGGAAATGGTCACCTCGAGTGTCACCGTCGGCACGGAACCGGCCGGCGCATGGTCGGAGAGGAGCCGCTTCCCGTCCTTGCGCGCACCGGGAACGGTGCCGTACAGCGCGAAGGCCACCGCGTCGAGCACCGTGGTCTTGCCCGCACCGGTTTGCCCGTGCAACAGAAAGAGGCCGTCGGCGCCGAGTCGGTCGAAATCGACCTCGACCGAATTCGCGAACGGTCCGAACGCCTCGACTTCGAGTCGATGCAGTCTCATGCCGACTGTTCCAGCACCACGACTCCGGCCGTGTCTTCCCCGGCACGGTCGGCATGACCGAGCGCGGCCTCCACGAGGCGGACCTCGCGCGGGGACGGCTCGCTGCGTACATCGGTCAGGAAGCTGCGGGTGATCTGTACGTCGCTGCGCCCGTGTACCTTCTCGCGATACCGCAGATCCTCGGTGCCTGCCGGTCGCTGCCATTCCAGGTGGACGGCGAACGGAAATCGGGTCTGCAGAGAGCGCATGGCGTCGACGGGGCGCTGCGGATCGGTGAGGACCGCCGACACGTAGCACTCCTCCGCGTCCTGGAAATGCTCGTCTTCGAGTAACTCTGCCAAGGTGCCGGTGAGCTGTCGTAGCCCTCGGACCACGGGCAGATCCACCCGCTCGACACGGCGGAGCCCATCCGCGGCAAGGTCGACCAGGAAGACAGCCTTGCGGTGGGTGCGTTCACCGAAGGAGTACGGCAGCGGCGACCCCGAGTACCGGATGTGCTCGGCCAGCGTCTGCGGTGAGTGCAGGTGACCCAGCGCGACGTAGTCGACGTCGCCGAACGCCGACGCCGACACGGTCTCGACCCCACCGACCGAGATGGACCGCTCCGACCCTGTGGCCTCGGCCCCCACCACGAAGGCATGAGCCAGCACGACCGACCTCGTACCCGGTGCGTCGGCGACCCTGGCGTCGAGGTCGGCGCGCACACGATCCATGGCCGCATCGAGGATGTCCGCGTGCGATCGGGCAGCGGGGACGCCGAGCTGAGTGCGGGTGATCTCCGGTTCCAGGTAGGGAATCCCGTAGAACGCGACGGGACCGTGCTCGTCGTCCAGCACGACGGGGGAGGTGATGCCGGCCACCGTGGTCATCAAGTGCAGACCGCCCGCCCGGGAGAAGGCGGCGCCCGCGCCCAGCCTCGCGGCGGAGTCGTGGTTGCCGGACGTGGCAATGATGACGGCACCGGCGTCGCGGATCGCCTCGAAACCGCGGTTGCACACCGTGACGGCGTCCGCACTGGGAATCGAGCGGTCGTACACGTCCCCGGGAACCACCACGACGTCCACCGAATACTCGCGGACCAGTGCGGCGATCGAGTCGAGCACCCGGGACTGATCGGCGAGCAGATCCACTCCGTGGAACGTGCGTCCGATGTGCCAGTCCGACGTGTGCAGGATCCTCATGTCTCGGACGGTAGAGCACGGTGCCGACAAATCCCGAACACCCCCGCCGTGTGGCGGGCAACCGATCGGCGCTGCCCGGACAGAGGGCGACGTCGTGGCTCCAATTCGTGAGGAACGGCACAATTACCGTGCAAGTCCGGTCTCCGACCGGTCACGCCAACGGCGATAGTCGACATGTTGCCGCTACTGTCGTTGTGTGTCTGCAACCCAACGTGCTCGCTCCGGGGTGCCGCTCGATCGGCAGTCGATTGTCGGGTCGGTTCCCGGTCTCCCCTGGTGGGGTGTCATTCTTCTGGCCGTCGGAGTCACCTGTCTCGGGTTCGTGGCCGATGCGGCCGGCGGGAGCGAACTCACCGCGGCGTTCTCGACGTTCTATTTCCTCGGCTGCGTCCTCGCGGTGGTGGCTGCCGGCAACGGCGCCCTCTTCACCGCCATCGTGCAACCGCCGCTGATCCTGTTCGTCGGCGTACCGCTGGGCCAGAGCCTGATCGCGGAAGAGAACAGCACAGCCCTGCGAGACCTCGCCATCAATGTCGCGTACCCGCTGGTGAACCGGTTCCCGATCATGCTGGCCGCCACGGTCGTCGTCCTGGTGATCGGCGGGCTGCGGCTCTTCCTCCTCCAGCAGCGTCGAACCGGGCCCGCCCGTACGTCGGAACGCCGCCGCACGCCTCGTTCGGTACGCGAGGGCACGCGCACACGTCGAACCGCACCGGACGCCGACGAGTCGGCCACGAGGTTGCGGCCGAGGCGTTCCGCCCGGGAGCACCCTCGCTCCTCGGCGCGGCGGGCCGACAGCCCGCCTCCGCGTCGGTCGGCGTCTTCGGGACGCCCCACTCCCCCGCCGCCGGTATCCGACAGGATCTCGCAGGCACCCCGCTCTACCCAGGTACCGCGCAGCGCACAGCCGTCCCGGTCCACCGAAGCCCCGCGATCGGCACAGACACCGCGATCGACCCCGCAGCGGCCGACGGCCCGCTACCGTTCCACCGACGTGCCTGCCCACCCGATCCCTCAGGTGCGCTACCGGGACCGCTACGAACCACCGTTCGAGACGGAGCAGCCCCGCTGATTCTGGGCGGTCGGCACGGTGTCAGTGCTCCTCGGCGGTCGGCACAGTGTCAGTGCCGGGCGGCGCGAAGCTCCCGGGGAAGCGCGAAGACGAGTGTCTCGTTGGCAGTCGTGACCGGCTGGACGTCGTGGAACCCGTGTTCGGCCAGTAGGTCGATCACACCGCGCACGAGAATTTCCGGCACCGAGGCGCCTGAAGTGATGCCGACCGTGCGAACACCGTCGAGCCACGCCGGATCCACCTCACGGGCGAAGTCGACGAGGTACGACGCTTTCGCGCCGGCTCCGAGAGCCACCTCGACGAGGCGCACCGAGTTGGACGAGTTGCGGGAGCCCACCACGATCACCAGATCGCACTCGGGGGCCATCGCCTTCACCGCCACCTGACGGTTCTGGGTGGCGTAGCAGATGTCGTCGCTGGGCGGATCCTGCAGGTGGGGGAACTTCTCCCGCAGCCGCGCCACGGTCTGCATGGTCTCGTCGACGCTCAGCGTGGTCTGCGACAGCCAGATGACCTTCGACTCGTCGCGGACCGAGACGGCATCCACCGACTCGGGTCCGTCGACCAGTTGCACATGGTCGGGGGCCTCGCCGGCAGTGCCTTCCACTTCCTCGTGGCCCTCGTGGCCGATGAGGAGAATGTCGTAGTCGTCGCGGGCAAATCGTTTCGCTTCCTGGTGCACCTTGGTGACCAGTGGACACGTCGCATCGATGGTGCGGAGATTGCGGGCTGCGGCCGACTCGTGCACGGCCGGCGACACACCGTGCGCAGAGAATACGAGCAACGCACCCTCGGGCACCTCGTCGGTTTCGTCGACGAAGATCACGCCGCGCTCGGTGAGCGTTTCCACCACGTGGCGGTTGTGCACAATTTCTTTGCGGACGTAGATCGGGGCGCCGTGCTTCTCCAGCGCCTTCTCGACCGTCTCGACAGCGCGGTCGACGCCGGCGCAGTACCCGCGGGGTTCGGCGAGCAGCACTCGCTTCTCACCGCTCGCATGCACTCCCGAATCTGCCGAACGTGTGATACCCACATTGAGTGGAACAGCCGAAGACATGGTTCCAGCGTACGGGTCACACCCCGGCTAGGACACTTTCGCCGGGCCTCGGGAGGGGTACTGTGCGCGTCATCGAGTCGAGTCGTCCACGCTGTGGGCACGTCGGCTACCCAAACGTGCCGATGTCAGGCAGGCTGTGAGCATGATTCGTCCCCCGTTCGTGGCGCGCGTCGCCGCTGGAATCGCCGTGACGGCCGTCGAAGAAGCCAGGAGGCTGCCCACGACGGCGGTCACTCTGCCGATGACTGCGGTCAGCCAGGTGCTGCAGACCACGATGCGTGTCCAGCAGACCATGACGGCGCTGGCCATCAAGGGTGACCAGGCTTTTGCCCTCATCCACTGGTCGAACGACGAAGAGCAGCCGTCCTGGGCGGTGTTCGACGAGGACACCGACGGAGAACCAGACATCGAGGACGCGCCGGACGATCGTCCCGCCGGGCCCGGCCGCTTCGCGCTGTACTCCCTCAGCCCTCAGGGTGACGACCTCGCAGAGAAGTCCACCGCCCCCACCGGCCCGAAGGCTCCGAGTACCAACGGTGTGGCGAAGACCACGACCCCGAAGCCCGCCTCCGCAGTCGCCGAACCCGAGATCGCCGCCTACCTCGACTATTCGTCGCTGACCCTTGCCCAGTTGCGGGCCCGCCTGCGCTCGCTGTCCGTCGAGGACCTGACAGCGCTGCTGGACTACGAAACGGCGACCCTTGCCAGGGCGCCCTTCCTGACCATGCTGACCAATCGCATCACCACCGCCAAGGCCAAGTGACTTCCGCCCAGTCCCGCGCAGCCAGTACAGCACCGAGTACCGCCGACAAACCGTGGCCGGTTCGCACCGTCTCGGCCAAGGTCGCACAATGGATCGACCGGCTGGGGAGTGTGTGGGTCGAGGGTCAGATCACTCAGATCAATGCCCGTCCCGGTACCCGGACGGCGTTTCTCGTGCTGCGCGATCCGTCCGTCGACATGTCCCTCTCCGTGACGTGCTCACCTCAGCTGCTGCAGAACTCCCCTGTCCCCCTCACCGAGGGCAGTCGGGTGGTGATGTTCGGGAAGTTGTCGTTCTACACCGGCCGCGGATCGGTGTCGCTGCGAGTGACCGAGATCCGCGCGGTCGGAATCGGCGAACTCCTCGCCCGAATCGAGAGGCTGCGCGCGCTTCTGGCTGCGGAGGGCCTGTTCGACCCCCGGCTCAAGCGCCCGCTGCCCTTCCTTCCCGGGACCGTCGGCCTGATCACCGGCCGAGCAAGTGCCGCCGAGCACGATGTCCTCAGCGTGGCGCAGCGCCGCTGGCCGGCCGTCCGGTTCGAGATTCGTAACACCCCGGTGCAGGGCGTCACCGCAGTGCCGCAGATTCTCGACGCGTTGAAGGAACTCGACGCCGATCCGCACGTGGATGTGATCATTCTGGCCCGCGGCGGCGGAAGCGTAGAGGACCTGCTGCCGTTCTCCGACGAGACCCTCTGCCGGGCGATCGTCGCGTGCACCACCCCGATCGTCAGTGCCATCGGACACGAGCCCGACAGCCCGCTCAGCGATCACGTCGCCGATCTGCGCGCCGCTACCCCCACGGACGCCGCCAAACGGGTGGTCCCGGACGCTGTCGCCGAGCAAGCGCTGGTCAGCGAGCTGCGCTCACGCAGTGCGGCGGCGCTGCGGAACTGGGTACAGCGCGAATCCCACCTGATCTCCCAGCTGCGGAGCCGGCCGGTGCTCGCCGATCCGGTGCGCGCTCTCGACGAGCGGGGCGACGAGGTCGAGCGACTGCGCGAGGCGGGCCGCCGCGACATCACCAGGGCAATCGCCGCCGAGAGCACCACGATCGAGCACCTGCGGGCACGGTTGACCACCCTCGGACCCGCGGCCACGCTCGCCCGCGGCTATTCCGTCGTTCAGCGGATCGTGCCCGACGGCGATCCCGAGGTACTGCGTTCGGTCGACGACGCCCCGCCGGGCACCCAGATTCGCGTTCGAGTCGCCGACGGCGCAATCCGTGCCGCGGTGATGGGAAAGGACAAGTAGGACATGAGCAACACCGGGAACGACACCGACATCGCGGAGCTCGGTTACGAGGCGGCACGTGACGAACTCGTCGACGTGGTCAAGGTGCTCGAACAAGGCGGCCTCGACCTCGACGCGTCACTCGCCCTGTGGGAGCGCGGGGAGGCTCTCGCAAAGCGGTGCGAGGAGCACCTCGCAGGAGCTCGCAAACGCGTCGAGACCGCGCTCGCGCACGCCGACGACGAGAGCTGACGAATCGGCTGCGATCAAGCCGGGAGGATCGGGGCTTCGGCCGCGGCCGCGGTGAGCTGCTCGAACGCCTCTTCGGAGGTGCTGCCCGTCACGAGGAGCCGGACGTCGCCGAAGTCGGAGACCCAGATCGGTTCGACTCCCTCACCGCCGTACACGATCCACGTGTGACCTGCGATGTCTTCTGTCCCGGTCGCCCTCCGCGGACCACCGGCCACGAAGGGCACCAGCACGGTTTCGAGCGCGTTGCTCTGCGTCAGCTGGATGTACCGCCCGGCCGGCGTGATGAAACCGACGGTGCTGGAGTCGCCGCCGCCGTCACCACTGACGATGCTGCGGCTCCCCGAGTTGGGTGTCCAGCCCTCGGGCGTCTCCGGCTGCCGAACCGGGAACGGAAGGTCGTTCGCGTCGTACTTCAGCGCAGCGTCGATGTCGAAGCTGGGAATCGGCCCGGTCGTGGGACCGCCGGGGCTGAACGTGCACTGGCTGGCGATACCGGCGATCAGCACGCAGAACAGGACAAGGGGTACGAGCGACCACACCATGTCGCGGTTGTTGTGCAGGATGCGCGGTTTATCGGATGCCACGCACACCAGTATCCAGGGTCGGCCCCCGAACGACGATTCTCGGTCCCCGATATGTCGCCCCAGCAACGCACGTCACACAACTTTCTGGGAGAATCAGCCCTGAGATTCACTCGACAGTCGGCGGCCGACAGGCCGACCGGCACAGCGTCGACGTACAACGTCGACCGGAACTGCATCAGGAGGCACTGCCCATGACGGCCAGCACCACATCGAGACGCCGCGAGGCCCCGGACCGAAACCTTGCGCTCGAATTGGTCCGAGTCACCGAGGCTGGTGCAATGGCTGCCGGTCGCTGGGTCGGCCGTGGCGACAAGGAGGGTGGCGACGGAGCCGCCGTCGACGCCATGCGTCAGCTCGTGCACAGCGTCTCCATGCGCGGCGTCGTCGTCATCGGCGAGGGCGAAAAGGACGAGGCGCCGATGCTGTTCAACGGCGAAGAGGTCGGCAACGGCGACGGCCCCGACTGCGACTTCGCGGTCGACCCCGTCGACGGCACCACGCTGATGTCCAAGGGCATGCCCAACGCCATCTCCGTCCTCGCTGTCGCAGAGCGCGGCGCCATGTTCGACCCGTCGGCCGTGTTCTACATGGAGAAGATCGCGGTCGGCCCCGACGCCGCCGACGTCATCGACATCACCGCGCCGGTGGCCGAGAACATCAAGAGGGTCGCGAAGGTTCGCAAGGCTTCGGTCTCGGACATCACCGTGTGCATCCTCGACCGTCCCCGGCACGCCGAACTCATCCACGAGGTCCGTCAGACCGGCGCCCGGATCCGCCTGATCTCGGACGGTGACGTGGCAGGCGCCATCGCCGCGGCCCGGCCCGAGTCCGGCACCGACATCCTCCTCGGCACCGGCGGTACCCCGGAGGGCATCATCGCCGCCGCGGCCATGCGCTGTATGGGTGGTTCGCTGCAGGGCAGGCTCTCTCCCACCGACGACGCCGAGCGCCAGAAGGCCATCGACGCCGGTCACGACCTCGACCGCGTGCTGACCACCGAAGACCTGGTGTCCGGCGAGAACGTCTTCTTCTGCGCCACCGGTGTCACCGACGGCGACCTGCTGCGTGGTGTCCGCTACTACGGTGGCGGCGCGTCCACCCAGTCCATCGTGATGCGATCCAAGTCGGGAACGGTCCGCATGATCGACGCGTACCACCGCCTCGAGAAGCTTCGTGAGTACTCGTCCGTCGACTTCGACGGTGAGGACGGGGCGGTTCCGCCGTCCTTCTGAGCGCCTTCGCCGCCCGTGCGCCTTTCTGGTAGCTCCTGCAACCACAACGGCGCACGGGCGCGCAGCGTCCGGAAGTGGCAATGTTTGACCCATGACGGAGAGCAACGAGCAGCAGTACCGGATCGAACACGACACCATGGGTGAGGTGCGGGTCCCCGTGGACGCGCTGTGGCGCGCGCAGACGCAGCGCGCCGTCGAGAACTTCCCGATCAGTGGTCGAGGTCTCGAACGCACCCAGATCCGCGCCATGGGCCTCCTGAAGGCGGCGTGCGCGCAGGTCAACAAGGACCTGGGGCTCCTCGATCCCGAGAAGGCCGACGCGATCATCGCAGCGGCAGGTGAGATCGCCGAAGGCAAGCACGACGACCAGTTCCCCATCGACGTCTTCCAGACGGGCTCCGGAACCAGCTCCAACATGAACGCCAACGAGGTGATCGCCTCGATCGCCGCCGCAGCGGGTGTCGTCGTCCACCCCAATGACGACGTCAACATGTCGCAGTCGTCGAACGACACCTTCCCCACCGCCACTCATGTGGCCGCGACCGAGGCGGCGGTGAAGAACCTGATCCCGGCCCTCGACCACCTCCGGTTGGCCCTTCTCGACAAGTCCACCGAGTGGAAGACGGTCGTGAAGTCGGGACGCACCCATCTCATGGATGCGGTCCCGGTGACGCTGGGTCAGGAGTTCGGCGGCTACGCCCGGCAGATGGAAGCCGGCATGGAACGCATCGTGGCGTGTCTCCCACGGCTCGGCGAACTGCCCATCGGCGGCACCGCGGTCGGCACCGGCCTGAACGCCCCGGACGGTTTCGGACCCAAAGTGGTGGCCGAACTGGTCAAGGCGACGGGCATCGACGCGCTCACGCCGGCGAAGAACAGTTTCGAGGCGCAGGCGGCGCGAGACGGTCTCGTCGAGGCGTCCGGGGCGATGCGCACCATTGCTGTATCCCTCACCAAGATCGCCAACGACATCCGCTGGATGGGTTCGGGTCCGCTCACCGGTTTGGGCGAGATTCGGCTTCCCGACCTGCAGCCCGGAAGTTCGATCATGCCCGGCAAGGTCAATCCGGTTCTCCCGGAGGCCGCCACCCAGGTGGCTGCCCAGGTAGTCGGCAACGATGCCGCCGTCGCCTGGGGTGGGGCTGCGGGCGCATTCGAGTTGAACGTCTACATTCCGATGATGGCCCGGAACGTTCTCGAATCGTTCACCCTTCTCGCCAACGTCACGCGGCTGTTCGCCGACCGGTGTGTCGCGGGCCTGGTAGCCAATACCGCTCACCTCAGGACCCTCGCCGAGTCTTCGCCGTCCATCGTCACGCCCCTGAACTCGGCGATCGGATACGAGGAGGCGGCCGCCGTTGCCAAGCAGGCCTTGAAGGAGAAGAAGACGATCCGGGAGACCGTCGTCGACCGCGGTTTGATCGGTGACAAACTCAGCGAGGAGGAGCTGGACAAGCGTCTCGACGTGCTCGCCATGGCGAAGGTCAAGGACTGACCTCCAGCCAGACATGACGATGGCCCGCACTCCTCGGAGTGCGGGCCACCTTCGTTACCGTTCCCTACAGCAGTGCGGACAGTTCCTCGCGGGCCTTCTCGCCCTCGGTCCCGAGGTCGGAGCGGCCGGCGATGTTCCACGCCGCGAGAAGCGGTGCGAACACCTTCTCGCGCTGGTGTGCGGGATCGTAGATGCCGGCTTCGGCGAGCACCGCAGTGCTGTTCTTCCCGCCGGGCAACTCCACGCTCGGCACGTCGAATGCGTCGATCCGCGACGCGATGGCGCGCACCATCTGTTCGGGCGCCACTGCGAACGCGGCTTCGACGACGTTGCGGTAGAACACCGACTGCAGTTCGTCGTCGGCGGCCAGCCGAGTTTCGATCGACGCCACCAGCGGGTCCTCGGCGAGGGCGGCGGTGTTCTGGTGCCGGACGGCCGCGGCCTTCTCTTCGAGTGCCGAGTTGGCGAGCATCTCGAGCAGGTGCATCGGCGGCATGGCGTATCCACGCACCATCTCGTCCATCCGAGCGCGCTCGAGTGCGACAGGATCGACAGCGCGGGTCACCATCAGATAGTTCCGGAGCACGATGGAGTGCCGGTTCTCCTCTGCGGTCCAGCGGCCGACCCAACGCCACCACGGGCCCACCATGGCCAGGTGCTTGGCGATCTCCCGGTGGTATGCGGGCACGTTGTCGGCGACGAGAACGCCCACGGTGAGTGCAAGTGCCTCCACCTCGCTCAGGGTGGACTGATCGGCCGACCAGTCCGTGCCACCCATGAATGCGAAGTTCTTACCCTGGTCCCACGGGACCAGGTCGTGCGGCAGCCAGCCGTCGGCGTCGGCGGTGTGACGAGCGAGATTCTCCTCGACCACAGGAGCCAGTTCGGTGAGAAGGTGCTTGTCCGTGAATTCAGTCGGCATTCGCATACCGTAGCGTCCGCGTGCTCGCGCAGGAATCTCGAGCACGCGGTCACCGGCTCGCCCAGCCCGGACCCGAGCCCGGATCGGCGGAAAAGCGCCAGGTCACCGAGCTTCGTGGTTACGCTGAGAGTTCCCGATTTTCGCCGGCCCGAGCAGAGGACCTCCAATGCGCAGACGTGGGAACTCGATGACACTGTTCTTCGCTGTCCTGTTGGCCGGGTCGCTCGTCACGGGGTGCACCGACAATGAGCCGTCCACCGACACCGCCAGTTCTCCCGCGTCGACAACCGCCCCGGACAAGCCGGCCAATCCCGCAACCGTCTCCGGCGTCGACATACCCGACGGCCGAGTCGACGACGCGGTCGGACGCCTGGACGACCTGGTGAAGAATCTCATGGACAGCACACACGTGCCCGGAATGGCGGTCGCGGTGGTGCACGGCGGGCGAACCGTCTATGCGAAGGGATTCGGCGTACGCGAAGAGGGCACCGACGAGATGGTGGACGCCGACACCGTCTTCCAACTGGCATCGCTGTCGAAGTCGGTGGGGTCCACGGTGGTCGCGCACGAGGTGGGGACCGGCGTGGTCGGCTGGGACACGACCGTGGTCTCGAAGCTTCCGGGTTTTGCGCTCGCGGACCCTTGGGTCACCGAGCATGTCACGGTCGGCGATCTGTACTCGCACCGCTCTGGTTTGCCGGATCACGCCGGTGACGGACTCGAGGATCTCGGCAACAACCAGCAGCAGGTACTCGACAAGCTTCGGCTCGAGCCGCTCAATCCGTTCCGTATCACGTATGAATACACCAACTTCGGGGTCACCGCGGCCGCCGAAGCGGTGGCCGCGGCATCCGGAACGGATTGGGCGACGCTGTCCGAACGGGCGATCTACCAACCACTCGGGATGGACTCGACAAGTTCCCGGTTCGCCGACTTCCAGGCGCGGAGTAACCGTGCCATCGGCCATCAGCTCGTCGACGGCAAGTACGTCGCCGACGCCGTCCGCGACCCCGACGCTCAGTCACCGGCCGGTGGCGTCAGCTCGTCCGTCAACGACATGAGCAAGTGGCTCACCATGCTTCTGGGCGACGGCATGTTCGAGGGCAAGGAAATCGTCGATTCGAAAGCCCTGCTCCCCGCGGTCAGTCCGCAGATCGTATCGAGTCCCCCGAGCTCCCTCGACGCGCGTCCAGGGTTCTACGGATACGGGTTCAACGTGTCGACCACTTCTGCCGGCCGGGTCTCCCTCAGCCACTCGGGTGCCTTCCAACTCGGGGCCGCCACCAACTTCGTGGCGATCCCGTCGGCCGACGTCGCGATCGTCGCCCTGACCAACGGCTCGCCCACCGGAATTCCCGAAACCCTGACCGCAGAATTCGCCGATCTCGTCCAGTACGGCGAGATCCGCGAAGAGTGGAGGGATCTGTATTACCAAGCCATTTCCCCGATGCTCGACCCAGAGGGCAGCCTCGTCGGCAAGGACGCGCCCACCAACCCCGCTCCCGCGCAGCCACTTCCCACGTATACGGGAACGTACAACAATGCCTACTGGGGTCCGGCCGTCGTCAGCGAGAAAGACGGTCAACTCATCCTGCAACTCGGACCCGCGGGGCAGACCTTCCCACTCGAGCATTGGGACGGAAGCATTTTCACGTTCAGGCCCAGCGGCGAGAACGCCCCGCCCGGCACAGTGTCGGAGGCAAGGTTCGCGGGTAACAGTCTGATTCTGGAGTACTACAACACAGATGGTCAGGGAACGTTCGTTCGCTGAACTCACTTCGAGCAGGATGTACCATGGAACCCACTTCACAGTCTATCGATACGGTTTCACCGTCCGACACCGCCAATATTCGCGTGGTTCGCGAATTCCTCGACGCCCTCGTTGCCGGCGACCCGGATACCGCCCGCCAATATCTGCACCCGGACATCGTGTGGCACAACGTGTCTCTGCCCAAGATTCGCGGGATAGAGTCGGTGATGCGGATTCTCCGGGGGATGAGCAGGCCCGGTGTCGGGTTCGATGTCCGGTTGCATCACATCGCCGACGAAGGAACAGCAGTGCTCACCGAACGCACCGACATCCTCATCTGGAATCGGTTGCGCACCGAATTCTGGGTGTGCGGCACCTTCGAGATCGAGGACGGCAAAATCCTCGTCTGGCGCGACTACTTCAGCAACCGGGCATTCCTGTGGGGCACGCTGAAGGGACTGGTTCGAATGTTCTGATCCGGCCCGAAGCGTCCGCCCAATGTCCCATTCGGTCCAGTTCTTCTGTTCCGATGCGACATTGGGCGGACCTCGAGCTTTATCCAGGAGCTACGGCGCTTTAGCCAGGAGCTACGGCGTGGGCCCGAATTCCTCCAGCATCTCCGTCACGAGTGCTGCGATCGGCGAACGCTCACTGCGAGTCAGCGTGATGTGGGCGAACAACGGGTGGCCCTTCAGCTTCTCGATCACCGCCGCGACACCGTCATGGCGCCCGACCCGCAGGTTGTCGCGTTGAGCCACATCGTGCGTCAGAACCACGCGCGATCCTGTTCCCAGCCGGGACAGCACCGTGAGCAGAACGTTACGCTCGAGGGACTGCGCCTCGTCGACGATCACGAACGAATCGTGCAGTGACCGTCCCCGAATATGGGTGAGGGGAAGAACTTCCAGCATCCCGCGACTGATGACCTCTTCCATCACCTCGGGGCTCGCCAGGCCGTCGAGGGTGTCGAACACGGCCTGGGCCCACGGGCCCATCTTCTCACTCTCGCTGCCCGGCAGGTACCCGAGTTCCTGACCGCCCACCGCGTACAACGGCCGGAAGACCACGACCTTCCGCTGAGTCCGACGCTCGAGCACTGCTTCGAGTCCCGCGGTCAACGCCAGCGCCGACTTGCCGGTTCCGGCCTTGCCGCCCAGCGACACGATGCCCACGCTGTCGTCCATGAGAAGGTCGAGGGCAATGCGCTGCTCGGCCGAGCGTCCGTGCAGGCCGAACGCTTCCCGTTCGCCTCGCACCAACTGCACCCGCTTGTCGGCGTTCACCCTGCCGAGGGCGCTCGACGAACCACCCAGAAGCCGAATTCCCGTGTGACACGGCAGCTCCCGCGCCTCCTCCAGGTCGACGACACCCTCGGAGAAGAGTTCGTCGATCGACGACGACGCCACGTCGAGCTCCGCCATACCCGTCCAGCCGGAGGGGACGACGTCGTGAGCGTGGTACTCGTCAGCGGGTAAACCCACCGCCCCTGCCTTGACACGGAGCGGGATGTCCTTGCTGACCAGAACGACGTCGCTGCCCTCCGCTTCAAAATTCAGGGCGCAGGCGAGGATGCGGGAATCGTTACTGTCCGTGCGGAATCCGACCGGAAGCACTGACGGGTCGGTGTGGTTGAGCTCGACCTGCAGGGTGCCACCCTCCGTGCCGATCGGCACGGGCTGGTCGAGACGACCGTATTCCAGGCGAAGGTCGTCGAGCATGCGCAGCGATTCGCGTGCGAACCATCCCAGCTCATGGTGGTGCCGTTTCCCCTCGAGTTCACTGATGACGACGAGAGGAAGCACGACACGGTGCTCGCCGAACCTGGCGACGGCCCAGGGGTCGGACAGCAATACGGAGGTGTCCAATACGAACGTACGAACTCCCGAAGCCGAGTTCTTGCCGGAGGCTGCGGACGTACGTCCTGATCGGGCTGAGACGGAGCGTGATGCAGTCACGTGAGGCTCCTAGGTCTGCGCGGCACCCACGCAAACTCGGTTCGCTGGACCGGTCCGTCCCTGGTGTGTCAAACCACACGAGGGCCGGGCGCCGGCCCCCTCGTACTGAATGTTCCAGTCACGATCAGGACCTCCCGTACAAGCAACTTCCCCGCTGCCTGTTACTTCCGACGGTACTGCCAAACACGCCGGACGGCCGTGCGAGCGGCGGGCGTGTCGGTGAACATCGGGTTACGCGGAGAAGGCGCCTGCGGCGCCTGTGCGCCTTTCTGGTTGCTCCAGCTACCAGAAAGGCGCACGGGCGGCGGAGCCGCCTAGATGAGGCGCCAGTCCTCGAGGCCCTCGTACAGCGGGAAGTCGGCGGCCAGCTTGGTCACGCGGTCGCGCAGTGACTCGACGTCGGACGAACCGGCCAGAGCCGTACCGATGATGTCGGCGACCTCGGTGAACTGCTCGTCACCGAACCCGCGGGACGCGAGCGCGGCGGTGCCGATGCGCAGCCCGGAGGTGACCATCGGCGGGCGGGGATCGAACGGCACTGCGTTGCGGTTGACGGTGATGCCCACCTCGTGGAGAAGGTCTTCCCCCTGCTGGCCGTCGAGCTGCGAATTGCGGAGGTCGACCAGCACGAGATGCACGTCGGTGCCGCCGGTGAGGACGCTGACCCCCTTGCCGGACACGTCGGAGGCGGTCAGGCGCTCGGCGAGGATCTTCGCGCCGGTCAGTGTGCGCTGCTGACGGTCCTTGAACTCGTCGGTGCCGGCGATCTTCAGCGACACGGCCTTGGCGGCGATGGCGTGCATGAGCGGTCCACCCTGTTGTCCGGGGAAGACGGCCGAGTTGATCTTCTTCGCCCATTCCTGCTTGGCGAGAATCAGGCCGGAGCGGGGACCACCGAGGGTCTTGTGGACGGTGCTCGACACGACGTCGGCGTAGGGGACGGGCGACGGGTGCAAGCCGGCGGCCACCAGGCCGGCGAAGTGCGCCATGTCGACCCACAGGTATGCGCCGACCTCGTCGGCGATGGACCGGAATGCCGCGAAGTCCTCGTGCCGCGGGTAGGCGGACCAGCCGGCGACGATCACCTTCGGCTGCGCGGCGACAGCGATCTTGCGGACCTCGTCCATGTCGATACGGTGGTCTTCCTTGCTGACCCCGTACGACTCGACCTCGTAGAGCTTGCCGGAAAAGTTCAGCTTCATGCCGTGCGTGAGGTGGCCGCCGTGCGCCAGGTCGAGGCCGAGGAGCTTCTCACCCGGGTTCATCAGCGCCATCAAGACGGCGGCGTTGGCCTGCGCGCCCGAGTGCGGCTGGACGTTCGCGAAGTCGGCGCCGAACAGTTCCTTGGCACGAGTGCGCGCGAGGTCCTCGATGACGTCGACGTGCTCACAGCCACCGTAGTAACGGCGACCCGGGTATCCCTCGGCATACTTGTTGGTCAGCACGCTGCCCTGAGCCTGCAGCACCGCGCGGGGAACGAAGTTCTCCGAGGCGATCATTTCCAGGGTGTCGCGCTGACGGGCGAGCTCACCAGCCATGGCCTGGGCGACTTCGGGGTCGAGTTCGGCGAGGGGGGCCGTGTTGACGTCGGTACCGGGCACAGCGGTCATCGAGGAATCTCCAAGCTGGATGCGGAAACGAATGCCCCCAGTCTACGAAGAACCCGTGCGTACTTGATAACCGCCCAGGGGCTGTTGCGAAATTGAGGGTCGGGGTGCCCGCGTGTCTACATGCTGTGACCTGCGGTTTCCTGGATAATGTGTTGGTGGCCAAGGGATATCG
>NZ_JBIRXS010000051.1:0-31475 GCF_044389235.1 Rhodococcus sp. NPDC019647 | reverse complement strand
TCCGACACGGTCAGGGTGGAGTCGTCCAACCCGAACGACTCCACGATGCGGACCGCCCGGGCGAGCGCCGACTCACCGGTGTGAACACGTGCCATAAGATCCCAGCCTTCCTGCTGGCGCCCGGCACCACAACACAGAGCACACCACGGACTCTGCTGTGAATCACACATGCCGCCCGACGCGCCGCCGCGGTCAAAGCAAACTGAATGATCACACTCCAACCTCCGTTCGTGTCCTGCCACATACACGTGGGGTGACCCGCGTGGTGGCCTGCCCGTCGGGTCCACGCGGCCAGTCTTAGCCTGCGCTGGGCTGTTCGAGCAGCGACAGCAGATCGGCAGGGAGTTGGTGGCCTTTTCCTTCGATGCCGTCGAAGAGGTCCGGCAGGAAGCTCAACGAGTGCCGTCACCTGATGGCGGGCGTATCAATGCTCAGTTCTGCTTCCCAACAGTATCCACCCATAGGGCGTCCCCCGATGAGAGCGATCTCTTTCGATGCCGCCCGCCGGACGGCCGACCTCGTTGCGACACGAAACCAGCGCGCCGATCGAACGGGGCGCTTGTCCGGGGCCATGAATGACATGGCCGCTGCCCGCAACCCGACTGTGGGGGAAAGCGGGCCGAACCTCCCACCGGACACCAACACGAACTCTGCGATCTTCCTCTCTCCTCTCCCGAGCCAACCGCGCCGCGTCAACTCGTTGCCGAGTAGCGATGCAGGCGAGATGCGCGGTCCGGACTGGCGGTAATCTCGTACACGTCAAAACTCGATCATCGAGTCTGAACGACTTCATGATCCACACCCCTCGGAACAGAACCGGTTTTCGAAGTCGCGCCATGCTGTGGGCCTCCACCTCTAGAGCAACAGCGCCCGGTATCTGCTGGTGACTCCCTATGAACTCCAACGGAGCCGGTACCCGTACTCCCGATCCCCGCAACTGTCCCGCCGTATGAATCTGTGCTCACGGCACAAGTACGGTGCCACGTTTAGCCTCCTGGCATATGGCCCAGATCACACTCCAGCCCTAACCTTGCTCCATGCCACTAACTACCCAATAGACGAACATGGGGCCGATTGCGGAACTTCACCTCCATTGCCCGGCGTTCCCGCCGTTGCCGACCGAGGATCGGGTGAGCGCCTTCGGGAAGAAGGCCGATCCACCCCCGGGATCGCCGCCTCGACGCCGACGGAACCGGCTGGGCTACAACTAAATCCGGACCAACATGCCCGAAAGCCAACCGCTGCCGACCTGCGGCGATCATCAATCCGGCCGTCCGCTCAGACATAGCGCAACGCGTAAGACGCCGAAGCGAGGCATGCGAGCTCCGGACACGAGCCTTCCGTGGGGAGCGCCCCTCCCACAGTCAACGTCCGCTCCAATTCGACACTCTCAAAGAAAGAACGATCGCTATGAGTTTCACCGAAGCCGAGTTTCCTGACGTGGACCTGGCCACCTTTCGGGACCGCCCCTACCTGGACAGGTTGAAAGTCCTGGCGCGCCATTGGGCCGAGTACGGTGTCGGAACACCCTGGAGTGTGCACACCCTCTATGTCATAAAGATCGCCACGTATGCGTTCATCGGCGTCGCGCTCGCCAGTTCCACAAGTGGTTTCGGTGGATTCTGGGATGTCGGCGCGTACTGGACCCAACCGATCTTCTACCAGAAGATGTTGTTGTGGACGATGTTGTATGAGCTCCTCGGCCTGGGGGGATCGTCCGGCCCACTGGCATTCCGGTTCTCACCGCCAATCGGTGGGGTCCTGCACTGGGTGCGGCCGAACACGGTCCGCATGCCACCGTGGCCATCCACGGTCCCCTTCACGAAGGGAAGCCGGCGCACGTGGTTCGACGTCGCAGCCTTCGTGGGGGTTGTCGCAGCCTTGGTCGCACTCCTGCTCTCTGATGGCGTCCCGAAGGAAGGTCAACCCACCGATAACATCGGCCTGCTGGACCCGAAACTGTTGGTGCCGCTGATCGTGCTGCTCGCGATCGTCGGATTGCGCGACAAGACACTCTTCCTGGCGGCGCGGTCGGAGCAGTACTGGGTAGCCGCTATCTTCTTCGCATTCCTTCCATTCGTGGGCATGATCGTCGGTCTGAAGCTGATCATGATGGCTGTCTGGTGGGGTGCAGCCTTCTCGAAGATCGGCCGCCACTTTTCGCCCGTGGTATCCGCGATGATGAGCAACGCACCGTGGTTCCGCTCACCGCGGATGAAGCACCGTCTCTATCGGAACTATCCGGACGACCTGCGTCCTTCCAAGCTTGCGTCCTTCATCGCGCATCAAGGGACCGTCATCGAGTTCGTCGTCCCGGCCGTACTTCTGTTCTCGACGAACAGGATTCTGACGATGTGCGCGCTGGCCATAATCGTCATCTTCCACTTGTTCATCACTTCGATGTTTCCGCTGGGTGTTCCTTTGGAATGGAACATCTTCTACACCTTCAGCGCTGTGTACCTGTTCGGGTTGTATCCGGCCGACACGTACGGCGTCGGCTCGATCTCCCCGCTCCTGCTGCTCGCATTTGTGGTCGGATTGTCGTTGTTCCCGATTCTCGGGAACTTGTTCCCGGGGAAGATCTCGTTCTTGTGGTCGATGCGTTACTACAGCGGTAACTGGGCTAGCAGCCAGTGGGCGTTCCGCAAAGGAAGTGAAGCCCGACTGAATGACAAGATCGTGAAGGCTGCACCTAACCAAGTCGACCAGCTCACCTCTCTGTATGGGCGCGAAGTGGCCGAACTACTTGTCGAGAAGGCGGTTGCGTGGCGATCACTGCACATGCACGGCCGGGCGCTGACAACCCTGATCGGAAATCATGTCAGCTCATATCAGGACTACGACATTCGGGAAGGCGAATTCGTCGCCGGCGCCGTCCTGGGGTGGCAGTTCGGGGACGGTCACCTGCACGGGAAGCAGCTTGTGGATGCGATACAGGAGCGGTGCGGTTTCCGGCCGGGTGAAGCGATCGTGGTCTACCTCGAATCACAACCGATTCACATTGCGCGCCAACAGTATCGGGCCTACGACCTGGCTGTGGGTGAAATCGAACGCGGTTATGTCGAAGTCGCTGACATGCTCACCGCGCAGCCGTGGCTCGACGGCGGACCCATCCCGGTTCATCCACAGCGGTCCCTGGCCGGACGCGGCGGCACATTCGGAAAAGGCGTTGTGGAGGCATGACCACCGCGGTAGTAGTGGGCGCCGGACCCAACGGTCTCGCCGCCGCCGTCACACTCGCCCAGCACGGCGTGAAGGTCACGGTAGTCGAAGCCGCCGAGACCATCGGGGGCGGTACGCGAAGCAGCGAGCACACTTTCCCAGGTGTGCTGCACGACGACTGCTCGGCCGTACATCCGATGGGTGCTGGCTCGCCGTATCTTCGGACTCTCGATCTCGATCAGCACGGGCTCGAGTGGAAGTGGCCGAAGGTTGACGCCGCGCACCCGCTCGATTCGGGCACTGCCGGGATAATGTTGCGGTCCCTCGAAGACACCGTTCGGCATCTCGGGGTCGACGGTCACCGATGGCGCCAACTATTCGGCCCGCTCGCCGACCGATTCGACGACCTGGCGCCGGATCTGTTTCGGCCGATTGCCCACGTGCCCCGGCATCCCGGCGCACTCGTGCAGCTGGGACTGCGCGCATTGCCACCGGCTGCCTGGTTGGCGCGGGTATTCGAATCCGAGGAGGCACGGGCACTCTTCGCCGGCATCGCCGCGCACGTCATTCACCCGCTCACCCGCCCGGCCACGTCGTCGGTCGGTGCGATGATGATCGCCGCCGCGCACACGCACGGGTGGCCGGTAGCGGCAGGCGGGTCTCAGTCGATCACGAATGCTCTCGCCTCGCTCCTCGGATCGCTCGGAGGAAAAATCGAGACCGGTCAACCGGTCCGCTCACTGAGGGACCTCCCATCATCGGACATCGTGATGCTCGATCTGGCGCCGCGCGGGGTCGTCGAAGTTACCGGCGACCTACTACCGGCCCGGGTACGCCGCGCATACAACCGATACCGGCACGGCCCCGGAGCCTTCAAGGTCGATCTGGCAGTGGAGGGCGGTGTCCCGTGGATCAACGAAGACTGCGGCCGGGCCGGCACTGTGCATCTCGGGGGCACTTTGGACGAAATCGTCGCTGCCGAACGTGACATCGCGAGGGGAATCATGCCGCCTCGCCCATTCGTCCTGATCGGCCAGCAGTATCTCGCCGATCCCGGGCGGTCGAGCGGTGACGTTCATCCGATCTGGGCGTATGCTCACGTTCCCCATGGATACAGCGGCGACGCGACGGAGGCCATCATCGGCCAGATCGAGCGGTTCGCGCCCGGGACGCGCGAACGAATCGTCGGCGCCTTCAGCAGATCGACAGCAGCGATGAGCGTGTACAACCCGAACTACATCGGCGGCGACATTATTACTGGCGAGAACAATCCCGTGCAATTGTTGTTGCGCCCGCGGATTGCCCTCGACCCCTATCGCACCGGAATCGACGGCGTCTATATATGTTCGGCCGCCACACCGCCAGGTGCCGGAGTGCACGGGATGTGTGGCCACAACGCAGCCCTCTCGGCGCTTAGGCACAGCGGCCACTCCGGAGGGAGGTGACGGTGATTTGTTCGAAGAATCGGACCGATCAGCTGAGGGCGACAATGCCATGATCCGAAAGATCGCCGAGCGAGTCATACCCCACCAGCGGGACTTCGTGGAAGGACTACTCGCCTCCATCATCAGGGACATGCCCGCGCTCGTGCCTAACCGCGAGTATCGCGACATGCTCGGCGCGAGCATTGTGGAGAACACGGAGATTCTCCTCGATGCGCTTCGCACGAACGTCGACCCGGCAACAATCACGCCTCCCCCGGGCGCAGTCGCCTACGCCCGCGGCCTCGCCCGCCGCGGATTGTCGCTGGCAGCGCTGCTCCGCGTGTACCGGGTGGGCCAGGCACAGTTCACCGGAATATGCCTCGATGCGGCCAACAGCATGGACGAGGCCGACGACCTGCGTGCCGTGAAAACAGTGATCGCCACCGTGGCGACCTATCTCGACCACGTCTGTGAACTCATCGCCCTCGACTACGAAGAAGAGCGCGAACGCTGGATTCACAGCCGAAGCGGCATGAAGCAGCACTGGGTCTCTCGTCTACTGGCCGGAACAGTGATCGCTACGGCCGAGGCACAGCGAGCGATCGGCTATCCCCTTTCGGGAACTCACCTCGCAATCGCCGCATGGGTTGCAGCAGAGCATGCTCAGGGGGGAGTAGCCAGTGACACAATCGACCGCTTCCATCACCTGTTGACGGCCGCAGCCGCGCGTGCGCACACTCTCCTAATCCATACCGATGAGACAGCCGTGACGATATGGGTGTCATTGCACGAACCTGAACGAGAGCTCATCACCAGGCTGAAGAGTCAGCTGGAAGCCAGTCCCCTTCCCGTTCAGGTGGCCACCGGGCTGCCCCGCAGCGGTATCGACGGATTCCGCGCCTCCTACGATCAGGCGGCCCGAGTGAAAGCACTCGCGATGTCGGCCAGGCCGTCTCCGCCTCAGATCGTCTCGTTTGCCGACGTCGCCCCGGTCGCGATGCTCAGCGGCGACACCACCGAGTTGCGACACTTCGTCAACACCACACTAGGCCAGTTGGCAGCTGATACTGAACGCGCCTACGAACTCCGCGAGACGCTACGCGTCTACCTAGCGTGCCACCGCAGCCCGGCGGCGGCGTCCGAGCGGATGATTTTGCACCGAAACACCGTCAGGTACAGAGTCCAACAAGCTTCCGAGGACCTCGGGCGCGCACTCGACGACGTCGACCCGTTCACTGTGTCGGCAGCCCTGGAGATCTGCCGGTGGTACGGCAGCACGGTGCTGCGCGCACCGCCCTGACAGCGAGTCCACTCAATCCGCTACCGCCCACGGTGGGCACTGACACTTCCGATGCCACCCGTCCGAACTGTGCCATCGTCCCGCCCCCCCGACGAACCTGGTCGGACCAACCTGGTCGCAAGAAGTGCGCCACACCTACCAAAGCCCGGCTCCTGTAACGGGCCGAGGCCTTCCCATCGCCGAAAGTGATCGACTCATGATGAACGCCTCCGCACAAGGAGACATCCTTTTCCCGGCGCCCTCCAAGGCCGAATGGAAGAACAGCCGGGTGGGCCGGTATCTCTCCAAGATCGAGGAGCGCACCGGCCAGCATTTCGCTACCTACGAAGAAGCGTGGAGTTGGTCGGCCTCGGACCTCCAGGCTTTCTGGGAATCGATCTGCGACGAGTTCGGTGTCATCGAGCACACTCCTCATACCGCTGTGATCGCGGACGCGACGATGCCGGGGGCACAGTGGTTTCCAGGAGCGACGCTCAACTATGCAGAACACATCGTGCGAGAACTGAGTACGCGTCCGGACAAAGTGATGGTCCGCTCGCGCAGCCAAACCACAGGAAGTATCGATTGGACCGGGGCGCGGCTACTCGCGGAAATCGGTCGCTTCCAAGCAGGTTTGATCCGTTCAGGCATTGGGCGCGGTGATCGTGTCGCCGGATACATGCCGAACATTCCCGAGACCGTAGCCGCGTACCTCGCCACCACCGCGGTGGGGGCGGTGTGGTGCTCCGTTCCGCCCGAGATGGGTGCGACCGCCGTGATACAGCGCATCGGACAGCTCGATCCCGCGCTGGTCGTCGCTGTCGACGGGTATCGGTGGGGCGACAGGGACATCAGCCGAGAGGCCGATCTCACCGAGATCAGAGCCGCATTGCCCGCTTCCACGATGGTTCTGTTGCCCTACCTCGACGAGGATGTGCCCATCCCTGGCGGCTTCATTTCCTACTCGGAGTTCACCGCCGAGACCGGCTCGGTCGTCACGCCGCCGGTTCCTTTCGAGCATCCGCTGGTGGTTCTGTTCTCTTCGGGTACGACCGGACGCCCCAAGGCGATCGTGCATTGCCACGGCGGATTCCTGATCGAACACTTTAAAGTGCTCGGCTTACACCAGGACTTCGGCCCGGACGATGTCGCGTTCTACTACACCACGACCGGCTGGGTCGTGTGGAACCTGATGGTTTCCTCACTACTCCTCGGAACGTCGGTTGTACTCGTCGACGGTGATCCGGCGTGGCCCACTCTCGACGGACCCTGGTCGCAGTGGGCAATTGCCGAGGAAACAGAGACCACGTTCCTCGGAACCAGCGCAGCCTACTTGGCGCACTGGGCGCATTCGGGAATACGCCCCGCAGACCGCTGGGACCTCCGCATGCTGCGCGAGGTCATGTCATCAGGATCGCCACTAGCTGCCGACGTGTCCGGTTGGGTCTACACCGCGGTAAATGACAGTCTGCTGTTGATATCGACCTCCGGGGGCACCGATGTGGGAACCGCGTTCGTCGGCGGGTGCCCCCTGGTGGCGGTATATGCGGGAGAAATGTCGTGCCGGCCACTCGGAGTGGACGTCGACGCCCTCGACCCGGACGGCAAGCCGGTCCAAGGCATAGCCGGCGAGCTCGTCGTACGCCAGCCGATGCCGTCGATGCCGGTATTCTTCTGGGGCGACAAGAGCTTCGCGCGATATCGCGCCAGCTACTTCGACATGTATCCGGGCCAGTGGCGGCACGGAGACTGGCTGATCCACACCGAACGCAATACCTGGGTGATCACCGGCCGATCGGATGCCACCCTCAACCGAGGTGGCGTCCGACTCGGCACCGCCGAGTTCTATGCCGTACTCGACTCTTTGCCCGATGTCACGGACAGTATGGTTCTGCACTTCGAAGACGAGTCCGGGATGGGCAAACTGGTGCTCGCCCTCGAACTGGCTACCAACAGCGACGTGAACCCAGAACAGATCAGATCCGAAGTCCGGAGCACCATCCGATCGCTGCTCTCACCACGGCACTCCCCCGATCATGTAGTCGTTGTCCCCAGCATCCCGCGCAACAAGACCGGCAAGAGACTCGAAATACCACTGAAGCGGATCGTCAAAGGTGAGAGCATCTCCGACGTTCTCGATCTCGGCGTCGTGGTCAATCCGGACGATGTATCCGCAACCGCCGCCCTCATCGCACACGCTCTGTACACAGTCCCCGTCCGCCTTTAACAAGAGCTGTCATCACCCCTAGAGCAATGGAAGGGCGTCATGATTTACCACTCACGTCTTTCGGAGACTCCGATTCCGAGGGCAACACTGCCCGGCGTCGCGGTCATCGCCGCAGCGGTCACCGAGACACGTCGAATATCGGTACAGATCCGCATTTCTAGCTCGGCGGCGCTAATGCGACGTTCAGCGAGAACCTCTCTGCGGGAAGCCTTGCGCACGCCGGAAACTTCTTCTGTACTAGCTTCTTCGAGCGGAACCGCGGGCTTCAGGAAGGGCGTCCTGCTCGGACACCGCAACATCGTTGCGAACAAGCTGGTCGCCGGTGCGGCCGAGGCGTTCGGTCGCCTCGACGTCATGGTCACCAACGCGGGCATCGGCCGCGACAAGGTGCTGTGGAAGATGACCGACGACGACTTCGACGCCGCCGTGGGCGTGCATCTGCGCGGCACGTTCACGTGCGTCCGCGAAGCCGTCCTGAAGTTCCGCGAGCAGGGCGACGGTGGTCGCATCATCTGCATCGGCTCCCCCGCCGGCCAGCGCGGCAACTTCGGGCAGACCAATTACTCGGGCGCCAAGTCCCACGACGGTGGCTGGTCGGGCGACGACATCGCGGCCCAGTGGGCCGGCGCGTTCGGTGACGCCGTGCAGTCCGTCGGCGAAGAATTCCCCGAGGAGCTGATGGCGAAATGAGCCGCTACGAGTACGGCATCGACTTCGACACGATCGACGCCCTCGACTTCCACGCCCATGTTCAGCTCGACGGCTGCGGGCATCATGCGATGGACGATGTGCTCCTCACCGCGACCGAGACGTACTTCAAGTCTGCTGAGGACCAGAACCCCACGATCGATGATGTGGCTGAGCACTACCGCTCCCGCAACATGGCCGCAGTCGTGTTCACCGTCGACGCGGAATCTGGGACCGGACACACACCGAACTCGGTGGAAGAGATCGCCGAGGGCGCCGCCCGCCACAACGACGTCCTGATCCCGTTCGGCTCCGTCGACCCCTGGCAGGGCAAGGCCGCCGTGCGGCGCGTGCACCGACTCGTCGACGACTACGGTGTCAAGGGATTCAAATTCCACCCCAGCATGCAGGGCTTCGAACCCAACGACCGGCAGTTCTACCCGCTCTATGAGGCCATCACCGAGGCCGGGGTCCCCACCCTGTTCCACACCGGACAGACCGGGATCGGCGCCGGCCTACCCGGCGGGCACGGCATCAAACTGCGCTACTCCGACCCGATGCTCCTCGACGACGTCGCCGCCGACTTCCCCGACCTCACCATGATCATGGCCCACCCGGCCGTGCCGTGGGTGGACGCGCAGATCTCCATCGCCACCCACAAGGCCAACGTCTACATCGACCTGTCCGGGTGGTCACCGAAATACTTCCCGCCGCAGCTGGTCAAGGCCGCCAACTCGATGCTGCGGAACAAGGTGCTCTTCGGCTCCGACTTCCCCGTCATCCAGGTCGACCGCTGGATGAAGGACTTCGCGAACCTCGACATCAAACCCGAGGTCACGCCCCTGATCTTCAAGCAGAACGCGCTGCGCGTTCTCGGCATCAAGCACTGACCAACATGCCATTCAGTAGTCACTATCGGAATGCAGCCGAGCGAGTGTGCAACGATCGGTGCAGGAGCGAGGATCAGCGACCGTGTCGACATCCACCCCGTTGACCGACGCATAGAGATCTCGTAGACGACCCGGAACCGACCACGACAAGGGACGTGCCCGCCTCCGCAGGATCTCGGTGCCCGCCACCCGGTTCACGGATTCGACGGTGAATCGGCGTGGAGGTCGGCCTGCGCCAGGCTGGCTGAGAGGTGGTCGAGAAGGGCGACTGCACGACGGCTGAGTGTCGTGTGTTGCGGCCAAACAGCGACGACTGAGGTGGCACCGGCTTGCGGGCGCAACGGCAACATGACGACCTCCCGGCCCTCGAGGGTGGTCGTGGCGTAGTTCGGCCGCCACATCAGCAGGCTGTAGCCGAGCCCGCGTCCGACGAGGACCCGCACCAACTCAAGGTTCGGCACGCTCACCAGCAGGTTCGGTTCGAGGCCGCGTTCGGTGAAGATCTTTCTGGTGTTGGCCGCACTCGGAGCGGTGTCGAGCATGATGAAGGGATCGCTGATCAGGTCGGCGAGATCGAGGGATCGCTGGTTGGCCCGGGGATGGTCGGCCGGTAGTACCGCGAGGACCTCGGTGTCGTAGACGGTCTTTCGGGCGAGGCCGTCCGGCAAGAACATGTCGTAGACGATCGCGACGTCGAGTCGGCCGGAGAACAGGGCCGGCAGTAACTCGTCATCGGTGCCGATGCTGACACCGATTTCCACCCGCGGGTGCGCGCGGGCGAACCCGTCGAGCACGGGTGGGAGCACGGTGCTCGAGAAACCGGTGTAGCAGCCGAGTTTCACCGGCCCGGTCAGCTCTCCACGCTCGGCGGCGAGCGCGGAGATCAACTCGTCGGCGTCCGCGAGCAAGGCGCGGGCACGGTCGGCGAAGAACTGCCCCGCTGGCGTCAACTGCAGACCCCGCGCCTTACGCCGCACGCACAACTGTTCCCCGACCACTTTTTCCAGCTCGGTAACAGCGTGGGAGAGCGCCGATTCGGAGATGTGCAGGTCGGCTGCGGCGGCGCTGAGTGTCGAATAGTTGGGCAGGGCGGCGAACAGTTCCAGTTGTCGCAGCGTGAAACCAGGCACGATTCTTCGATCCAATCGGGAAAGTTTAGCAATTTTACGCAGTTTACTAACAGTTGTGGGTGATGTGGAATGGCACCAGTGACCCACTGTGATGCCGATAACACCTCTATCTGGGAGTCGAACTCATGACTAGCATGCCCGCGCCCTCCCCTGCCGCGGGTGCGGCGATCTGCCCGTACGCCGCACCCGCTGCGTCCCTGGAGGCGCACCCGAACATATCGACCACCCGTGATTCCGGCTCGCCGGCCGCGTCGGGGTCCGCGAGACCGGCGCCGACCGCCGACTGGGTGACCGCAGAGGCCCTGGCCGCCGACCCGTACGCGGTGTACGCGCGGCTACGCCGTGAATCCCCCGTCGCGTGGGTACCGGCGGTGCACAAGTACCTGGTCACCGGCTACGCCGAGTGCCACGCCATCGAGCTGGATCAGCAGACGTTCAGCGTGCAGGTCAGCGGGAGCGGAGCAACGATGACCCGGGCCCTCGGGGAGAACCCGATGCTGCGCAAGGACGATCCCGAGCATGCGATCGAACGTCAGGCCGTCAATCCCACTCTGCGACCGAAATCGATCAAGCAGGCGTGGGCGCCGGTGTTCGAGCGCAATGCCCGCACCTATCTCGAGGCGGTGGCCGAGGCCGGACCCGAAGCGGCAGAGCTGAACCGGGACTACGCCGCCCCGGTGGCCTCACAAAATCTCATCGACCTGCTCGGGTTGCCCGGAGTCGAGCCCGAACAGATGCGCCGCTGGTCGCATGCGTTCATCGCCGGGACCGGCAACCTGCTCGACGACCCGACCATCTGGGCGGCAGCCGAGACCGCCCGCACCGAGGTCGATGCGCTGCTCGACGAGCTGATCCCCTTCTACGAGGCGAATCCGAATGAGTCGATGACCTCCGCGCTGGTGTCCAGCGGTTTGCCCCGAAAGGCGGTGGCCGCGAACGTGAAGCTGACCATCACCGGCGGCATGAACGAGCCTCAGCACATGGTGACCAACATGGTCTGGGCCCTCGATCGGCACCGTGACCAGCACCAGCGGATACTCGCCGACCCGACGCTGTGGCCGGCGGTGTTCGACGAGGCCGCCCGGTGGCTGTCCCCGATCGGGATGTACCCCCGCGAGACCACCCGCCCGGTCACCCTCGGTGGGATCGGTCTGCCCGCCGGAGCTCCGGTCGGGGTCGTCGTCGGCTCGGCCAACCGCGACGAAACCCACTTCGAGGGCGATCCCGCTTCCTTCGATGTCTTCCGCCCCAAGCAACCGCATCTCGCGTTCGGCAGCGGTGTGCACCTGTGCGCCGGCCACTGGGCCGCCAAGATCTCGATCGGTCAGATCGCCGTGCCGCTGCTCTACGAGCGGTTCCCCACCCTCCGAGTCGACGACAACCGCGAGAGCACCTGCGACGGATGGGTTTTCCGCGGACTGACCACCCTGCCCGTCACCTGGAACCTCTGAAAGGCACGCTGTCATGGCAAAGATCACCTTCCACC
Source organism: Rhodococcus sp. NPDC019647 (assembly GCF_044389235.1). NCBI lineage: Bacteria > Bacillati > Actinomycetota > Actinomycetes > Mycobacteriales > Nocardiaceae > Rhodococcus > Rhodococcus sp. NPDC019647. Next base: position 19,190 of record NZ_JBIRXS010000051.1, on the reverse strand, counting down.
ACCCCGTCGGGAACACCGACGTTCTCGACGTCGATCCCGGAACATCAGTGATGCGCGCCGCCGTCACCCACGGCGTGGCCGGCATCGTCGGCGAATGCGGCGGCCAGGCGATGTGCGCAACCTGCCACGTCTACGTGCGCGAGGCGTACCTCGACCAGCTCCCACCGATCGGTGAGGACGAGGACGAGATGCTCGACTGTACCGCCGCACCCCGCGATGCCACCCGGTCCCGATTGGGCTGCCAGATCCAGACGACCGACCTCCTCGACCTCGAGGTCGAACTCCCCGAGAGTCAGGTCTAAGTCGTGGAGCACATCGTCATCGCCGGCGCCGGACACGCCGGTGTGCAGCTGGCGGACTCACTGCGCGCCGAGGGCTGCACCGCCCCCGTGACCCTGATCAGCGCCGAGCCGGGACTGCCCTACCAACGGCCACCGCTGTCGAAGGACTTCCTCGTCGCGGGCAGCGCTCCGCAACCCCTTCCCCTGAAGGCCGGTCGCTTCTTCACCGACACCGCAACCACATTGATCGAGGACAACCGGATCACCGGCCTCGACCGAGCCGCCCGCACGATCACCCTGGCCGACGGGCAAACCTTCGAGTATTCGCACCTGGTGTTCGCCACCGGCGCCCGCAACCGCACCCTCACCGTGCCGGGAGCCGAACTCGGCGGCGTCCACTATCTACGGACGATCACCGACGCGGCGGCTCTGCACGCGGCCCTCGACACGGCCCAGTCGGTCGTCGTGGTCGGTGCCGGGTTCATCGGACTCGAATTCGCCGCCGCGGCCCGCGCCCGCGGACTCGCCGTCACCGTCCTCGAATACGGCCGACGTCCGATGGCCCGCGCCGTCTCCGAGGAGACCGCACGGTACTTCACCGATACCCACACCGCCGCCGGCATCCGCCTGGTCTTCGGGCAAACCGTCACCGCACTCGAACCCGACGGTGCACGGGTGGCCGCCGCCCTCGGCGGCGACGGCACCCGATATCCCGCCGACCTCGTCGTCATCGGTATCGGCGTGCACCCCAACACCGAACTCGCCGCGGCAGCCGGTTTACCCACCACCCACGGCATCGAGGTCGACACCTATCTGAGGACCCCGGACGACCATGTATGGGCGATCGGTGACTGCGCCCACTTTCCCTGCCGCCACGCCGGGACATCGACCCGGCGCGAATCGGTGCAGAACGCGGTCGATCAAGCCCGAGCACTGGCCCGCACCCTGACCGCCACACCCACCGAATACGCTGAGCTGCCCTGGTTCTGGAGCCACCAGGGCACCGAGAAACTGCAGATCGCCGGAGTGGCCACCCGTCCCGACCGCACCGTGCTGCACGGCGACCCCGCGTCCGGAAAGTTCTCCGTCTTCCGCTTCCAGGACAGCGCGCTGGCCTGCGTCGAATCGGTCAACCAGCCGCGTGTCCACATGACCGCTCGCAAGGTCCTGGCCACGAACGCGCGGCCCACCCCCGAGCAGGTCCTCTCTCCCGGCTTCGACCTGAAGAACTTCCTCACACGACCTGCCGTCGTCTGAACACAGTCCCGGCCCCACCCACCACGACCTTCCCTCCTTCGCTCCCCGCGTTTCTCCTCCCCCTTCCCCGTCTGGAGTGTCATGACCGCGTCCACACCCGCCCCTGGGGTGTCCTCACCCGACATCAACACCGAACGCCGCGTCCTGGCCGGCACCCTCGTCGGCACCGCCATCGAGTGGTACGACTACTTCATCTACGCCAGCGTCGCCGCACTGGTCTTCGGCAAGATCTACTTCGAGCCCCTCGGGACCGCCAACGCCGGACTCGCGCAACTGCTCGCGCTGGCCTCCATCGGCATCAGCTTCCTGTTCCGCCCCCTCGGCGCGGTCATCGCCGGACACCTCGGTGACCGGGTCGGCCGCAAACGGATGCTGGTGCTGACCCTGCTGCTGATGGGCGGGGCCACCGCACTGATCGGCCTGCTGCCCACCTACTCCCAGATCGGCGTGTGGGCGCCGATCCTGCTCATCACCCTGCGCATCGTCCAGGGATTCTCCGCCGGCGGCGAATGGGGCGGCGCCGCGCTCATGGCCGTCGAACACGCACCGCGAGACCGGCGCGGCCTGTTCGGCGCCTACCCCCAACTCGGGGTGCCGATCGGAATGCTCGCCGCATCATTGATGCTGACCGCGCTCACCGCCACCCTCTCACCCGCCCAGTTCACCAGCTGGGGCTGGCGCATCCCGTTCCTGATCTCCGTTGCCCTGATCGGCGTCGGTTACCTCATCCGCCGCACCGTTGACGAAAGCCCCGTCTTCGAAGAACTCCGCCAGCGACGCAGCCAGTCGTCGGCCCCGCTGAAAGACCTCTTCACCCGCCACACCAAGCCCGTCGTGCAGTGCGCACTGATCTTCATCGGCAGCAGCGCCGCCGGCTACCTGCTGATCGCCTTCCTCACCTCGTATGCAACGCGGACGGTCGGCCTCGACCGCACCCAGGTCCTGGCGATGACCTCGATCGCCGCCGCCGTCTGGATCGCCACCACCCTGCTCGGTGGGGCACTGTCCGACCGCATCGGCCGGCGCCGCGCCTTCCAGATCGGCTACCTCGCCCTGATCGTCTGGATCGTGCCGATGTTCCTGCTCATCGACACCGCCAACATCTGGCTCTACGGCCTCGCCGTCGTGCTACTGACCGTCGGTATCGGCATCTCCTACGGACCGATGTCCGCCATGTATGCGGAGATGTTCCCCGCCGAAGTCCGCTACTCCGGAGTCTCCATCGGATACGCCCTCGGCGCCGTCCTCGGCGGCGCGTTCGCCGCCCTGATCGCGCAGGCGCTGATCGACGCCACCGGCTGGTCCCCCTCCGTGGGCCTCTACATCATCGCCCTGAGCCTGGTGTCGATAATTGCAGTCACCACCGCCACCGAGGTCGGGGGCACCGACCTCCGAACCCGGACACCCGAGGAAGGCAGTGACCTCGACGAATCGGTGCCGGTCAACTGAGCGGGCTCGTGCAATGACCGACGTGCGTATCTCGCTGCGGCAACTCGAGTACTTTGTCGCCGCCGCCGAGACTGGGACCATCGCAGCCGCGGCTGAGCATCACCATATCTCTGCGACCGCGGTCTCCTCTGCAGTCTCCCAACTCGAGAAGACGCTCGACCTGCAACTCGTCATCAGGCGAAAGGCCAAGGGCCTGACCCTGACACAGGGCGGAGAAACGCTGCTCGCGCACGCCCGAGAACTGCTCGAACATGCCGGTGTGGTCGAAGCCGACGTCCGAAGCCTGGGAACCACGCTGAGTGGGTCGTTGACCGTCGGCTGCTTTTCGACCCTCGCTCCACTCCTGCTCCCGACCCTGGTCGACGAACTGCCCTGCCATCACCCCGACCTGGTGCTCGAGGTCGTCGAGGACTCCGTGACCGGCCTGCACCAGCGCCTCACCGACGGCAGTTGCGAGGTCGCGATGATGTATGACATCGGGATCGAACCCGGCTTCGACGTCACACCGCTGTACACCACCGCCGCGCATATTGTGCTGCCGGCGACACACCCGCTCGCCGAACACGGACGCATCGCCCTGGGCGACCTGGCGGCCGAGCCGATGGCGTTGCTCGATCTTCCCCCGATTGGCGACCATTTCCTCCGCCAGTTGGAGCGGCGTGGGACAACCCCCCACGTGCAGTACCGATGTCGCAGCGCCGAAGCGATCCGGGCGTTGGTGGCCCGCGGACGCGCATGGTCGATCCTGCTACAACGCCCACAAGTGCTGCACAGTTACGAGGGCCTGCCCTTGGCGCAGCTGGACATCACCGACACCCTCGATCCGGTGTCCGTCGCACTGGTCACCACTACCGGGCAACGAGCCACCCGAAAAGCACGCGCTTTCATGGATTTCTGTCGCCGCACAGGCTCCGCCGCGTCGGGAGACCCCCGCAGCGGGGCCGGCCAACTCCGCGCCCCGTTCACAGCACGAACCCAACGAGAAGGGATACCCGTATGAAGGCAGCCGTATGGCACGGTGTGCGTGACATCCGAGTCCAGGAGGTGCCAGTCCGGCCCTCCCTCGGACGCCAGGTCAAGGTGCAGGTGGCCTGGACAGGAATCTGCGGAAGCGATCTGCATGCCTTTCACCACGACATGAGCAAGACTCCGTTGGGCGTCTCCCTCGATGAACCACACAAGCTTTCGGGCAGGTGCGCTCCACTGACCATGGGACACGAGATCTCCGGCACCGTAGTCGAAGTCGGGCCGGACGCCCGGGGAGTCACCGTCGGAGGCAAGATCGCCGTCGAGCCCATCCTCAAGGACTTCGATTCCGGCCACGTCCGGCGCGGTCACTACAACCTGGGGAATTTTCGGGCCGGGGAGGCCGGGCTCCTCGGCTTCAACGACGACGGCGGATTCGCCGAGTTCGTGATCATCGAGGACTACATGGCGCACCGCATTCCCGAAACGCTGTCGCTGGAAGAAGCCGCGATGGTCGAGCCCATGGCCGTCGTGCTCCGGGCGATCACCGAAAGCTCCTTCACCGTCGGCGACCGTGTCGCGGTCATGGGCGCCGGACCAATCGGTCTCATGACCGCCACCGCACTGAAAGCCGCCGGTGCCCGCGAGATCTTTCTCGTCGACATCGAACCCGAGAGGCTGCGCATCGGCGCGGCCCTGGGCGCGACCACCATCGACGCGCGCCACATGTCCGCCGAGCACCTGATCGCCGACCGCACCGGCGGACGCGGTGTCGACGTCGTGTTCGAGGCCGCCGGCGTGCAAGCGACACTCGATACCGCACTCCGGATTGCGGCGAAGGAGGGTGAGCTCGTTGTTCTCTCGGTATTCGCCACACCGCCCACCGTCGACCTCGGTCTCGTCATGATCAACGAGATCCGGATCGTCTCCACCTTCATCTACCGTCACAATTTCCCGCAGGTCATCGACCTGATGGCCACCAAGGCCATCGACGTACGCCCGTTGATCACCAAGAAGATTGCCCTCACCGACATCGTGTCGCAAGGGTTCGACGCGCTGACTTTGGACAAGACGCAGGCGAAGGTCCTCGTCCAACCGATTGGCACACATAGCTGATCGAGGCATGACCGGATCGCCGCGATGGAGGCACCTACCGCACTCAACACCAATGTGCCTCCACCGCGGCCGCTACGCGCTCAGAAACGGTTCTTGAACACCGAATAGCCGTCCTCGGCGTTCACCACGGTTCCGTTGATGGCGTTCGACTCCGAGGACGCCAGGAACGCGACGACGTCCGCGATCTCGGATGGCTCGGTCAGGCGGTCCCGCAGCTGTTCCGCGGCAAAGATCCGGTTCTGCTCCTCGGTGAACTGAGACAAGATCGGAGTGCGCACTCGACCGGGAGCAACAGCTACGACTCGGATGTCGTAGGGCGCCAACTCGAAGGCCGCGGACCGTGTGAACGAAATGACAGCCGCCTTGCTGGCGCTGTAGGTGAACACCAGATCAGCAGCACTGTAACCGTAGATCGACGCGGTATTGATGATCACCCCACCCGACTTCTGCCGAACGAATTGTCGGGCCGCGGCCAGGATTCCGTGATACACACCGGTCTGATTGATCGCAATGACCGGATCGTAGTCGCGGGTCGGGTCGTGTTCGATCAGCGGTCGACCCACCCCGATTCCCGCGTTGTTGAACATCACGTCGAGCTGCCCGAACCGTTCCACGGTGCCGGTGACCAACTGCTGCACATCTTCAAAGGATCTGACGTCGACCGGGATTGCGTGAACCGTCGCCCCCCAGCCCGCGTCCGTCGCCTTGTCGACAAGCTCCGCCGAACCCTCCTCATCGACATCGGCAATCACTACCCGGAACCCGTTTTCGAGCAGTTTCCAGACCGTCGCCTCCCCGATACCGCTCGCCCCACCGGTGACGATGACAACTTTTCCCGAATGTTCCTGATTCACACGATTTCCCTTGCGACAGTGGATCTTGGCAAATAGCACGACAGGCGCGCCTTGGAAGCCCCTCCCGGGCGACGCCGAAAACGGTACATCGAGCTGATCCGCTGGAAAACGCAATTTTTGTTTGCTTCAAACCCACGATTTCGGCGTTTACAAAGGCTGTGTCGCGGGTCACCCTTAATGGGCTGAGCGTGACGTTCACCCATGCGCTTCCAGTGCTTGACACGTCGCTAGATCTGATTCAACAGAATGCGCGAAGAAGGTCTCAACCATTGTTCGACGTGTGAATCGAAAATCGGATAAACAGGAGAAAAATGACCATCTCGACCCCCGGCATTATTAATCCGTCCTCCACACCCGCAGGATTCCCCGAGTTCCTCCACATCGCTTCCGACGATTTCCCCGAAGCCGAGGACTGGTACGGAGACCACGGAGTCAACTTCAAGCTGCTGTTCGCCCACGTCGAAAAGGCAGTCTTCGCCGTCCGAATCCGATTTGCCGCCGGGGTCCAGCTCGCCACCCACGCCCACACCGGCACGGTCTACGCCTTCACGCTCAAGGGCAGCTGGCGCTATCTCGAGTATGACGACGCGCCGGCAAACACCGCAGGATCATTCCTGTTCGAACCGCCCGGATCCAGGCACACCCTCAAGGTGGCCGACGACGCCGAAGAAACCGATGTCTTCTTCATCATCGAAGGAGCGATGCTGATCCTCGACGACAAACAGAACGTCGTCGCCGTCTTCGACGCGGCCAGTACCTTCCGGGACTATCCCGAGCATCTCCGCGCCCAAGGTAAGCCTGTCCCCGAAGTCCTCTACGGCGGCTTCACGAACTACCGCAGCTGACCCGACCGCGGCGACCCCCTTCCTGACGGGGACTCCGCTCGAACTGAAGCGGCGTTCTGCGGCCAACACTCGGTGCTGGCATCATCCACGCATTCGGACGCCCAGATCACAGAGCGCCGACCCCGCAATACGTCCGAGCCTTTTGTTCCGCAGCACAATCGCGCCGCAACGCGTGCGTCCCCGTCCCGCGATACGCGCACCCCCGACACGCCTGCCGGTAGGTAGTCCACATCGCGCGAGAGATGCCGTACACATGGAAGAAGTTCGATGACAACGATTTACTCCGACAGAGCCGTTCCTGAACAAATTCCGGCGGAAGAGTGGCAAGCCCGGCTCGAACTAGCCGCCACCTTCCGGCTGCTCGCGCAGCTCGGATGGGGTGAGATGATCTTCAACCACATCTCACTTCGTGTTCCCGGCGAGACCGTGACATATCTGATGAACCCGTTTGGCCTCATGTATGAGGAGGTCACGGCCTCGAGCCTCATCAAGGTCGACCTCGACGGGAACTTAGTCGGTGACAGCTCATACTCGGCCAACCCCGCCGGCTTCCGCTTCCACGGGGCCATCCACCGCACAGTGCCCGACGCGCACTGCGTGATGCACACCCACACCACGGCTGGATCCGCTGTGGCATGCCTGGACGAGGGCTTGTCACCGGACAACTTCTACGCCGCACAAATCGCTGACGCGGTCGCCTACCACGAGTTCGAGGGCATCACCGTCCGCGACGGCGAAGTACCGCGCATGCTCGCCGCTCTCGGAAACAAACCTCTGCTGATCCTGCGTAATCACGGACTGCTCGCACACGGCCCGTCGCTGGGGGTCGCGTTCTATCGCCTCTGGGTGCTCAACCGCGCGTGTGAGATCCAACTCGCCGCCCAGTCCACCGGCCGGCCGCTCCAGCCGGTCAGCGCATCCGCCGCACAAGTGAGTTCCCGGGTCGCACGAAGTTTCGTCGCTCCCGGTCGCGGAGCAGAACAGTTGATGTTCGATGCACTGCTGCGCAAGGTCCACCGCGACGATCCCAGTTTCGCCCAATAGGCACTTGTTGTGGTGCAGGACCGGCTGTCGCTGGAGCGAATCACGCCAGGCCATCGATACTCCACCGTGGGGGCAGCAGCCGGCCTGTTACGGCCAACCCGAAACATCGGTGACCGATTCCCCGACTCTGCATGAATGGGATCAGTTCGGATCCCACGGTGATCGCTCGAGGCTGCTGAGCTAATCGAGAACCTGGTCGACGGCGGTGGTCGGAATACGGAAGTCTTCGCCCTCCGAGGCCCGGAGACGGTCGCGTACGTAGGCCAGCATGACGAGTTCACGCTTGAGTTCTGCTGTGGTTCGGTCGCTCACGGTCTCATCCTGCCCTGGGGGGCGGTGATCAGAACCGTGCCTCTCGGCGGCTTCGAAAGAGCGCTGGAAACTCGGAATTCGTGGCCAGCGCACCAATTCAGGGGACATGCCGTCACCGCCGGTCAGCGCCATATGCTGCCGGATCGATCGTCGGTCGGACGAATCGCCGTCACCCCGCCGGCCGGGTATCGGCGGCCCGTACCCTTGCCCCATGTCCGCTGATCCCGGCAGCATCCGCCCCGACACCGACAAGGCGCTGCCAAACCTGGCCACCGGTGACGTCGTGGTGGATCCGCACACCATCACGGCGCCGGCACGCACCGGAACGGACATCGAGCTGCGGATCCACACCTCCATCGCACCGTTCGACGTCGCGGCCGAGGAGTGGTTCCCGGCCGCGGCCGGGTTCGCGGTCACGGTCCTCGTGCACACCGTCGACGCGCAGACGGGCCGGCCACGGTATCTGCGCCCCGCGGAGCCCGCCGAGTGGGCGCGGGCGATCTTCTCGACCGCCGACGGCGCGCACGGGTACTTCCTCGGTGCTGTCGACCCGGACACCGGTATCCATCGACACGGGCAGCTCGCGTACCGCCTCTATCTCGACACCGACCGCCGGGCACTTCCCGTGCCTCGACAGATGGTCACCTGCCCGCACTATCTACTCTCTGCCATCGACGGCCGAGAGCAGATCACCATTCCCACGACGGCCTGACCCAGCCGGGCCGGCTGGGTCAGGAATCCTCTACGAGGACATCTCCGGAATACGGCCCCGCGTCGGAGATTTCGTACTACGCCTCACCGAAGCGGGAAGCAGCCTCGAGTTTGGCGGACAAGGCCGGTTCGGAGCCACCCGCCGCCCGTCTACTCCGCGAGGAGCCTGAACATACGTCTTCGGCTGCCGATCAAAAGCGATAGCTGGAGCGGCCGTTGTTCACCAAGAAAACGACCCTCACGATGCCACCGACGATGAGACCCAGGACCGCGATACTGATCAACAGCCGGAACAGGGCCTCGAGCAATTCTCCTCGGCTGTGCAAATCGCTGAACACGACCGTAATCGCCGAGATGAAAACCACGACCGAGGGAACGGCGCCCACCAAGAAACGGAGCCGCGATGCGTTGCTGTAGTAGGGGTCCCCGAACACGGTATCGGCAGCTCTGATCGCCGGGTAGAACGCGGCGGTGCTGACCAGAGCACCGAGTAAGCAGATCGCGCCCGCCACCTGTGAGATGCTGCTGTGGCGGCTCAGATCCCTCAGGGCTATTGCCAGGACCCGGATCGAGGCCACCCACAAGACGGCGGCGAGCGGCCACAGCCACCACCAGCCCTCGCCGAGTTTCCAGTAGGCGGTGCGGGCGGCGAACACGGCCACCGCACCGACAAGCACGGCCAGCAGCAGCGTCGCCCATCCGCCCAGCCAGCCCCAGGCAGTCCAGTTCGTCAGATGCAGATTCTCGGCCGCCGGAGCGTCGAAGAAGTTCATATGTATTCCTCCCCTTACTTTTTCACTTCGCTTCGATCGCGTGGGATGCCCGCAGCGATCCCCCGTGCAGACACAGGTGTCGCATTCCCCGGCTGCAGCGTCGGCAGCGTACCCAGGCGCTCGGACATGCAGCTGGATTCGTGGCGGTCACGGCGGCGGCGCCCAGGTTGCACGGACCACCGGGAGCAGCGACACACCACTTTCGTCCTGGAAGCAGATCCACGCACCTCGGCGCCGCGCAATTTTTTTATCCGCGGCCACTCGTTCTCGCGCCAGGCGACGATGGCATCCTCGTCGCGTTCGACTGCCCGACGTGCGGGCCGCTGCCGGCTCCACCCGAGCCGGGTCCGCAGGATCGTCCACGTCTGAGTTGGTTATTCGCATGGCCTGCGAATACCACCACCGGGCGGAAAGGCTCCGCCACTACCGCGGGGGTGCAGTCCCACAGTGTCCGCTCCTATGGTGACGGGGCGAACCGCCGTGGTGCAGCATCGGTGTCCCGTTATTCATTTCCAGCACCAACCGCCACCGCATCCACCGGTTGCGAATTCGCGCAACCAGAGGATCGGGTGTGGCCGGCGCGTGGCGATCATGGACGCCTCAACGTGCAGCTGCTGCGACGGCTGGATCTGGATCCGGAACGGCTGGCACGGAAATGAGCACGGTGACGACGGGTTCGGTGATTCGGTGCAGCGCGGACACCAGCCCGTCGACCGTGTCGGTGACCGCCGCGATGTAGGCGTCGGGGCGGATGACCCACACCTCGCCGGGCTTCGCGTCCAAGGCGGCGGTGAGGACGCCGGTTCCGTCGATCTCCGACAGCCGGACGAGGCGGATCGGCGTGTGCACCGCTGCGAGTGCCGCGCTGCGGATCGCGTCGACGTCCACGCCGTCACCCGCGAGAAGCAGGATGCCGTGCCGGGCGATGTCGCGGAGCCGGCTGCCGGCACCGCCGCGCAGCGTCACCGGGGTGTCGGGCACGAGGATTCCCGGCGCGGCGGCCGGGGTGCAGCCACGCTCGGGGCGCCCGGCGAAGGGTCGTTCCGGATCGGTTGTGGTCAAGGGTGATTCGATGTACCAGAACGGCTCGGCGAGACGCCCACTGTCGACGTGTGCCCGTGCGTGCGGGTCGGTGACCGCCGCAGTGAGCACGTCGTGCCGGTGCCGGTGCTGGTCCTCGGACTGCGGGACGAGGAAATCCATCGTCGCCGTGGTGACCGCGATGTTCTCGACGGCCGCCGCGTGCCGCTCGGTGTGGTACGTCTCGAGCAGCGACTCGTCGGCCCAGCCCCGCAGGACGAATGCGAGCTTCCACGCGGCGTTCTCGGCGTCGGCGACACCGGAATTCAGGCCGCGCGCCCCGAACGGGGACACGATGTGCGCGGCGTCGCCGGCGAGCAGCACCCGGTCGACGCGCATCCGGTTCGCGACCCGGGAGTGGAAGCGGTACACCGATTTCCACACGATCCGGTAGTCGGTGTCGCCGATGATCTTCCGAATCCGCGCGTCCAGCGCACCCGACTTCTCCTCGGCCTCGAGGTCGTACTCGCCGGGCACCTGCCAGTCGATGCGGAACGTCGAGTCCGGGCACGGGTGGATGAGCACCTGCCTGCCCGGGTTCCACTCTGGGTCGAAGTAGAAGCGGCGCTCGTCGGCCCAGCCCGGAATGTCGGCGGCGATGTCGCAGATCAGGAACTTGTCGTCGAACGAACGACCGTCGAACGTGACACCCAGCTGCCGCCGGATCGCGCTGCCCCGCGACCCCACGGCCACCACCGCGTAGTCCGAGGTGACGGTCTCCTCCCCGGAGCCGGTGCGGCAGGTGATGGTCACGCCGGTCTCGTCCTGATCCACGGACGTGGCCTGGTATCCCCACCGAACGTCGATCGACGGCGTGGCCGCGATCCGCTCGTCGAGCAGTTCCTCGGTTCGTGCCTGGGAGATGTTGACGAACGGCGGGAACGACGAGATGCCGCGGTCGACGAACGTCTGCGCGAACAGTTCGTGGTCGCGGTGGAAGGTGCGGGCGCACCCCCACGTCACGCCCTCGTCGGCCAGCTGCCTGCCGACGCCGATCGCGTCCCACATCTCGAGGACGTCCCGCTGCTGGCAGATGGCTTTCGATCCGATCGGGTCACGCTCGGCCCGTGCATCGAGCAAAGTCACCGGTATTCCCCAGCGCGCCAGCAGCAACGCCGTCGTCTGCCCCACCGGGCCGTTGCCCACGACGGTGACCGTGCCGCCGCGGGTGTGTCGTCTTCCCATGGTCCTCGCCTTGTCAGTGTGAAACGGTGACGGATGTCAGCCCTGTGAAACGGTGACGGACGTCAGCCCTGCAACTGGTCCCAGACCTCGCGGTCACGTTCGGCGGTCCAGATGACGGGCCGTTCGATGCCCGACAGTTCGTCCCACACGCGGGAGACGTCGAAGGGGAGGCAGTGTTCGAAGATCGGCCAGTGCCCGTACTGCTCGTTCAGTGCGGCGTGGGTGGCATCGAACGCCTCCTTCAGGGTGCCGCCGCGCTGCTGCACCGCCCCGACCTCGGCCAGCATGACCTCGATGAAGTGGCGGGTCTGCTCGATGGCGGCGTCGACGGCGTCCCGCCCGTGGGAGACGGCGCCGCGTCCGCCGATCAGGACCTCCGCGTCGAGCGCCTTGATCGCATCGAGGGTGCCGGTGGACCAGTCGCGGTGGAAGGCGTCGCCAGTGTAGAGCGCGGCTTGCGCCTCCACGAGGTCGCCGGCGAACAGAATCTTCTGTTTCGGCAGCCACGCGGTGATGTCGCCCTCGGTGTGCCCGCGGCCGAAGTGCTGGAGCACGAGGTCGCCGCGTCCGCCGCCGAGGTCGATGGTGAGTTTGTCGGCGAACGTCAGGGTGGGCCACGTCAGTCCGGGCACCGAGTCGGCGGCCTTGGCCAGGCGCGGCATGCGGCCGAATTCGCTTGCCCAGTCTTCCTTTCCGCGTTCCTCGATGAGGGCACGGGTGGTCTCGTGCGAGACGATGGTCTCGGCGTCGAACGCGGACGCACCGAGCACGCGGACGGCGTGGTAGTGCGAGAGCACCAGGTACCGGACCGGCTTGTCGGTGTGCTCGCGCAGCTTGCGCAGCCAGTCCTGCGCGGCCACCGGGGTGGCGAGCGCCTCGAAGCAGACGACGAAGTCCTCGCCCTCGATGGCACCGATGTTGGGATCCCCCTCGGCGGTCAGCGCATAGACGCCGTCCGCCAGCACTTCGAGGGTCTGTTCCTTCTCCCCCAGGTCCGCCGAGGATGCGAAGGATGTTGTCGCCATGGAAACCACCTCATTAGTCAAAGCATTGATCATCTTGTCCGTCCAATGTAACCGCCCTCACAGAAAAAGCAAAGCTTTGATCATTTCGCGGCGGATCGGCGCTATCGTCACAGCCATGACCTCGACAACTCCGCCCGCCGACGAACTCGACTTCCTGTCCTTCGTCGATTTCGCCGTGAAGCAGACGGCCGCGGAACTGCCCGAGGTCGACCCCGTCTCCATGCGCCTGGTCCTCGCACTCCACCGGGTGACCAGCGCCCTGGTGTACGACCTCGAGTCGAGCGTCCACCGGCCCAGTGGGTGGAGCTGGCCCGGCTTCCGGGTGATGTTCGTGTTGTGGCTCGTCGGCCCCTGCGAGTCCAAACGGGTCGCCCAGTTGTCCGGCATGAGTCGTGCGGCCGTGTCCGCCCTGGTCAATACCCTCGAGCGGGACGGACTGCTGAGGAAGGAAACATCAACCGCCGACCGGCGAGCGGTCCAGCTGAGCCTCACCGACGCCGGGCACGACGCGATCGTCAGCACATACACCGTGCACAACCAGCGGGAGCAGCAGTGGACGGACTCGCTCACCGAGCCCGAGCGCCTCGTGCTCATCGGACTCTTGGAGAAGCTGGCCTCGGGTGCCGCAGCGCAGTCGGCCGTCCGACGATGAAAGGCGTTGGCGAAGGAGTGACAGTTGACGTCAGCATCGAGGGCGGCGGACAGTGAAGGTTCCCGTTTCCGGGAGATGATCGGATCCAGTTGAGCGCGAGAGCCGCGAAGAACTCGGCATGGAAACGGTGTGAAAGAGCCGACGGTCCCCGCAGTGAAGGCGGCGTCGTTCGGGATCCTTCCGCAGACCGTTTCGCTCGATGATCGCGCCGGTCATTCAATTGCGACGCCCGCCGTCCGCGACCTGGGCAGGGCCTGTATCTCTGGGGCCGTCCGCTCGACGAGTAACGCCATTTCGTATCCGACCTGTCGTAAGTGGCATTCGACGGTTGCAAGGACCGCGAGTTGCGAGCCGTCTCCGACACTCATGAGTAGTAGGTACCCGTTCGGCATTTCAACTACCGATTGGGCGACCATGCCGCGGTCGAACAGATCGGCTGCTCCAGCGGCCAGACTCGCGAGCCCCGCTGCCACGGCGGCGAGTTGGGTCGCCCGAGCGTCGGGAAGGCGGTCGTTTGCTGCCATGAGCAGACCGTCCGTCGATACCAGCACTGCGTGCACGACTCGAGGAACGTCGTGAACGAAGTTCGACACGAGCCAGTCCAGGGCACGATCTGGTGCTGGATGCATATGATCCGATCCTTTCAAATTTCATTCGGGAATGGCGTGTTTGGAGGTTTGGAGCGCGATCCGTCCAGCCTGGATACCTCTGTGGTGGGCGTCGAGATTCGCGCGGATCGAGTCAGGATTGCGTGACTTCTTCCCGGAAGGCGCCGGGCTGGGTATCGCGCCGGGAACCAGCCTTGCTCTCGGGACGCGCTGTGGAAGTCCGACTTCGGTGACGCCGGTGACCGAACTCTCTGCGGCGTGGCGTGCTGCGGACCAGCCAAGGTCCGCTGTCGAGATCCACTCGCTGCTGTTGTTTTCTGCGGGTGTGGTGGGGTCCGTCAGCCATTCCGACACCATCCCTAGGTAGATTGGGGTGGTTTCTGTGCCGTCCGGATCGGCGGGAAGAACGGGCGTTGCAGATGGAATCGGGTGTCTAGAAAGCAGGTGCTGTGCTGGCGGCGACAGCAGCGGATGTCCGATATCGTCGGATCCACGAGCAGGGGTATGCCAGGTATGCGGTCCGGGTCCTCGTCTCATCGCGGCTTCGAAGTTGAACGTCTCCGTGGCACTGGGCACGTCGTTGCCGATGACTTGAGGACTGAATGGCGCCGGGGGTGTCTTCGTTCTGGTGAAGTACTGCAGCGGCGTGTCCGGTTCGGTCACCGAGACATGCAGGGAACTTGGAATTTTCAGGCTGGCGGTGATTCCGGCGTGGCGGGCGGTGTCCGAGGTCGGGCGCAAGTGCACGGTGATGCCGTGGCGGGTGGCGAGTTGGGCGACCACGAATAGGCCCATGTGCCGGGTGGTGTCAGGTGTGGGGTCGGTTGGTTCGGTGAGCCTCGCATTGAGCGGTTCGAGATCCGTCCGGGTGATTCCGATGCCGTGGTCAATTACCGAGATGGTCGTTCCGCCCTCGATCGTGCGGGTGAAGTCGATTGTCACAGTGCTCTGCGGTGGCGACGCCCGCAGCGCGTTGTCGATGATCTCGGCAAGCATGTGCACTAGATCAATCGCCGGGATGCCGGTCAGCGCACCGCCCGGGGCCGTCTGCAACCGCACTCGTTCGTAGTGTTCGACCTCGGATATCGCGGCCCGTACGACGTCGCCGAGTGCAAGAGGCCCGGTTCGGCCACGGCGGTCAGCGTGACCGGCCAAGATCAGCAGGTTCTCGCCGTTGCGGCGGAGCCGTGCCGCCAGGTGATCGAGACGGAAGAGATGCTCGAGCCGATCGGGTTCGCGTTCATCGAATTCGAGCTTCTCGATTAGCTCGAGCTGGAGGTCGACAAGCGACTTATTTCTGCGCGCGAGGGTCTCGAACATGCTGCGGGTCTGCAGTCGCATGTGCGCCTGCTCCCCGGCCAGGCGCAGCGCCTGATCGTGGATGTCGTCTACGGCGCGCGCGAGTTGGCCGAGTTCTTCGTCGGTTCGCAGGTCCAGGCGGCGAATCTCGGTGTCGGGTTCGTCGCCGATTTTAATGCGGGCGATGGCCGCCGGGAGTTCGTGGTGGGCGATGTGCAAGGCGCCGGCACGCAGTCGCCGCATCGGGGTTAGAAGCGACGATGCGACGAGTACTGCTACTAGGACTCCACCGAGCAATAGTGCTGCTACCAAGGCGCTGTCGCGCCACGCCGCTGCTCGCAGGGCCGCAGATCTCGAGGAAATATTCTCGCGTAGCGCGGTTGAGGTCGTGATGACGGCGCCGGTGTAGGCGGTGACGGAGGTGAACAATGACTGTTTGAGGTCGTCGAGTGTGGCGAGGTCGGGTTCACGGTTTTTCGACCGATTCAACAGGTCTGTCCGGTGGGCGATCTCGGCGTCGATGACTGTGATGTTGGGGTCTCCGGCCGGGTAGCGTTGAGCTGGGGCCTCGAGTAGCGCTGCTTCCGCACGTAGTGTCCCCCTGAAAGTTCCTATTTCGTCGTCTGATGGCGTCGTCGATTCCCGGCGCATGATTGCGGTGAGCTCGACGACGGACAGGCCCTGCTCGAACAGAGTTTTTTGGGCAGCCCACATGTCGGCGAGTTGCTGAGCCTGCGTCGCGATTTCGGAATCGGTGATCGGGTCGATGATCGACCCGACGACCTGAGACAGTGCGATGCGAATGGTGTTTCGCTGTCCTGTCAACATCTCCGTCTGTGTCGGCCCGGACTTCGCTTGTGCGCTCAGCGCTCTTGCTTCACTGATCGCTTCAGCGAGCGACTGGGACGCGCGGGGATCGAGCGCGGTTCGGGGTGCTGCGGCGGGTGTGGCGATGGCGTCGTCGAGCCTGTCGATCATTTTCCGCGGTGACCGTGCGTTGCGCGAGGGTACCCGCCACGATTGCAGCGTTATTGTCCAGGTCGACAAGTTCGGGCAGCAGTTTAACCTGCGCGGACATGTCGGCGAAGGTTGCCGATTCCGTCAGCGTTGTGTGGGCCCGCAACCCACCCAGTGTGACCGCGACTGCGAGAGGAACGCTCAGGACGACTGTGACCTTCCACCGCAGAGGCCATTTGGATATCCGCCATTGAGTCCGCAGCATGTGGTGGCCGCGCATCAGTCGCGCCGGCTCGTTCTCTGGGTGCTGGACCGGTTCACTGTCACCAGTTCACCGGCTGCCGTTGTCGACGACGGGGACCGCGCTTACGCTCTCGTCTCGGGGACTGCCGTGCCGCCACTCGGGCGGTGCCGGGTAGGCGTCGGCAAACCGCTCGGCTGTTTCGTTGCTGAGCTGGCCCTCACCGACGACTTGCCACAACCGCTCGCTGAATCGGGAGGTATTCATCCCAAACCGCAAGAACGTTTCCTCCCCTGATGCCCCACCGTAGGGGGCCCACCGTCGGGCGAACTCGGCGAAGTCCTCCGCCTCCGCGGTGAGCGGCACGTACCCCCTGCCGACGCAGCCAGGTCTGATGCCGGCGGACTCTGTGCCGCCGAAACATCCGTCGATGCCCGTCGGTGCTCGTCGATGGTTCTGCCAGTGAGGTCGATACTGTCGCGGCGAGGGAACTGGTGGAGACAGACGCATGATTCATTGCGGAATCTTTCCGAGAATACGGCAGAATGGAGACGCCGAGTTGATTACCGTGTTCGTTGAGTTTGGTGGTGTGATCGTTCGTCCATCGGCAGCCTCCAATCTCCCGACCACCCGACCGGTTACTCCCCGATGACGGGCAGGATCAGCGCGATCCGCAGCTTCGAGTCGATTTCCTGCCCGAGGGCGAGGGACTGATCCAACAGCGGACCCAGAGTCTGTACCTTGCCGTCGGCGTCGGCGAGGGTCTGCACGATCTGCTCGGCGGGCACGGCGGCGGCGTTGGCCTGGTCCGTGGCCGCGGCACCGGCGTCGATGATGCCGCCCAGCGGGGTTCGGCGGACTTCAAGGCGTCACCGAGTGATGCCAGCTGGGTGCCGAGATCGCCCAGTGTCTGGTCGGCGCGGGTCAGGGAATCGAGGACTCCCACCACCTCGGGCAGGCCCTGGTTGATGGCGGCGTTGGCGGGAGGAAGTTCTTTCGCACCCGCCAGTGCGTCGTTGGTGGTCTTGTCCACTGTTTGCGCTTGTACCACACCGTCTTTGAAGAGGTCGTTGGTGATGGCGAGGTCCCGTGTGACGATCAAGATGCCACACAGGAGCGCGATGGTGAAGGCTGCGGCAATTGCCCAGGAGAGCCGAAACATCGTCTGTGTTCTGCCTTTCACTCGTGTGCGGCCGGGTGGCCGCGTCGAGCGTTACGGGGTGGGAGTGGTTGCGACACCGAGTGCTGGGAGGTTCAGCGAGTTGACCGGTGGTCCGACTACTGCGAGAAGCGGACCCATTTCCTGGACGTGAAGATTCAGAAAGCGACTGCACCGTGCTGGTGCGTGTGACCGCGTGAAACCGGTGCCAGGCCCTGTTGGACGCGATCCTGGCCGTCGTGGCCGACCCCAACGTCCCAGACGAGCGGGTCGGTGGGCTGATTCGCGGGGGGAAGGTCGGGTGGGAGCGGATACTCGGCGCGCACGCCACCGCCCCGCCCCGGTTGCCGCGCGATCACGGCCTCCTGGCCGCCTTGGACGGCTCCTACGGGTATTTGCGGCAGGTCACGCCGCACGTGTTGGAGGCGGTGCGGTTCGCCGGTGGCACCGCGGCGACGGAACTGCTGGCGGCGGTAGACATCCTGCGGGAACTCAACGCCACCGGCGCCCGCAAGGTGCCCGCCCGACGCGGCGCCGTCGGGGTTCGTTCCGGTCAGATACACCACGTCCTCATGCACGTAGAGATCGACGCCGAGCACGAGGGCGACCGCTAACGGACGCATTTCCTGAACAGGGCGACGACCGAGCCCCCGACAGTGTCATGCTGGTGCGTTCTGCAATTGTGTTTTCTCGGCTGACTTCTCTGCCGCTCGCCGTTTCTTCTCCGGGGTGGAGAGTTTCGGGTCCGGGGCGATGCGTTCCTGTGTGAACATGATGGTCTTCATCGTCTTCATCACCGCCCACTGGGCGAATTTGCTCGGGTACGGCAGGCGGTGCACCCGGTGCGCGGGTTCGTCGAGCAGGGCGAGGATGATCGTGCGGCCCAGGCCTTTCAGTGGTCCCTTGAACCAGCGTTCGTCGAACTGCTGGAGGAGGTGCTCGCAGGCGAGGGCACCTTCCTCGGAGTGCTCCCAGGGCAGGTTCTCGTAGTAGTCCAGGTGGTCGAGCATTCCCTGGAAGGTGGGGGGGAAACCGGTGATGTCACCGTTCTCGCTGATGAAGAACTTCGCGATTTCGTTCCAGTATTTCTGGCATGCGATCTGCTGGTTCTCGGTGTATCCCGGGAGGCCGAGGCGCAGCCGCAGCCTGTGCATGTCGGCGCCGATCCAGCACATCGTGTACACGAATTCGTCGTTGTTGGCGAAGTGACCGGGCATCTGCCGGGCGTATTTCATGTGCAGGTTGTTGACCTGGCGGATCGACTGCTGCGTCTGGATGTCAGAGGGGCCGAACTCGAACCACTTCCAGAAGTGGTTCATGGTGTCGGTCTCGCGTTTCTGATGTTCGAGGATCACTTTTCCGTGGCCACCGCGGGA